>JAAFKE010000029.1 GCA_013298215.1 Cytophagales bacterium | reverse complement strand
CGTTTTACAGCTAAAAACATATTAAAATTGGTACGAAATGAACCCAATACTATTTTTAATGAACAGTTTTGCCAACAATTTATACCACAAGACTTAATTAACGCTGCATAAGTGGCACTCATATTGGATAATAATTCCCAAAATAAATCACAATCTTCGCCCAAAGTATAGCCTAAACTAAAGCAATACAACGTAAACAGGTAAGAATTTACACCAATCGTTACCAAAACTGCTTGTACCCAATCATTACCCCAATTGCTCGAAAATTTGTTTAGCCATAAGTTAATCCGCTCCCCTCCTTTATCCTCTTGATTGGCTATTTGCTTGGCGTAAGCATCCATTTCCAAAGCCAAAAACTCCGTTGCTTGCACGTTATCCCCACGATTATCCGCCATCTTTTTGAACTGACTAAAAGCAAGGCGTTCCTGTGAAGGCTTTTCATTTTCTGTGTCTTTGGGTATAGTTATCTTTGTGGGTAGTTTAGTTCCTGCCACAAACACCTCCAACATCTTGGTATTGTAAAAAATAAACTCATCAAAGGCGGTTAAATCACAGTTTACGAAAGAGGTTTTGCCCAGGTCTGAGTTTTCTAAACGTAGGGTTGTTTTTGCGTTGGTAATTGGCTCAAATTGGTATTCTCCATCTTTTAATATGGGGTATTCTTTTTCATCAATAATGAAACGTTCATAATCTACCAGCGGCCTTAAACCACTAATACTGAGCCATGCGGTATTGATGAATGTTGAACATTCAAGAAGATTTACAGAAGTGTTGCTGATTTGAAAAACGGAATCTTTGATGATAACTGCTTGTTTGAACTTCAAAATCTCAATTTTACAATCAGTTATATTTAACACACAGAAGCTGTCTTGTTTCCAAATAAAGTTCTGGATGAATGAAGATTCAATGACAACTTTCTTTAATTCCCTTGCTCCAAGTTGAACTTTACAAATTCTTGCGCCATCAGTAATCTCAAATTTCTCTTTTAATACGCAATTGTTATCAATACTTAGGGCTCCTATAGTAGTGTCTTTCCTTACTTCTATTCTATTTGTATCAATACTAAGAAGATCAAAATTTTCCACTACTGTATTTTCAAAGGTAAACCCTTTAGCCTTTGCATGATCAATTCTGATATTCCTCAAATTTGAGTTACCAATACTTAAATAATTTAACTGTTCGTGTTTAGGTATATAAATATTTTCATTTACCTGTATGTTTTCAAACTTTATATTTCCCGAATTATCCTGCCAATACCCCTTCCTATCTTCTTTTTTTACACCATTGTAAGCTCCAGTCCAAGCATCAATAAACTCTTTAGCGGTGAGGGTAATTTTTAATTCGGACATTTGAAAATATTTAATTTAAAAAGATTTTTTTTGACTTAGGAACGATGGTTCGCTTTCTGTTGCTACCACCAACTCCTTCGCTTGTACAATTTACGTATTATTTCATTAGCTTTCAAGGGGTAAAGAAAAACTATCTACGATGAGCATGATTTTTAAAATGTTGTTTATTAGGCGTTTATGTATTTTTGATCGTGTCGTGGTGGAAGTCATTGCTGAACAAGTCACTACGCCTTTTTTTGCAAATACGAGGTTGGCTAAGGGGGATACAATTCTGCAAATCCGAAAGTGGTATTTTTCTGATTTTTAAACCCGCCACTATTCTTAACGTTCTTTTAGCCAATTTGCTTTAAGTAGTTTGGCCGAAGTGATTTAACTTCGGCCAAACCATTTGTTATTTAAATGCGTATATTAGTGACTGTACCAAACAACGTAACCATGAAAAACGCCCTGAAAATTTACTTTTTTAGTCTTGTGTGGTTCTCCGCTTGGGCGAATACTCCCCCCAAACCGCCCATTATTAGCCCCGCTTCTTCTTTTTTGACCTACGGACAAAGTGCCACGCTCACTGCCCTGGGGTGTGCGGGGAGCATTGCGTGGTCGAACGGGCAGACGGGAAATACGGTGAGTATAACCCCCAAAGCAGACCTAAAATTGACCGCAACTTGCACCGTATCAGGCGAGACAAGTCTTGCGTCTAATGTGGCCGTTGTAACGATCAACTGGGTGAATAGTTGCGATAATACCCAAACCTTAACCGCCCCGCTTGCCAACACCGCTCGAAAATACGAGGCAAAAACACACATCACCGCCACCAATACCGTTGCCGCTGATGCCAGCGTGCGCTACAACGCGGGGCAGTCGGTTACCTTAAACCCTGGTTTTCAGGTAAATAGCGGGGCTGTTTTCAAATCTTACATTGAAGGCTGCACCAACCTATCCACGCGCGAAGTGGCCACGGGCCTTAGCAGCCCTTGGGAAATTTTATGGGGCCCAGATAATTTTATATGGAACACCGAACGACGAGGCATCATCAACCGAATAAACCCCACGACGGGGGCGGTAAGTCAGCTACTGGATTTGACCAGCCAAGTATCGGCTCTCGGCGAAAGTGGGCTTTTGGGTATGGTCTTGCACCCCAATTTTGCCACCGATCCCTACCTGTACGTTGTGTTTACTTACCACGTAGCTGGGCCGCAACCATCTACGGCGGGAATGTTGCAGAAAGTAGTACGCTACAATTATACGGCTCCCAGTACCCTCAACAACGCTACTGTTATTTTAGATAATATTCCCGCTAACTCGCAGTATAACAATCACTTCGGGAGTCGTTTGGTCATTAGCCCCGACCTCAAATTGTTTGTTTCGACGGGCGACATTGCCGATGCCCCGCTGGCACAAAACAGGGCTTCGCTCAACGGTAAAATATTGCGAATAAATTTAGACGGCACCATTCCCGCCGACAACCCCGTGGCCAATAGTTTGGTGTGGACCTCGGGGCACCGCAATCCGCAGGGAATGGTGTATGCCAACGGTAATCTGTACGCCGCCGAACATGGCCCCAACACCGACGACGAAGTAAATTTGGTTTTAAAGAATAGAAACTATGGCTGGCCCAACGTGTTTGGCCACTGCGACGGCAACTTGGGAGCGAGCGAGGCTTCGTTTTGCGTGGATAGCAACGTGGTGCAACCCTTGGTGTCGTGGTATCCCAGCAGTCCTTTCACAACCACTTCGACCATTGCCCCAAGTGGCATGGATTATTACAACCACGCGGCCATTCCGCAGTGGAGAAATTCGCTTTTGGTGGCTATTCTAAAAAACCAGCGCTTGATGCAGCTCAAAATCGACGCTACTGGTACGTATGTAGTTGAAATGCGCGATTATTTCATCAATCAGTTTGGGCGAATTAGAGATATTTGCATCAGCCCCACTGGGCAAGTTTTTTTGTGCATCGACGCCGGGGGTGGCGGTGGTAAAGTAATTGAGATTACGCCCGTTGTTCCGTGATCTATCAGTTCTTACAAAATTGAAACTGATAGATCAAGATACAAGCAAGCCCTATTTATTCATCAATTGGTGCACGTGCTGAGTGCGCGCCACCAAAGCCCCGATGGCCATGCCAGCCAAGAAGAGGTATATCCCGTATTTTTTTACGCCCTCGTAAATCAGTTGTTTTGTCGTTTTCATTTGCGTCGTTAGTTCTGGTTGTTTTTTATTTTTTTTGCAAACGCTTCGCCGTGGTTTTGTATTGTATCTCGAAAGGTATTTTATTAAATCGATGCGCTTAAATTGTAGTGGGCAATGGTGATTTTCACCCAAAAACGATTTTTATTTCGCGCCATTGAGGCGGTACCACAGATAAGATACTAATTTGGAAGAGGCATTCAAGAAAACGTATTTCTCGTTGAAATAAAAGATTCGTTTTCGCTCGGACGGGTACGAAACGGAGAAGTATTTAACCTGATTCTGTATGTAATCTGACCAACTTATGTCTTCGTCTTGCAACGAAAAATGAATCCTTCTGAACCAAAACTTGGGGATAATTTCCTCGTAGTTTCGGGATTTTTCCCAAAAACGAACAATGGGTGTTAGATTTTCTTGAAGGGGAGCAGTGCCTGGGTAAAAAAAAGTATTCAAAAGTTGAAGGCCCGCTTCAAACACTTTTGTCATTTTTATTTGGCTTGCCAATTGGCGCAAGTGGGTTCGTTCGGCGGTAGGTTGGGCGTTCATAAACGCAATTAAATCGGCAATATCTTTGAGTTTCAACCAGCAGTCGCGGCCCCCGTGGTGATTGAGCAACATCTTAAATACCGAATCAACCGAGGGCAGCAGGACTTGCTTGTGCTGAAAATTGCCAACGGCGGCGGATTCAAAAAGGTTGTCTAAGTCAATGGTATAAGATTGAAATTTTTCGTTCATTCCCCAGTGCAAGTCAATCTCTACCGTCAAACCCGACTGCACCATTTTACGAAGGCTGACTTCGCGACCAGATGCTTTTTTTACTATTTCTTCGATTATTTCTTTGCTTGGTGCTTGGTCTGTTACCAACACGTAGCCGTCGTCCATGAGCAGTTGCATTACTCGGGCGGCTTGGCTGGGTTTGACAATCAAATCAACGTCGCCGCTTTCTCTGAGTGGTTTGTTTTGATAAAAATTATCCAAAAACAAAACGCCTTTGTAGGGCAAGACCTCAATGCCCCAGCTTTGAAAGAGCAACAGAATCCGACCTAATTCTTGGCCATTTACCATGTTTCTAACCGCCTGTCGTTTAGAATACTGCGCCAATTTTTCAGTAAAGTCGTTGAAAAAATCCACTTGCCGAAACGCCTCATACACCACGGGGCGTATCTGGTGATAAGCCACCATTTTCTCCAAACGTTTCCAGTCAATTTTGGGGCTATTGAGCAAATGTAGCAGCTTGTCTTGCGGGGCTTTGAGCAATACTACCTTTATGGCTTCAATCAATATTTGCAGTTCCGTGGAAGGCATGACATGTTGGTTTTAAGAAAATACACTTTGCACTACGTACTCGTCAGGATTACAAAAGCCCGTAATCATCAGCCCGCCCGCCATTGTCCAGGCGTGGCCGTCTATTTTGCCGCCTTCATTTTTTTTGAAACCCACAAAAATTTGGTACGGAATGTCATACAAAGAAAACAGTATTTTGGCTTGGTAGGCCTGGTGGCGGCACACATTTTGCCACGGCACGTATTTATTGACCACAAAAATAACGTACCGAATATCCATGACGATTGGATTCGGTACGTCGTCTGGGACTATTATTTGGCTTTTTCTTTCGCCAAAGGTGGCATATTTTTTAAAAAATAGCATCATAAAAAAACCATACAACGACAGCCCAAACGACAGTAGCAAAAGGTACTTTCGGCGGGGGCTTAGGTGGTAGAGTATGTGTAATTTTTTAAGCATTGATTTTTTATGTTGAGTACGGGAACACAAAAACCTAACAGATATTTACGACAAAATTTGGCATAAGTACTTGATAAACAACATATAATGATTCGAATAAAGTTCAGTTAAATTTGTCTCGTTACTTAGATTACTAAATTGAGTATGTTTGGCAAGGGCCGACATCATAACTTGTTTTTGAGCATTACCGATACGAATATTTGCAAAAATTCAGTAAAAACCTACCTATTTTTTGAGTCCATCAATTCCCCACCATCAGTTTATTGGTTGAAATTTCGCCGCTTGGAATGGGCCAAATGTAGTTGGCGGCGGCTACGGGTACGGTCGGGGCCGTGCCGATACTACCCGTTTTGGCGGGGAGGGCTTGGAGTTTTCGTTGCAAATCTTGCAACCGCAGGCCTTCGCCCAACAACTCAATGCGGCGTTCGGTCAGAATGGCGTTGAGCAGCGCGTCCTTGGTTCTGAGGTCGGTATCTGGAAAAACGTAGGCTGGATTCGCGCGATTTCGGACGGCTTTCAGCAGGGCCGTGGCCGTGTTTAGGTCGTTGTTTTGGGCGGCGGCTTCGGCGTAGTTGAGCAGCACTTCGGCGTAGCGAACCACGGGCACGTAGTCGCGGAAGGGCGCGGTGGCGATGGCAAATTTTCGCAACACTTTTTGTTTAGCCGCGTTGGTGCCAATCAAACCCGAACGCGCGTCGGCGGGCGTGTTCAGTGCGGCATTACTGGCAATACCCGCCGTGGCCAACGGGATAATGGGTTGCCCTAAGTAATTGAAAGCCAGCGAACTCTGCGAGGGCGGCGTTTCGGTGGTGGAGTTGGCAAACGGAATCGAAAAAATGGCTTCTGCACCCGTGTAGCTGCCGCCAAAAACGGCGGCGATGTTGGCCTCCAAGCGGTGCGTGAGCGACCCCGCCGCATACTGAAAGGGCGCGTTGGCCGACACCAGTTTGGCGGCTTCTTGCGCTACTTTCGAGTAGTTGTTTTGGTTCAGATACACCCGTGTTTTGAGGGCGATGGCCGTGCTTTTGTGCGCCCGCGACGTGTTGAGCAAGGCCGTGGCGTAGGAAACGGGCAAACCGCTTTCGGCCTCGTCGAGGTCTTTGATGATTTGAGCATAGACTTCGGCCACCGAACTCCGCGCCAAATCGTTGTTGCCCGCCGAGGTAATTGGGCTCAGGCGCAACGGCACACCCAACCCGTTTTTGTCCAAATTGAAAGGCTTGGCGTAGGTTTGTACCAAACTCAAATAAGACAACGCCCGCACAAATTTGGCTTCGGCCACGTAAAATTTGGCCACGCTGTCGGGAATAATCGTGGTACCGTTCAGCTTGCTAATCAAGATATTAGAGGCATTAATAGCCGTGTAAGCCGACGACCACACGTTGTTGATAAACTCGTTGGTAGAAGCCACGTTTTGGTTCCAAACCGCCGAGCCCGTGGCGGCGTTGCCGTCATTTTGCCCAAACTCGTCGCCGCGTTGTTCGTTGAAAACTATAAACCGACCGCCGTAAAAAGTGGCGTTTTGAAGTTGCCCGTACAAATTATTGACCTGCGCCAACAGTTTGCCAGGCGTGCTGTACGCCGCGTCTTCGGCCACGGTGGTTTTGGGAACGGTGTTCAGAAAATCGTCGTTGCAGGCGGTTAGAAGGATGATGAGTGATGAATTATAAATTATGAATATTTGACGTTTGAGAGTCGTCCAAGTTGATTTGATGTGTATTTTCATTTCTGTAATTTGAAGTTGTTTTTACCAAAAAGATTGAGGTTAAATTCTTAAGTAAATGTAACTAAATAATCGATATTCTTTATTTTGCAACTATTTAATTATCAAATACTTATTCAATAATTCATTCATTCAAAATTCAACATTATTACTTAGAATCCAACGTTTAAGCCAACCGAAAATACCTGCGCGTTGGGCGGCACGTTTTGGTCTTTACCCGAATTAATTGAGTTGCCGTTGATGGAAATTTCGGGGTCGGAGCCACGGTATTTGGTGAGCGTAAACAAATTGACGGCTTGCACATAGACCCGCGCCGAAGCGATTTTTTTGCTCAAAATCGTGCTTTGAACGGGTAGGTTGTAGCCCAACGAAATGTTTTTAAGTTTCAGATAATCACCGTTTTCTACCTTGGAAGTAGCCGAAAACGAGAAGCCAGCCGACACGTTGTCGCCGTACTGCAATTTTTGGATTTCGGTAATTTGCCCAGGCGTAGTCCAGCGGTTCAAGATAAAAGTGCCGTTGTTGAAATACCGTTGGTCGGAGTTGGTGGCGCGCGTGCCGTTGTAGAGTTTATTGCCGCCCACGTAGGTCAAAATAATGCTCAAATCGAAGTTTTTGTAACTAAACGTATTGTTAAACCCACCAAAAAATGTCGGCAGCGACGGCCCCTGCACCACGCCGTCTTTGTAATTGTCAATGGCGGGGGCGGCGCTGCCGTCCAAATACGTCCAGCGCGGCGAGCCAATGTGGTTGTATTGCACGTCTCGGCCCTCGCTGTTGGTAAAAACCATGAGGCCGTTGGCGGGATTAACGCCCACCGTTGGCACGGCAAAAATTGAGCCGACAGAATAGCCCACGCGGGTCATGTTTTGCACCCCAAAAACGCTCGGCACATAGACATCACTCACCAAAGAAGTTACTTCGTTTTTGAGCGTCGAAAAGTTAAAGTTGGTGTTCCATTTAAAATCGCGGTAGTTGGTAATCAGCGCATTGATGCCCAATTCGATGCCCCGATTGTACATACTGCCCACGTTGGCGTTGATGTAGTTGCCAGGAATCCCCGCCGAAAGGGCTTGCGGTGCTTTCAAAATCAGGCCGTCAATGAGGTTGCGGTAGTAGTCGAACTCGACGCTGAGGCGGTCGTTGAACATCGAAAAGTTAAAGCCAATGTCCAATTTTGTGCTGGTTTCCCATTTCAAGTTTGGGTTGGCCGCTTGGGAATAAGCCAACGTTGGCACGCCGCCGTAAGTGAACGAATTGTAAGTGCCAATGGCGGGATAATCGCCGATTTCGCTGTTGC
Organism: Cytophagales bacterium; assembly: GCA_013298215.1. Lineage (GTDB taxonomy): Bacteria > Bacteroidota > Bacteroidia > Cytophagales > Spirosomataceae > JAAFKE01. Next base: position 41,532 of record JAAFKE010000029.1, on the reverse strand, counting down.
CCACCACGCCGTAACTCGCCCTGATTTTGAGGTTATTAACGACACTTGCCAACGACGATTTTTTGTAAAAATCTTCTTCAAAAATGTTCCAGCCCACCGAACCACCGCCAAAATTACCAAACTTATTGCCCGCCGCCAACGCCGAAAGTCCGTCGCGGCGGAAATTTAAACTAAGCAAATATTTTTTCTGGTAATCGTAGGTAACGTTGGCAAAATACGACAGCAGGGCGTTTTCGGCAAAGACGTTTCCTGCGGGCGAAATATTCCCAAAACCACCCTGATAATTGGTGTAAGAAGGATCGGTTACGTTGGTTTGTTGCGCGCCCCAGGCATCGGTGGTGGTTTTGAGTACCTCGTGGCCCAACAAAACACCGATGTTGTGTTTTCCATTAATGGACGTATTGTAAGCCAGCGTATTGACCCAATCGGTGCGGTAGTATTTGGCAAAAGTATTGGTCGCCACGCCGTTGGCCGACGCGCCGCCGCCGTGCAGTGGGTTCAAGAACGATTTATTGACTACCTGCAAATTATTGAGGCCGTAACTGCTGCGAAATTTGAGGTTTTTAAAGATGTTCCACTCGCCAAACACGTTGCCAATCAGCGTGTTATTCTCCGACGAGTTCACGTCCAGCGTTTGCACGAGTGCCAAATTGTAGGCGTTAATCGTGCCAATTGTACTGGCGTTGTTGGCTCCGTAGCCCACGCTGTTGCCGTTCTGAATGTTGTACGAGCCGTCGGGGCGAAACACGGGTACGTTGGGCGGCAGCACGTAGGTCATGCGGGCGAGGGGTTCGTTGGTGATGTACTGCGAGTTGTAGGCCGACGACGACATGGAATTGCTGGCAATTGCCCCCGTGTTTGGCCCCACGTTCACGCCGTTGCTGTACGCGATATTGGCCCCAAACGTAACGGCATCGTTGAGTTTGTGTTCGATGTTGAGGCGCGTGGCGTAGCGGCCAAAGGTATTGTTTTTGATAAAACTGTTCTGGTGCGTGTAGCCCGCCGAAAAGAAATAACTCGTGGCCTCGTTGGCCCCCGAAACGCTGATGTTGTGGTTGTGCGAAAACCCAGGCCGAAAAGCCACGTCGTACCAGTCGGTATTGACGGTGCTGCCGTCGCCGTTTTTCATCAAAAAATAGCCTGGCGCACGCCCCGAATTGACCATGGCCTCGTTTTTTATCATTACGTAATCTTCGGCACCGAGCATTTTGGGCAAATTAAAGGGAATGCTCACGCTGGCCCAATTGTCGTAGCTCACTTTGGGGCGGCCTTTGCGGCCTTTTTTGGTCGTAATCACCATCACACCGTTGGCCGCCCGCGAGCCATAAATCGCCGCTGCCGAAGCGTCTTTGAGTACGTCAATAGACTGAATATCATTGGGGTTAATGTCCGAAAGCGGGTTGTTGCCAATGAGGCCGCCAATAGCCCCCACAAACACCGTTACGCCATCTACCACCACCAACGGGAACAAGCCCGACGTAATGGTATTGATGCCCCGCACCCGCAAAATGGGCGTGCCGTTGAGGACACTGCTCGGCTGAATAATATCAATACCTGGGGCTTGGCCGCCCAAAAGTTGGTCGAAACTAACGGCGGGGCGATTTTGCAACTGCTTGGCCGAAACGCTCGATACCGCCCCCGAAAATTCGCTTTTGTTTTGAATCGTGTAGCCGCTCGACACCACTACTTCGCCGAGTTGGTTGGTGTTTTCTTTGAGAACAACCGTCAAAAAACCCGTCGAATGAACCTTCATTTCGTGGGTTTCAAAACCCACGTAACTGACCAATAAAGTCAGCGGAAACGCGGTGGTGGTTTTGAGGTTAAATTCACCCAAAGCGTTGGTAATGGCCGAACCTTGGCTGCTTTTTACTTGCACCGTTGCGCCCACCAAGGCAATGTTGGCGGCATCGGTTACTTTTCCGTTTAGCGTCAAGTTTTGGGCGTAAGTGCCGAAGACAGTAAACGATAAAAAAACAAGAATCGGGACAACTTTAAACGTACTCTTGAAATTGTAGCATTTTGGCATAAAACAGCAGATTCAAAATGAGAAAATGTTTACTTGTATTGGACGAAATAAAGAACAAATAACGCGCCAATAAAAGCAAAAATTCTAAAAATTGGAAATAAATATTCAATTTTCAGGAAAAAAAAATCGAATATTTATTTTTTTGTGCCAATTTTCCAGTAAATCGGAATATTGGCACAAAACATTTCCTCCTCAAAGAATATGAAGTGGATAGTCAGAAACTGTGTATCGTTTTTTTTCGTTTTCTAATTGAGCTTATTTTTCAGCTCGTCTTTCAAAAACTTACCCGTGTAACTGCCCTTGGTTTTGGCTACTTTTTCGGGCGTGCCTTCGGCAACGATGTTGCCGCCTTTGTTGCCGCCTTCGGGGCCGAGGTCTATCACCCAGTCCGATACTTTTACAACATCCAGATTGTGTTCTATAATAAGCACGGTGTTGCCTTTATCGACCAACTTTTGCAGCACCACCAGCAACTGCTTAATGTCCTGAAAATGCAAGCCCGTGGTGGGTTCATCTAAGATATAAAGCGTTTTGCCAGTGTCTTTTTTGGAGAGTTCTTCCGACAGTTTGACGCGCTGCGCCTCCCCGCCCGACAGCGTGGTGGCGTGCTGGCCGAGGGTTATGTAGCCCAAGCCAACATCGTTGAGGGTCTGCACTTTACGGTTTATGCGCGGCTGTTTTTCAAAATAATCGAGGGCTTGTTCCACCGTCATGTCCAGCACGTCAGAGATTGACTTGCCCTTGAAACGCACCTCCAAAGTCTCGCGGTTGAAACGCTTGCCTTTGCAGGTTTCGCAAGCCACGTACACATCGGGCAAAAACTCCATTTCTATTTTTTTCATGCCCGCGCCCTCGCAGGTCTCGCAGCGGCCACCTTTTACATTAAACGAAAAACGACCAGGCTTGTAGCCGCGAATTTTGGCCTCGGGCAGTTCGGCAAAGAGCGTCCTAATGTCAGAAAACATACCCGTGTAAGTAGCAGGATTTGAACGGGGCGTGCGGCCAATCGGGCTTTGATCTACCTCAATGACTTTGTCCAAATACTCAAGCCCTTCTACGGTTTTAAAAGCCAGTGGCTCGCGCTTGGAGTTGTAAAAATGGTGGTTTAGAATCGGAAACAGCGTGTCGTGGATCAGCGACGACTTCCCACTCCCCGACACCCCCGTAATACTCACCATCGTACCCAGCGGAATGGTAAGCGTTACGTTTTTGAGGTTATTGCCCGCGCAATTTTTCAAAATAAGGGCGTTCCCGTTGCCCAGCCGCCGCTCGGTGGGTAGGTGTATGCCCGTGCGGCCGCTCAAAAAATCGGCGGTCATGCTGCCGTTTTTAACAAATTCGGCAGGAACGCCCGCGCCCACCACCTGGCCGCCGTGCCGCCCCGCGCCAGGGCCAATGTCTATCACGTAGTCGGCCTCGAGCATCATGTCTTTGTCGTGCTCAACCACCAAAACGGTGTTGCCGAGGTCGCGCAGGTTTTTGAGCGATTCAATCAGTTTGACGTTGTCGCGCTGGTGGAGGCCAATGCTGGGCTCGTCCATGATATACAAAACACCCGTGAGCTGCGTACCAATTTGGGTGGCCAATCGGATGCGCTGCGCTTCGCCACCCGACAGCGTGCGCAGCGGGCGGTTGAGCATGAGGTATTCCAGGCCAATGTTGAGCAAAAAACCAATTCTTTTTCTAATTTCCTTCAAAACCTCCTTGGCGATTAAGTTTTGGCGGTCGGTCAGGCGGCTCTCGATGCCATCGAACCAAGCCGACAATTCGCGGATGTCCATCTCGGCCAATTCTGAGACGTTTTTTTTGTCAATTTTAAACCAAAGCGAATCTTTTTTGAGACGTTTTCCTGCGCATTCGGGGCAGGTCTTCACAACCATAAAATCTTTGAGCCAGTCCTGTACTTTATCGTTGTCGGAGTCTTGTTGGCGTTTCAAAAACACAATCACACCCTCATATTTCATGTTCCATTCGGCACCCTCGTGTTTTTTGGAGGGCACGGCCACTGTTTCGTCGGAGCCAAAAAGGAGCTCATCGAGTGCCTCCTGCGGAAACTTCTCAATCGGCGTTGTAAGGTTGCACTTGTATTTTTTGAGCAACACCTCCATCTGCTTAAATATCCAAAGGTCGCGGTATTCGCCCAGCGGCGCAATGCCGCCCCTGCTGATACTCAACGATTTGTCTGGAATAATCGACTCTTGGGTAATCTCCTCAATTTTGCCCAAACCCAGACAGTTCGTGCACCAGCCGTAGGGCGAGTTGAACGAAAACGAGTTGGGCGATGGTTCGTCGTAGCTAATACCCGAAATTGGATCCATGAGGTTGGCCGAAAAATACGACACCTTCCCCGCTGCCTCCACCATCATGGCTCCTTTGCCTTGTTTCATGGCCGTCTGAATGGACTGACTGAGCCGGTAGCGGTCGTCGGTTTTGGGTATTACCCGATCTACAACCACCTCAATGTCGTGAATCTTGTAGCGGTCTAACTGCATTTTGGGCTCAATGTCCACAATCTCGCCATCTACGCGCACTTTTGTGTATCCCAATTTGGCAATTTGTACAAACAACTCGCGGTAGTGCCCTTTGCGGCTCTTCACAACGGGGGCAAGCAACACCACTTTTTTGTTCTCGAACTGCCCCAAAATCTGGTCAATAATCTGGTCAGTAGACAGCTTAACCATGCGCTGATTGGTCACGTAGCTGTACGCTTCGCCCGCGCGGGCAAACAGCAGACGCAAAAAATCATATATCTCAGTAGTAGTTCCAACGGTAGAGCGCGGATTTTTGGAGGTCGTCTTTTGTTCAATAGAAATAACTGGCGACAAACCGTTGATCTTGTCCACGTCGGGGCGCTCCATATTGCCCAAAAAGCTCCGCGCATAGGCCGAAAAACTCTCCATGTACCGACGCTGCCCTTCTGCATAAATGGTATCAAAAGCCAACGACGACTTACCGCTTCCGCTGATACCCGTCACTACGACTAATTTATTTCGCGGAATATTGACATCGATATTTTTGAGGTTGTGTTCGCGTGCGCCCAGCACTTCTATTTGGTCGTGACCAGTAAGCTCAATGTCGGTAAGTTGTTGTTTCATAAAAATACACTGTCGTTTGAAAGAAATGGATAGGCCCAAACCAAACTGTAAAGTTAGGCAAATGGTTTGATTGGCCAGCCCTACCAAACATCTCAGTCCATTATTAAATTAGGCAGCATATTGATTTTAGAGCGGAATCCCTTTTATAATTCGCCAAAATTATTGTAATTTTGCGGACTCAAAAAAAATCAATTTCGTAACAATCTCATTACTAATACGATAACATTTTAACTTAAATATCTTAAAACAGTGACAAAAGCAGATCTAATTGCACAAATCGCCGACAAAACTGGTGTTGAAAAAGCCGATGTTTCTACTACTATCGAATCATTGTTCTCGGTCATCAAAGATTCACTGGCCAACGGCGAAAACATTTACGTTCGTGGCTTTGGTAGTTTCGTCAATAAAAAGCGGGCCAGAAAAGTGGCCAGGAACATCTCAAAGAATACGGCCATCGTTATAGAAGAACACTTCATTCCGAGTTTCAAGCCCGCCAAGCTGTTTGTGGAGCAAGTGAAAACATCCGAAAAAGCTGGTTAATCCGTTAAAATAAGTCTAAAAAGGTGGCAATAAAGCAAGTTTGGTTGGTAGGTATTTTGGCAGCGGCTCTGGTCGGGGTCTTGTATAGCCTACCCAAAGTGGCCGTTAGTACCAACCGAGCGGGGGCAAACCGCGACGTGACCGCCAAAGACAAGCCCGACACTGCGCCACCCGCCACCGACACCACCAACCACGTGGCGGCAGCCATAGATCCCGAACTCCAAAAGCAAATAGACCAGCTAAGAGCCAAGTTTTTTATTCAAAAAGACTTGACTGTCAGAGAGAAAGTTGCCGAAGAACTTGCCCAGGTGTTTGTAAAAGCCAATAAGTTTGACAGCGCCGCCGCCTACAGCGAACGCGTTGCCCAACTAAAACCAACCGAAAAAACGTGGCTTAGGGCGGGAGATCGGTACTACGATGCCTACACTTTTGCAGTTGATGAAACCAAAATGAGTACCCTGGGCGACAAAACCCGCGCCTGTTACCAAAAAGCGTTGGCCCTAAACCCAAACTTGCTGGGCGCAAAGGCAAACATGGCCATGACATACGCCACCACCAACACACCCATGCAGGGTATCTTAATGTTGCGCGAGGTTATAGCGGTTGATCCTACCAACGAACTTGCGCTTTTTAACCTGGGAATGTTATCTTTGCGGTCGAACCAGTTTGCCAAAGCCTCCGAGCGGTTTCGGCAAATCCTGAACATTAACCCAGACAACACCAAGGCACAGTTCTACTTGGCGGTTAGTTTTGCTGAGTTGGGCAAGAAAAACGAGGCAATTGCCGTATTGGAAGCAGTAAAAGCCAAAGAAAAAGATCCCAATATCCTGGCCGCAGTGAAGGAGCTGGAAAAAGGGTTGAAGTAAATTAGAAAACAAAATAAATACATCACTAAACATTTAAAATTATGCCTTGCGGAAAAAAACGAAAACGCCACAAAATAGCTACTCACAAGCGCAAAAAACGCCTCAGAAAAAATCGCCACAAGAAGAAATAGTTCGGTGAGTGGTAGGTAAAACAACCACTCAAAGCGTTTTCACGAGCCAAAATAAAAATACCAAGACGGGTGGGGTAATGCCGCCCGTTTTTGGTGTTTAAATACGTTTCGAGACCACGTAATAACCTGATTATTAACTTCATAACCTTTATTCGCGTTGAGTAACGAACTTATAATTTCTTCTACGCAGAAGGGTGATAGAATTGCGCTTCTGCAAGACAAACGGCTGCAAGAATACCACGTCGAAGAGACCGACAGCTCATTTACAGTCGGGGACATATACCTCGGAGTTGTAAAAAAACTGTCGTCGGGCCTAAACGCTGCCTTTGTAGATGTAGGCCATGAAAAAGACGGCTTCCTTCATTTTCATGACCTGGGATCAAACATTAACTCCCTCAATAGACTGACAAAAGACGTAATAGCCAAACGAACCAACGCTGGACGGCTAAACGACTTTGTGCTCGAACCCGAAATTGATAAATTAGGGAAAATTGAGAAAGTGCTGAACAAAAACCAGCCCATTTTGGTGCAGGTAATCAAAGAACCCATATCAACCAAGGGGCCGAGATTGTCGTGCGATATTTCGATTGCGGGTCGCTACCTGGTGCTGGTTCCGTTTTCCAATTCGGTCAATATTTCTAAGAAAATAACCGATAAGGTAGAACGGAACCGCCTGCACAAACTAATGACATCGATCAAGCCCAAAAACTTTGGGGTGATCGTCCGCACAGTAGCTAACGGAAAAACAGTGGAGGAATTAGACCTTGACCTCAAAAACTCCGTTGATAAATGGGACAGTGGCATGAAAATGCTGCGCGATGCCAAACCACGCGACCGAATAATTGGCGAGATGAACCGTGCCTCATCTATTTTGAGGGATATGCTCAACGAATCGTTCGACAGCATCACGGTCGATACCAAAGAATCGTTCGAAGATATTCGGGCGTTGATCCAGACAATTGCCCCCGAAAAAGAAAAAATAGTCAAACTCCACAACGGAAAAACCAAGATATTTGAGCACTTCGGACTCGAAAAACAGCTCAAATCGCTCTTTGGACGCACCGTGAGCCTGCCCAACGGCGGCTACCTGATTATTGAACACACCGAAGCACTCCACGTGATCGACGTGAACAGCGGCAACAAAGCAAACTCTGAGGAGAGCCAAGAAGCCACTGCTATTCATGTGAACACCGAAGCAGCCAAGGAAATTGCCAGGCAACTGCGCCTGCGAGACATGGGCGGTATTATTGTGGTGGATTTTATTGATATGCGCAAGCCAGAGAACAAAAAATTGATCTTTGACGTAATGCGCGAGGAAATGCGCACCGAAAGGTCGAAGTACACCATTTTGCCCTTGTCTAAATTTGGCCTCATGCAAATAACCCGCCAGCGGGTACGGCCAGAGATGAACATCATTACCCGCGAGGTTTGTATGACCTGCAACGGCACGGGTACGATTCAGGCCAGTATTTTAGTGACCGACACCATCGAAAACAACCTCGATTATATCCTGACAAAGCAAAACGAAGGCGGTGTGAGCATCATGTTACATCCTTTTACGCACGCCTACTACACCGCTGGTTTTCCGTCGCGCCGCATGAAGTGGTTTTTGAAGTACAAAAAGTGGGTCAATTTGGTGAAAGATAGCTCCTTTGGTATCACCGACTTTAAGTTTTACAACAAACTGGGCGAAGCAATAGAGGTAAGTAATTGAGTAAAAACGCCAACACTGGGGGCATATAATTGGGTTGGTATTCGGTTTGAGGTCAGACTGGGTGCCAACCCAATTGCGTGATAAACAACCACATACTTGGATAATGGCCTCCTTTTTGTACTTTTGCAGGATGACACTATCAAAAATGCGGAAGGAAAAAACCGTCGATTTCCACGTCAAATGGGCCTGGCATTCGATTTCGAAGCTCTACAACGCCTACGCAGCCCCCCACGACATGACGATGGCCATTGGCTACGTTTTACTCAACATTGACATCGAAAACGGGACACCCGCCACCAAAATTGGCCCGTCTATTGGCATGGAACCCCGCAGCCTGACCCGAATGATAAAAAGTTTGGAGGAGCGCGGCTGGATCAGACGCGAAACCAACGAAAACGACAAGCGCTTTGTGCACGTTTTTTTGACCGAAATGGGTAAAGAAAAACGTGAGATCGCCCGGCAGGGCGTTATTTCGTTCAACCAGGGAGTCCGTGAGCAAATTCCGCTCGATAAACTGGTGGTATTTTTTGAGGTTATGTCGGACCTGCGCCGATTGGTGGACGATGCCAACCTGAAAGCCAAAACCAACGACGACCCCGCTCCCACCAGCAATGACCTGGGACTCGACTGACGACGCGCAAGGATTTTTGGGGCAACACATCCCAGATGGATTTGTATATATCTGCCAAATGTTGTCTGTTCGTATCGGCTGATGCCTAACTCACGGTGTAACTTCAGTAAAAGATACCGAACTTATCCGTAGATTTGAAGTGAATCAAGAACTAAACGGGCCTATGCTCAATAAGATGAACCTACAATATTTGGCAGACCACACAGGCAATGTTACGGGTGTTTTTATCCCGATTCAAGAGTGGGATAGTATTCGTAAAACGTTACATTTGCCCGAAGACCCAAAGGCTCTGCATCGACAAGAGTTTTTAGAAGCTTTTGACCATGTAAAGCAAATACGAGAAGGCAAAATTCCTAAACCAAGCCTAACTGAGTTTTTGAATGAGCTTTGAGCAACCCCCGCTACGGATAATACCGATTATGCCTTTTCAGAGGCAAGCCAAAAGGCTTATCAAAAAATTTCCTTCACTCAAAAAGGAAGTCTTGGATTTGATAGAAAGCCTCAAAGATGATCCACAGCAAGGTACTCCTTTGGGTGATGGTTGTTTCAAGATTCGCCTTTCGATTGCTTCAAAAAATAAAGGCAAATCTGGTGGTGCCAGAGTCATAACTTGCGTGTATGTAGCCGACAATGAAATTTATTTACTTTCCATTTACGATAAATCTGAACGATCATCGCTCAATGACCAAGAAATTAAAGCTTTGATTAAAATTGTGAAAAATCTACAAGGATGACAAAAATCACACTGCATCTTCCCTAATCGGCACTCAAAGCGGGGGCGCGGTTGAGGCGCAGCGGAAGTGCCAGAATAATGGTAATAAAAATGGCTACTGCCATGTAGAAAAGCCACCTAAAATCGATAACCTTAAATTTAAACTGAACGTCGTTCAACGACACCAAGGCCAACAGCGACAGCCCGAGGATGGAATTGACGGCGGCGTTGAGGCACAAAAACCAGTTTAAGAAGTGCTCGTTTAGGTCTGAACGGCTGGCAGCCCAGGCTTGCTGGTTCGGAATGGGCAAAAAACGCGAATCGACGCTGGCAAAGAGCCTCCCCACGGCCGGGAACACGGTGTTCACGATGAGGGCCAGTGCCGCCGAAACGTAAAAAATAACCCGCTTTTCGAGAAACACGTCAGGCTTTTGGGTGAGGGCATCGAAATGAACGCCCACGTCGTCGGGAAAAACAACGTAGCAGCCCAGCGTGAGTACCAAAACGAAGACAACGGACAGCACCCGCCAAGTACGAACTGCAAAAGTGGCTTTTTTCATGAATGGAGTTTATGTTTTTCAACTAAAAAATCTAAAAAATGTTTACCGCAACGCGCCACAATTTCGTAAACATTTTCAAAAGCGGCCATATCTTCGTAGTAAGGGTCGGGAACCGACCTGCCATCTGGCTCAGAATCGTGGCCAAGTGGGTCGAAGTCTCGGTAACGCAACAGATTATCGTTGAAATCAAAACCCGTTGAACGGTAGCTTAGGCTGCGCATGGTATCGAGGTGGCCTTCGTCCATGGCAACCAGGTAATCGAACTCCCCAAAATCGTCGCCCGATAGTTTGCGTGCACTGTGGGTGAGCGCAATGCCGTGTCGAGCCGCCGTCTGACGGGCGCGGCGGTCGGCGGGTGCGCCTACGTGGTAGCCCTGCGTGCCCGCCGAGTCGCAGTAAAACAGTTTTGATAGGCCGCGCTCACGGACTATTTTCTCAAAAACGCCCTGCGCCAGTGGCGAGCGACAAATATTGCCCGTACAAACAAACAGAACTTTAAGCATGGTTGCGGGTTTGGTACTATTTTTCTACTGGCGCGTCGTTTTCATCGACCAACACAAAAACGGTTTCGTTGGGCTTTTTCATGAGGTATTTTTCGCGGGCAAATTTTTCTAAAAGTTCAGGACTGCCCATCACTTCGCGGTACTCGACCCGCGCCTGCCCGATTCTTGACTTATAGTAGTCCCGCGTTTCTTCTAATTTGACCACTTCCCAAGCTTTTTTTGCCTGCGACACCAAGTCGTTCTGGTCGAAAACCAACAGCCAAAGCAACAGTCCGAGGCCAGTTGCCCAGTAAAAATTTTTGAGAAACTTGAAGTAGTGCATAAAAATAGTGGGACGATCGGACGAGCGAATCAACTTTCGCCCGTCCGATCGTCCAAGGTTAGAACTTCAGACCTGGGAAGTAAGCTGTTTCGCCCAGCTCCTCTTCTATTCTGAGCAACTGGTTGTATTTGGCCATGCGGTCGGAGCGCGAGGCAGACCCCGTTTTGATTTGGCCCGTGTTAAGTGCCACGGCCAAGTCGGCAATGGTGCTGTCTTCGGTTTCGCCCGAGCGGTGGCTCATAATGGTTTTATAGCTATTGCGTTTGGCAAGGTTTACGGTGTCGATGGTTTCGGTGAGCGATCCAATCTGGTTCACCTTCACCAAAACGGCATCGGCCACTCCCTTGTCAATGCCCATTTGGAGGCGCTTTACATTGGTCACAAACAGATCGTCGCCCACGAGCTGGCACTTACCTTTCAGCGCGTCGGTGTGCAGTTTCCAGCCGTCCCAATCGTCTTCGGCCATGCCGTCCTCAATCGAAATAATGGGGTATTTACTCACCCAGTCGGTCCAAAAGTCAGCCATTTGGGCCGACGTAAACTCCTCCTTGCTCGATTTTTTGAAGATGTAGCGTTGTTTTTCTTCGTTCCAAAGTTCCGAGACGGCGGCATCCATGGCAATAAAAATGTCTTCGCCAGGGCGGTAGCCAGCGTTTTCGATGGCTATCAGAATAATTTCTAAAGCCTCCACGTTCGACTGAATGTTGGGGGCAAAGCCACCTTCATCGCCTACGTTGGTCGAGTATCCTTTTTTCTTCAAAACACCTTTGAGGGCGTGAAAAACCTCCGTGCCCATTCTCAAGGCCTGCGAAAAATTCTCCGCCTTGGCGGGCATAACCATAAACTCTTGAAAATCAATCGAATTGTCGGCGTGCGAGCCGCCGTTCATAATGTTCATCATTGGTACTGGTAGCGTGTTGGCATTTACGCCGCCAATATACTTAAACAACGACATTCCGGCCTCTTGCGCACCCGCCTTGGCTACTGCCAGCGACACGCCCAAAATGGCATTGGCACCCAATTTGCCCTTGTTGGCCGTGCCGTCGAGTTCGATCATAATTTTGTCAATCAGATTTTGCTCAAACACCGATAGGCCCACCAATTCTGGGTAAATAAGCTCGTTTACATTTTTGACGGCGTGCAAAACTCCTTTTCCGAGATACACCCCTTTGTCGTCGTCGCGGAGTTCTACGGCTTCGTGAACGCCCGTCGATGCGCCCGATGGCACGGCGGCGCGGCCAACGTACCCGTTTTCGGTTCTAACATCGACCTCTACCGTGGGGTTGCCGCGTGAGTCCAGAATTTGTCTGGCATGAACGGATTGAATTGTACTCATGTTGTGGCTATATTAAGAATTGTGGTTAAAAGAATTACGCAAATAAACGCATTTTTTTGGCATCCAGCGCGGTTTTTTAGTAACTTTCCGTTCATTATCAGTGTCATATTTTCAAACAACCCGAATGCCCACCACCGAAAACGCCCTCACAAAACGCCGCGAACCTTTCAACTTTATGCTTTGGCTACTCATGGGCGGTAGCCTGCTGATGTTCACGATATTAATGCTTTTTTTTGGCGCACGTGCGGCCCTGGGGTCTAACGGTACGGTGTTGCTACCGCAGGTTTTCTGGGTCAGCACGGTGGTTATTATGCTCAGTAGCGTGTCGCTGCACTTTGCCAATGTGGCCTTTAAAAAAGATCGGTATGGCCAATACCGCGCACTGCTCGGTGGCACATTGGCACTGGGTTTGGTGTTTGTGGTCATGCAGGCCACGGGTTGGAAACAAATTGCCGATGCTAATCTTCGTAGCACTGAGCGCAACGCAACGGGTTTTCTTTACCTAATCTCGGGGCTTCATTTGCTGCACATCTTGGTGGGTATTTATTATTTGGCCAAAGCATTTTTTGAGGCCCTGCGCCGCACCGAGTACGTCGAGTCGTTTGTGTATAGCGTAAACCCGCCCAACCAACTCAAACTCAAACTGTACACCACTTTCTGGCACTTTGTAGATTTACTGTGGTTGTTTTTATTCGCTTTTTTGTGGTTTCAGCGGGCCTAACGCCGTAAAAAACTTGCCACACATCCCGTTGTCAGTGGGGACACTGACAACGGCGCTGACAACGGCGTTTAGTTTTTCCGATTGGTGAACCGCTACACTTAATATCCAAATTTTATATTGTATTAATGCTAATTTTAAATAATTTAAGTCTATTTTATAGATAAAAAAGAAATAATCTACTTAGCTTTGCGTTGTTCAACAAAACAACACAAACTAAAAAGTTCCATGAAGTTAGATGCTACCGACCGCAAGGTGCTGGAAATATTACAAAAAAATGCTAAAATTACCAACGCTCAACTATCAAAAGAAATTGGTCTATCGCCCGCTCCCACCTTGGAGCGCGTCAAAAAATTAGAGTTATCTGGGGTCATTAAAAGTTACCACGCCCAATTAGACCGCGACCGCGTGGGTCTGGGCGTAACAACTTTCGTACAGATTTCGCTCACTGGCCACAAAAAAGAAGTAACCGACTCGTTTGTCAGAAATGTGAACTTGATCGAAGAAATCATTGAATGCCACCACATCACTGGCTCGTGCGATTTTCTACTCAAAGTGATTTCTAAGGACATTGCCTCGTACCAAAAACTGATGCTCGAAAAAATAAACGAGATCGAAGAAGTAGCCAACACCGAAACAATGGTGATATTATCGACCTTCAAAGAAAGCAAAACCCTGCCCATTCCTTGATCCAAACGGGAATAAATCTGCCGTTTCGGCACGAAAAACCACATTGAAAAGGGTCATATCCAGCCAAAATGTCTTGTTTTTAAACTTGGCGTACCTATTGCTGTTCGGTCTTTGGTAAAAAACAAGCAGCAACCATGGACTTCAAGCAATATACCACCAAGGCGCAAGAAATTGTGCAATATGCCGCCGAAAGGGCGCAGAACGGCGGCCAACAGGCCGTCGAAACTGGCCACGCCCTCAAAGTAATTTTGGAGCAAGACCCAAATACTTTTGGCTTTCTGGCCAAGCGCATCGGCGCAGACGTACCCGCGCTGGCCGCAAAACTCGAAACCATTTTGAGCAGCTATCCGCGCGTGAGCGGCGGCACGGCGCAGGCATACATCGGCAACGACCTCAACGCGGTTTTTATAAAAGCCCAGCAACTTCTCAAACAATTTAAAGACGAGTTTGTGAGCGTAGAACTGCTGCTGCTGGGCTTGGCACTGGGCAAAGATACCGTTGGAGATGCCCTCCGCCAAGCAGGTTTCAAAGAAAAAACACTCATAACAGCCATCCAAGAACTAAGAGGAAACAACACCGTGAAAGATCAAAATGCCGAGGCTACGTACCGCTCATTGGAACGATACAGCAAAAATTTGAATGAAATGGCCCAGGCGGGAAAAATTGACCCCGTCATTGGGCGCGACGAAGAAATCAGGCGCGTGCTACAAATTTTGAGCCGCCGTACCAAAAACAACCCCATCTTGCTGGGCGAACCTGGCGTGGGCAAAACCGCCATTGTGGAAGGACTGGCCCAACGAATTGTGCAAGGCGACGTGCCAGAGCAGCTCAAATCTAAGACCATTGTGTCGCTCGACTTGGGGCTACTCATTGCGGGAGCCAAATACAAGGGCGAGTTTGAAGAACGCCTCAAAGCTGTTATCAAAGAGGTGACTGACTCCGACGGCGAGATTATTCTTTTCATCGACGAGATACACACCCTCATTGGGGCGGGGTCGGGTGGCGAGGGAGCAATGGATGCCGCCAACCTGCTAAAACCAGCCCTGGCGCGGGGCGAACTCCACGCCATTGGCGCAACTACCCTCAAAGAGTACCAAAAGTACGTCGAAAAAGACAAGGCCCTCGAACGTCGCTTTCAGTCGGTGATTGTGGACGAGCCCAACGTGGCCGATGCCGTGTCTATTTTGCGGGGAATTAAAGAAAAATACGAGCTCCACCACGGCGTGAGGATCACCGACGATGCCGTCATTGCGGCCGTCGAGCTGTCTAATCGGTACATAACCGACCGTTTTTTGCCCGACAAGGCAATCGACCTAATGGACGAGGCCGCCGCCAAACTACGCCTCGAAATGGACTCCATGCCCGAGGAACTCGACGAGCTAAACCGCCGCATTATGCAGTTGGAAATTGAGCGCGAGGCAATTAGGCGCGAAAACAACAAAGAACGGGAGGCGGGTCTGAGCAAAGAAATAGCTGACCTCACCGCCCAGCGCAACGAGCTGCGGGCACAGTGGGACTTAGAAAAAAGTGCCTTGAAACAGTCGCGGAACCAAAAAGAACAAATTGAAAAACTGCGCATAGAGGCCGAACAAGCCGAACGCAGCGGAGATTTTGGCAAGGTGGCCGAAATTAGGTACGGCCGCATTCCAGAGTTGGAGGCAGTTATGGCCGCTGATAAACAACAAGCCAATGACAAAGAACAAGCCAACGACCAACATCGGCTGGTACGCGAGGTGATTATGCCCGAAGACATTGCCGAAATTGTGGCCAAGTGGACGGGCGTGCCAGTGGCAAAGATGCTGCAAAGCGACCGCGAAAAACTCTTGTACCTCGAAGACGAACTCGGCAAACAAGTTGCTGGCCAAGAAGATGCCATTGCACTGGTGGCCGATGCCGTGCGGCGGTCGAGGGCGGGAATGCAAGACCCCAAACGCCCAATTGGTAGCTTTTTGTTTTTGGGAACAACGGGCGTGGGCAAAACCGAACTCGCCAAAACATTGGCCCAGTACCTCTTCAACGACCCCAACGCCATGGTCAGAATAGACATGAGCGAGTACCAAGAACGCCACGCCGTGAGCCGCCTGGTGGGTGCGCCTCCTGGCTACGTGGGCTACGACGAAGGCGGCCAACTAACCGAGGCCGTGCGCCGCAAGCCGTACAGCGTTATATTGTTGGACGAAATAGAAAAAGCTCACCCCGACGTTTGGAATATCTTGCTGCAAGTGCTGGACGACGGCCGCCTGACCGACAACAAAGGGCGCGTGGCCAACTTCAAAAACACCATCATTATTATGACCTCCAACATGGGCGGCGCGCTGATCCAAGAAAAATTTAAGGAGGCCGACGGCATGAAAGCCTGGAAAGAATACTACAAACAAGAGGCCTCCGACGAGGTAATGGTGCTACTGAAACAGATAGTGAGGCCCGAGTTTCTGAACCGCATCGACGAGATTGTGCTCTTCGACCCGTTGAGCCGCAAAAACATCAGACGCATTGTGAGCATTCAGTTTCAGGAAATCCAACGCCGACTGGCCGACAATGGCATTACGCTCCAAGCTACCGACGAGGCCCTCGATTACTTGGGAGAGCAGGGTTTCGACGTGACTTTTGGCGCGCGGCCACTCAAAAGAACCCTGCAAAGGTTGGTGCTCAACGAACTATCGAAACGAATCTTGGCCGATAGCATTAAAAAAGATGCCATCGTGCTAATGGACGTGCAGGAAGGCAAAATTGTGTTTGAAAACCTGGACTCTATAAAATTAGAGTTGAGCTAACCGCCGCCACTGCGCAAAAATTTCTCGCAGTTTTGCACGCCCCGCACCAAAATGTGGGGCGTTTTTTTTACATTTGATTTTCAAAACGCCGCAAATAAAATGATTAACTACGCAGTTGCTCCCAACCATATTTCGTCCGAAGTTGCGGGCGAAATCGTTATTCTTAACCACAAAGAAGGCTTGTACTACAGCTTAGACCAAGTGGGAGCCGTGGTGTGGCAGGCTTTGCAGGCGCAACCTCAGACGCTCGCCACCCTCGTGGAGGCGGTCACTACCCAGTTTGAAGTGAGCCCACAAACCTGCGAGACCGACGTAAAATCCCTTTTGGATGACCTCGTTACCGAAAAAATTGTTACCCTTCAATAGTTAGAACCCTGTCAATACCCACTTCATTTATCAACCACCAAAGGCTGTCTTACCTTGGCGTCGTTGGCCGTTAGCTCTACCCAATAGCTGCCTTTGGGGAGCTTGTTGGTGGGCAAAAACTTAATCTGAGTACCCAGGTTTTGGTAGTCATCGTCTATGATGGTGGCAAGTATTTTATCGCTTGTGTCCTTAACCACCAGCGTAACGCGGCTGGGTTTATTGAGCCTAAAAATAATCTGCTTAATCTGGTTATCTTCGGTAGCCTGGGCCACAAAATCGGTGGCGGTAGAGTCGGCAGATTGCTGCGTTTTTGGCTTTTGTTCTTGGGTAAAAGCAGCTTGAAGACAACCCTCTATTTTGGCCAAAAAAGTACCGTTGGTGTTTACTTCAAAACCAGGCAGCAGCACAATACTATTGCCCGCTGTGAACGATATATTTTGAGTGGCGGCTACCTTTCCCTCCGAAATAACCATTTTTCGGGCTTTGTGCGGTGCTGGTAGTAGGGCAACTTTTCCCGTGTTGATGGTATCCGACAAACACGCCAACTTCGTCCCGAGGCAGTTGCAATTGTTGTCGTATTTGTCGTACATGGTCAGGGGGTCGCCGTCGTCGCAGGCTGTTCCTCGGAGTTTGCAGGCCATACCGTCGAACGTGATCTTGCTAAACCCTCGGCAAGCCCCTCCACCAAAGTTTTCGGTGGCCGAAATCAACACGTAACGGGCTTTGACATCGTTGAAGTTTGGCCCAAGAAAACCGACGTATTGGCTGTTGCCTGGGGCTTGCGGCCAGGTGTAAGCCCCGCCCAGTTGTTGCCACGTGGTGCCATCCACCGAATAATCCACAAAAACGGTCTTAAATCCTTTGTTGGTTTCGCCTTGCACGTTGTAGTTCCAAACACGCGTGGCCTGAAGTTTGTGCAGCTCGCCCAGGTCGTACCGAATCCAGTGCTGGGCCGTGGAGCGAGCGGCGTTGGGATTGGTGGCAGGCGTGCAAGACACCCAGGCAACCTCCGACGTATTGACAACATTTTTGGTAGGCGCACAGGCTTCGTATTTCTGGTAGCGCGCGCCCAGGTCGTTGCAGGCTGCCCCCGAGCAGGGCGTACCCACGCACTCACAATTCTGAAAACGGTCGTTGTTGGTAGCGGCGTTCCCGTCGTCGCAGGGGGTATTGTTGGGCACGCAGGCGAGTTCGCATTTGTAATCGAAAAGATAAAAACCCGCCACGCGCTTCCAGGTACGCTGCTCATGGAAAGGCGTTTTCCAGTACAAATTAAAATGGTCGCGCCAGCCGTTTTCTTTGTGCCTAAATTCGTAGTAATAATATTTACCTTTTTCGAGATAAATCGGGGCAATATTTTGAAAAGAATACGTGGAATGGGCGGTTTCGTCCACGCCAAAAACCGCCATGGCTTGGTGGTATTGTTTGTATTGAAGAGAGTCGTTTTTGCTCAAATAAAACAACGTCTGGTCGTCGCCAGTGATATTAAACTCGTACATACCCGACAGCGGCACCGTCAGGTAGCCCTGCACGAGCGAGCCATACTGGTCTTTGGCGTAGGCGTTGTTGTAGGAAGCAAGCTGAGGCCCCGCAGCGTTGGTGAGGCGTTCTTTGCGGTCGGGCAAAAGCGGAAACTTAGGCGAGTTGATTAAGTCTGGCTCTACGTAGTTTCCCGTAATGTTATCGTAGTAGTAGGCTTCCACTACGCCCCGGCCACCCACGCAGGCATTGGCGGTGGTCAAATTGCCCACACAGTTGCAAAATCCATCCTGTTGGTCGTTGGTCGTGAGCGCGTTGCCATCGTTGCAAGCAGTGCCACGCGCGGGGCAGTTTTGGCCGCAGGCGTAATCTTTGAGATTTGCAAAACCAATAATTTTCCAGGTTGTGTCTGCATCGGTGGTTTTGCGCCAGTGCAAGGCGGTGTGGTCGCTCCAGCCACCTTCAAAGGTATAAAGCTCAAAATAATAGTTCGTACCCGCCTGGAGGGTCACAACCGACGACGTTTGACTGGCTTGTTTGTAGTGTTCTGTTGCATTTGTATTGGTTGTACTCTCGGCTCGTTTGCGCTTGTTGGCTACCAATTCTCCGTCGCTCAAATAAAAGATCACGCGTTCGTCGCCAGTCACGTTGAAACGATACGTATCCGTCTGAGAAACGTAGATGTATCCTCGCACAAGAGCCGCAAATTGTTCGGAATAATTAGACGGAGCTTTGGCCGAAAACAACACCTGCGAACCATCTGGGCGGCTCGGAAAGTTTTCGAGCGCGGTCAGGTCGCTGCTATCGGGCAGGTAGGTCTTAAACCCGCCCCAGTAACTCCACCGCACCTGGCCAGCCGCGCCCACGCAGCTCTGCGACCGCACACCCTGAACACCAAGAAGGAGTAAAATCAGGCACGACAGAATGCGTACACTCATTAAATTAAGTACATTTATGCATCTCATTGTTAGTACGTTAAGCAATTTTGGGGTAAGTTATTACTCGAAATAGTTGTACCGCTAAAATCCATAAAGCCGACGGGGTATTGATTGGGCGCGTAGCTGTAAAAATTGCCGATGTTGGGCAACACATAACACAAATCGCTGGGGCTAACACCGTACCAGAGAGCCAACTCGGCGTACATTTCGTCGGTCGAAACAACGGGAATATAGTTGCCCCGAAACGATACATTGAGCGGGCTGTTGAGGTTCATTTGGGGGTAGGCACCGTATATTTTACCGCCTTTTACCGAGCCACCCATCACCATCATATTGCCTCCCCAGGCATGGTCGGAACCCTGGCCGTTGGAGGTGGCGGTGCGTCCAAAATCGGAAATTGTAAAGGTTGTCACTTTGTTGGCCACGTTCAGGGCAACGGTGGCATCGTAGAAAGCCTTCATGGCCTGGCTCACCACTGGAAGCTGGTTATTGAGCCTTGCAAGCAGGCCGTCGTGCATATCCCAGCCACCATACGTTACAAAAAACAGCTGCCGCCTTACGCCCAGTTCCTGGCGCACACTGATGATTTTGGCAATGGCCAGCAGGTCGGAAGCCAGGCGCGAGGTCGGAAAACCACTGCCCGCAAACGTAACTTTTTTGAGGGCATCTTTAAACCCCGCAAAGGCCGCAGTGGTGGTTTTGGTGGTGCTCGAATACGTTTGTTGAAGCAAGTTGGCATACGTTTGGCCCACCATGCTGTCTATCGCACCGTCGCGTAGGTCGGTCATCAGGCCGGAGCTTCCCCACCAGGTAGGCAGCGACTGAAACCCCACGTTGTTGGGTTCTACGTTGTTGCTAATCGAATATTCGGTGGTGGTCTGCCCTTGCTGGAACATATTTTTGCCCGCCAGCGAGATGTTCATCGAAATCTGGTTGTTGGTGTTGGCCGCATTGAGCAGGTCGGCCATGCGCCCACCCACTCCCAGCGCCTCGCGGCTTTGGGGTACCGACGTTTGCCACTGCATAATCTGGTCGGAGTGCGAATACAGCCCCAACGGCAGTTTTTTGACCCCGCCGTTGTATTCTTGTTTACTGAGCACGGGCTCTACCAACGTACCAATATTAGCCATAAATGCCAGGTGCTTGTTGGTAGAACTATTGAACAAATCTCTCATGCCGCCCATTTGTGGATGCAAACCATACGCACCGTAGGCGCACTGAAAGCCCCGAAAACCACTGCATTGCGGGTTGTTGAGAGCCAGCAGATCGCCCACATTTTGGAGTGCCAAATCAGACCGCACCGCTTTGTAGTCGTTGAAACCATTGTCGCTCGGAGTTATACCCGCCGGAATGAGCATATTGTACGAGTCTACCCCCCCCGCCAACAAAATACAAACCATCGCCTTATAGTCGTCGGCTTGGGGGTTGGCTGGTTGGGCCATTGCACCATTAATGGCCGAAAGCTGGGCCAACGTACTGAGCAACGTCGTAGAACCCATTGCGGCGCAGCTTCCCTGCTTAATAAAATTTCTTCTGTTCATACCAGTGCACAATTTGAATGAGTAAGTGGGCAAAATAATGGGACAAATGCAACGTTTGGCGCGGCACGCGATCACCTGTTGATAAGGTAGTCGGGCGACGACAAAATGAGCACAATCGCAATCCGAATGCGGCGGTTGGCATCGTCGGCGTTTGGAACGCCGCTGCTGTCTTCGCTGTATGGCATCTGCGCAATGGCGTTTTGAATAATTTGCAACGTTCCGTCGGTTAGTTTACCACCCGCAAAAAGGAGGTTATACTTGTCGAGGAGTTCGGGCAGGCGGTTGTTACGCGCCAGGGGGTAGTCACCCGTAAGAACGAATCCTGGGTCTTGGTCGGGTTTGGGTTTTTCGCCAGTGAACAGTGTCCAAAACTCCACGGGGTCGTCGTTTACAATCCACTGGTTTAGGCCGTTGATGTAGCTTGCCAACGACTGTGAGTTCAGAATCTGAAACTCAGGGGCTACCTTCCCCGCTGCTTTCACGGGGCCATTGGGTTGGTAGTCGGGCTGAAAATAATTAAAAACCGACGGCGAGTTCAGGGCACGTTGCCCGATGCGGTTGTAGAGCGTCACCATCACGTTTCGATAAACGCCCCCTTGCGAGTTGAGCGGCAGGGCCTTCAATATGTTCATGTAGCGCAGCATAGGTTCGCGCAGGGCCCCAGCGCTGGCATCTTCTTTGTCAGCGCAGCAGTTTCGGGCTTCGGGATCGAGCAAAATAGCCCGAATAACCGCCTTCAAGTCGCCGCGCGTACCACTGCCGTTGTTGTTGAAAACACTGGCCGCGCGGGCAATGTACGCAGGAGAAGGATTTGAGGTAACCAACCGCTGAATCAGCCTTCGCACAATAAATGGCCCCACGTTTGGGTGGTTGAACAACACCGAAATGCCATCTTGAATGTCTTGTTCGCCCTGAAGCACTGGCCGCGTGGGCAGCGTTTGCCCCAGAAAGGTCTTGGTACCTCGGTCGTGGCCATCTACAATGCGCGGATTAGAAACCCACCAGCGTATTTTGGCATCGCTCGAGTCGATCGGAAAAAATTTCATGCGGCGGGTATAGCTCCAGTTGTTCTTCTCTCGGTCGCCCAGGTAGCGGCTATCGCCCCAGGACAGACCCGTAAACGCCTTGGCAAGCCCCGCAATGTCGTTGTTGTTGTAGGTCGGGATCGGTTTGTTGTTGGCATCACGTTTTTCGGTTCCATCAAGATTTAGTTCATAAAGCCCAATCGAAAACAACTGCATGACCTCACGCGCGTAGTTTTCGTCGGGAAAAACCTTCTTGGTCGTCGTCGTGTCCGTTGCCCGGTTGTTCATGTAGGTCAGATAAACCCCCATGGCTGGGTGGTAGGTCACCTCCTGCAGCAGGGTGCGGTAGTTGCTAAACGAATGATTAAGCAGCAGGTCGTAGTAGCTCGCCAATGCGTAGGGGTTTTCGTCGAAAGCCGAGATGCGCGATGCCACAAAAACCTCACTCAATGCCCACGCCACTCGCCACCGCAGCAGGTCGGGGGCGGACATGGCTCCCTGAAACCACGACAAGTCGAAGTGAACATTGCCCGCAAAAACATTGGTCGAATCGTAGGTATTGCCTGGGTTTCGGGCCCTGAGCGAGTCGATCATGTATCGGTGTACACCCCGCAAGTAATTGTTGATACTGAACGAGTTGGGCATGGCCATCTGGTCGTCGAGCCATTTTTCAACCCCCACGCCAGCCACTTGTTGAATATGAGCGAGGTTATGCCCCAGAGTAGCCTGCGACAAAAAACGGGAGGTGGCGTTGAAATTAGGCAAAAAACCCGACCCCGCCAGTGTTCTTATGCCCGCAGCAGCGTTTGAGGAGGCCGTTACGGTTACATTTTTGGTGTTTCCGAGTCCGTAAGTGACCGCAGAAGTTTGCTGGGCTATCGCGAAGTAAGACGAAACGCACGCCGCTATCAGAGACAAAAGTAACTTTCCTTTCATTGTTTTGAATCATACCGTTGGAGTACAAATATAATCCGAAATATTTTAGAAGCCGTTGCAGCAAGGCGTAAATATTAGAAAGATAATTGCCCAATTTACCCGCCAGATTTAAAGGCTTTTAAGGCGGTGGTATTAGTTGTTAAAAAGCCAAACAAACCGCAGGCACTCGAAACGAAATCTAAAAATATTACAATTCTTTGGGCTCATACTTGCAATAATCAAATATTGGCCCTACATTTGCGTCAGTTTAGCGGACATTCGCTTTCTGATTCTGCATCGTATTCCGAATTATTTGAGGTGGGCTTCATTCAATTCACCTTTACTTCCCAGAGTCATAGCGCGGGTGCCGTTGGGGGCAAAAACCTACCTGTATAGGCGTCGTCCGCCGTTTGTGACACACAATTGTCAGTCCATTTTAGTATTTTACCGTGGTAGCCAAATAAAATTTGGTTGTCTTGCGGTCGGCTTGGGTCTCTGTTGCAATAAATATGTCTGACGGCTTTGATGGTTGGTTTTGCCAATAAATAAATCAACAATTTTTTTACAAACAAAAAAATGACATTTTCAGAATTAAACTTGTCGGAGGAAATCCTGCAAGCAGTCACCGAAATGGGCTTCGAGATTCCCTCGCCCATTCAAGAGCAAGCCATCCCCCATTTATTGCAAGGTCTCGACGTGATCGGCCAGGCGCAAACGGGCACTGGCAAAACCGCCGCCTTTGGTATTCCAGCCTTAGAATTTATCGACGTTACCAACCGTGCCGTGCAAACACTGGTACTTTGTCCAACGCGTGAGTTGGCCGTGCAAGTAACCGAAGAAATTAAGCGTTTGGCCAAATACAAGCGCGGCGTAACGGTAGACACCGTTTACGGTGGAGACTCAATCGAACGCCAGATCCGTTCGCTCAAAAAGGGATGTCACATCGTGGTGGGCACACCAGGCCGCGTGATGGACCACATGGAACGCCGCACCCTGAAACTCGACCAAGTAAAGATGATTATCTTGGACGAAGCCGACGAGATGCTCGACATGGGTTTCCGCGAAGACATTGAGAATATTTTGTTGGACGTTCCAAAGGAGCGCCAAACGGTGTTGTTTTCGGCCACCATGTCTAAGCCAATCATGGCCATGACCCAGAAGTTCCAGCGGAACCCCGTGCTGGTGAAGGTCGTCAAAAAAGAATTGACCAACGTAAACATCGAGCAACTTTGTTTTGAAGTAAAGCAAAGCGCCAAAGTAGAAGTAATGTGCCGTTTGATTGATGCCTACGACCTGAAACTTTTGCTGGTTTTTTGCAACACAAAACGCAAAGTAGATGAGGTTGTAGAATCGATGAAGATGCGCGGATACGCCGCCGAGGGTATTCACGGCGACCTGCGCCAAACCCAACGCACGCAGGTAATGGCCATGTTTAGGTCTGGAAAGGCTCCGATTTTGGTGGCTACCGACGTGGCCGCCCGGGGTATAGACGTGACGGGCGTGGACGCGGTTATTAACCTTGATTTGCCGCTCGACGAGGAGTATTACGTACACCGAATTGGCCGTACTGGCCGCGCCGGGCTGATGGGTAAAGCCTTCACACTGGTGGGCAAAGACGAGAAATACCGCCTCCGCCAGATACAAGAGTTTACGAAGGTCAGGATCGAGAAGGGCGTAATTCCTTCTTTTGAGGACATCGTGGGCGTGCGCAAAGCGCGTTTCATTAGTAAAATTACGGAGTCTATTCAGGGTGGAGACTTAGAGCTCTACGACGATATGCTCACGAGTCTGCAACACGAAGGTTTTAGTACGGATCAGGTTGTGTCGGCACTCGTAAAAATGTCACTTGGTTTGCAGCGCAGCGATTTTGCCGAGTCGGATTTGGCTTGGGAAGACCGCCGCGATTTCAAAAACGACCGTGGTGGCCGCCGCGACGACCGCCCAGCCTACGGACAGCGTGACGACCGTGGTGGCAGCAGCTACGGCCGCCGTGACGACCGCCCAGCCTACGGACAACGCGATGACCGTGGTGGCAGCAGTTTTGGCCGCCGCGACGATAGCCGTCCAGCCTACGGCCAACGCGACGACCGTGGCCCACGCCGCGAAACGGGTCCGCGCGGTGCAACTGGCGAGGCTGGCATGGTGCGCCTCTTTGTGAGCGTAGGCCGCCGAGACCGTGTGCGCCCCAACGACATAGTGGGAGCCATTGCAGGCGAAGCCAATATTCCTGGAAAAGTAATCGGATCGATTGATATTCACGACGAGTACAGCTTCGTGGAGGTGCCAGAGCGCGATGTAAAATCGGTCATTACGGCCATGAACGGCAACACCATCAAGGGCGTTGAGATAAACATTGAGGTAGCCAAATAGGCACTCAGTCACCGCAAGTTTAACGCAAAAGAGGATATATCAGGGACTTGTTCCTGGTGTATCCTCTTTTTGTGTCATTTTTTTGTAGAGCTATTTCTACTTCTTCTATTGCATTCATTGTCTTTAAATTTTAGCGCCTTTAAATACGCTATTGCTTACTTATCAATTTCAAATCTGCCATGTCTTTTAAAAGTTTTTCCGCCTTGGGCTTGCACAAACTCCGCCTTGGCTACCTTTTGCGGTCAAAAGTGGCCTTCATTCTAAACTTGACAACAACGCGTTTGCCCGTGATGCGCTCCAGGGTGGGTTTCAGCACCTTTTGGGCGTTTGTGCGCGTTTGATCCAAAATACCCATGTCTAAGGCCGACTGCCTGATCTGGGTTTCGGCCTGCTGGTAGGCCTCTTGCACAATTTTAGCCTCCTCCACAAAAGCGAATTGGGTATCGTACACCTTCGATTTTGTGTGGTCTATTTTGTAAAAACAAATCTCTGGCTCGGGCAAATGCACCACCAGTGTGTCTTCTTCGGTCGATACGTCGGTGGTTTTGATTTGGGTAAGGTCAATGCACCCCACCGCCTCGCCTTGTACAATCAGCACGGCTTTGGCGTTGGGCAAGAGGGCGTTCACGACTTCGTGTTCTACAATGTCTTTGAAACTATAGCGCACCAGTTCCAACTTGCCCATTGCGGTTATTTCTTGCACCACCATGTTGTGCTGGGTTTGGGTTTGGCGCGGGCCACCGAACGAAAACCACTCGAAGGCACGCAGTTTTTCCCACACAAAAATGACGCTGGCCACCAGCAACAGCCAAAACAGCAAGCGAATCAGTCGGGGTATGAGGCTCATAAATTGGATTTGCGTTTATTATTGGTAAATTACGTCCCAAAATTTACCAATCACAAAAAACATTTATTTTTAGTATGACCGCCGCCCGCGCATTGATTGTGTGTACCAACCACGCTCAACATTTTTCTAATACCCAAAAAACGGGGCTGTGGCTCAGTGAGGCTACGCATTTTATGGACTCGCTCGAAAAAAAAGGAATCGTGTGCGACATCGTTAGCCCCCGAGGCGGCCACATTCCAATTGATGAACGAAGCCTAAAACTAACCGATTTTACCAACCGTCGATATTACGAAAACCCTGCTTTTCGTGCCAAATTAGAGAACTCGCTACACCCCCAAAACGTGGACGCTTCGCAGTACCAAATCATCTACTACGCTGGCGGCCACGGTTGTATGTGGGATTTTCCCGATAGCGTTCCGCTCCAAAACATTACGCGCCACATCTACGAAAACGACGGCATGGTGGCCGCAGTTTGCCACGGTTTGTCGGGGCTTTTGAACGTCAAGCTATCCGACGGGTCTTTTCTGATTGCCAAAAAACACCTAACTGGGTTCTCAAACACCGAGGAGCGGATTGTGCGGCTGGAGAAAGAGGTGCCCTTTTTGCTCGAAGACGAACTGCGCAAGCGCAAGGCCATTTACCACAAAGGTTTTTTGCCGTTTGTGCAGTATATCGAGATCGATGAGCGGCTCATAACGGGGCAAAACCCGTATTCGTCGCGCAAAGTAGGCCGAAAAGTTGTCGAGGAAATGTTCGAGAAATAACACGGCTTTGGATTCTGGCATCGCTCAACAAAAAACCATGCACTTGGTCGTAGATCTGGGAAACACCTTCTCTAAGATAGCTTGGTTCGACGAAAACACGTTGGTCGAAACCCAAAACAAGGTGCCGTATGAGGTGCTCTTAGAAAAGTTACAGCAGCTCGAGCACGTGCCTCAACGCGCCATTGTGTCGTCGACCAGTGGCCCCGCCAGCGAAATTGCCCAGGTACTCACGCGGCAAAACTACCCAGTCGTGCTGCTCGATGCCCAAACGGCCGTTCCGATCAGAAAAAACTACGAAACACCCCAAACCCTTGGCACCGACCGCGTGGCGGCGGCGGTGGGTGCGCGTTTTTTGTATCCCAACCGCAATTGTCTAATCATCGACCTGGGAACTTGCATTACCTACGATCTGCTCGATGCCGACGGGGTTTTTCAGGGCGGTGTTATTTCTCCTGGCCTTCGTATGCGTTTTGAGGCTTTAAAAACGTTCACTAAAAGATTGCCATTTATTGAGCCCGACGGCATAGTGCCGCCGCTGATTGGCAAAAACACGACCTCCGCCATGCAAAGTGGCGTAATGAACGGCTTGGTGGCCGAGCTTAACGGAATGGTGGCGCAATACGAACAACAAATACCGCATTTAACAGTTTTAGTGTGCGGCGGCGACGCACCTTTTTTTGAAAGTAGCTTAAAACATAGCATCTTTGCAGTACCAAACTTAGTCCTGATAGGGCTCAACCGAATTTTACAATACAACAACCACTGATGAATTTTATACAAATCCCGAAGTCATTTAAGCGCGCCTCACAAATTTTACCATCATTTTTTGCGTTGCTCTTCACGCTCACCGTTTCTTTTTCCGACGCGCGGGCGCAGGGATTGGGCAACTCGCCTTACTCAACTTTTGGCATCGGCGACACCTACACGCAGGGCTACGCCTCGAGCGCGGGCATGGCCGACGTGGGCGTAAGTACCTCAAACGGTTTTTCTGTGAACGGCATCAACCCAGCGCTATTGGTGCGCAACCGTGTCACTTTTTTTGAAGTAGGCTTGGTGGGAGTCAGCCGCACGCTCAACCAAACTAACTACGAGAAACTTCGGAGCTTCGGGGCTAACATCAACAACCTCGTTTTTGCATTTCCAGCTTCTTCCAAATGGACCCTCACCATCGGGTTGCGGCCGCTCAGTACTGTCGAATATAAATCGACGCTCTACCGAAAAGTACCCAATTCTATTTACGAGGGCAAATATTCCTACAACGGCTCGGGTGGGCTAAACCGGGTTGTTTTTGGCAACGGTTTCCAGGTGGGCAAATCCTTAAACTTAGGCGTGGAGGCATCATACGTGTTCGGCAACATTCGCCGAAGTTCCGAAACCCAGTTGCTCATCGGCGACTCGCAAGACCACCTCGTGGCCCGAAACGACCGCACCAGCGTGGGTAGTTTGGCCTTTAAATGGGGTGCGGCCTACCGGCTCGTGCTCAAAAAAGACCAGTACCTCAACTTCGGAGCCGTGGCCGATTTCAAAACAAACTTGAACGCAAAACAAACCAGTACCTTCGAGATTACCAACCTGAGCGGCCTGTTGGTGGCAAACCCCGACACCATCCGCGACAAAGCTGGTTCGCTCACCCTACCAGCCCACTACCGCGTTGGTATGAGTTACGAAAAATGGCTAAAATTGGTTGTGTCTTTAGAATACGACTACCAGGCTTGGTCTCAGTTCAGGAATATCGACCTGCTCAACCAAAGTATGACAAACACGAGTGGCTGGCATTTTGGGGTCGATTACATCCCGCGCATCACCTCCACTAAGTATTTTCAGTTGGTTTCCTACCGCTTTGGGGTCAATTACCGCAACACGCCCTACTTGTTCAATGGCCAAAACCCCAAAGACCTGAGCGCAAGTATTGGTTTCACACTACCAATTGGCAAAAGTTTCGGCAATTCAATGAATCTTGGCATTACGGGCGGCAGGCGCGGCATGATCGACAACGGAGCCGTTGAAGAAACCTACGTGCGCTTCAACGTTGGGTTCTCGCTGTCGGATCGGTGGTTTGTGAAACCCAAATTGGACTAATGATTTCTGCTAACTGGCCTAAAATACCAACGGTGGTAGGCTTGCTCAAACCTTGGCGGTTGCTCAACTATTTTCTGTGTCTACCGCTGTGCTTGCTCGCCCTTTTTGGTTGCGACGAGGACCCCAACAAGAAAAAGCCGATCCCTTACAAAGGTCCCATCGAGGAGGTGAACAACGTGGAGGTGCTGTATAGCGAGGCCGCCGTCCGAAAGGTAAAACTCACCACCGCAAAGCAGATTACGTTTGGGTCGGAGGACAAGATTTTCCCGAAACCCATTACCATTTATTTTTACGACCCGCTCGGCAACCCAATCACCACCCTAACGTCCGACTCTGGTAGGTTTGAGAAAGGAAAAAACCTCTACAAAGTCATGGGCCACGTGCTGGTAATCAATACTTTAAAGGGCGAAACCCTGAAAACGGAAGAGCTATACTGGAATCCGTCCACCCAAAAGGTTTACAACGAAAAACCCGTCGAGATTATCCTCAAAAATGGAGATATTTACCAAGGCATTGGCATGGATGCAAAGCAGGATTTTTCAAACACGGTGATCCGAAAAATAACGGGAATCCTCTCCGCCCCTACTCCGTTTGGGGTCAATTATCGCATTTGAGCAACGCACTTTTCACGCTGTCGGTTTGGGTTATGGTTTTTTCGTCGTTCCAGCGGCTGCCCACGTAGGTTATGATCTCGGCAATTTCTAAGTCTTTCAGCGTCAGATTTCCTGGCATGGCGCGGTTATAGGCTTTGCCCTCAACTACCAGACTTCCCACCAAACCATTTCGCATCATGCAGGCCAAGGCGGTTTTGTCTTTCAAGTATTGTTTAGAAATCGGAGGGTACAAACCCGCCAAACCGCGCCCGTTTTCTTGGTGGCAGTTGGCGCAGTGAATAGTATAGAGCGCGTAGCCCTCGGCCACGTACTGGTCGAACTTGACCTCTTCTTTGGTTTGACAACCCGTTAAAAAACAAAAAAACAGCGCAAATAGTGGAGCAACTCTCATTGTTTTTCGTCGAGCAGTATTTGAATATCTTCAATAAGTTTGGCCACTTCCTTGTCCGAGGTGCCGTCGTACATTCCGCGTAGGTGCTTTTGTTTATCTACCAAAATACACGCCGCGCTGTGGTTGAAGCCCCCCGGCGAAGTGGCATCTTCTTGGGCCGTTACTAAGTAGTGCTTTTGCCCCATGTCGTATATTTGCTGCCGATTGCCAGTCACAAACTGCCACTGAGTGCCTTTTATGCCCAGGTCTATGGCATACTGGCGCAAAACGGCCACCGAGTCGTGGCGGGGGTCTATGGTGTGCGACAAAATACCGAAGTTTGGGTTGCCCTCGTATTTTTTATACACCTCGAGCATCTTTTTTTTCATGATTGGGCAAATGGTGGGGCAAGTCGTGAAGAAAAAATCCGTCACGTATATCTTCCCCGCAAAATCTTTGGCCGTAACCGTGTCTCCGTTTTGGTTGGCAAACTTAAAATCGGGGACGCTGTGGTAGATCGTGTCCGTAACCTGCTGGCCATCAACGGTCTTGATAGCGGTTTCGCGTTCGCCCAAAATGGGCAATTTTTGCCGACCGCAATTTAGCGTGAGCGTGGCCACGGCAATTAAACCGAGAAAACTGAGTTTTTTATTCACTTTTTTGTTGTTTAAAACACAATAGACGGCATCGCTGCCGCCTATTGTAATACACTAAAACAAGGTTCTTTGTTCTATTTTATATCAAAAGACTCCATCCGCGCCTGCATTCCTTGCATGCTGTTGAGCCGCTGAACCGCCTTTGCGTAGGGCGCTAAGTTGCCCAACTGGGCTTTTACGGCCCGCTCTTCGGCATCGGCGGATACTTTTTTGAAAAAATTGTCGAACACGCTTCTTTTTTCGGGGTAGTATTTCACCTGGTAATCGTTTGCGTTTAGTTTGGCCGATTTGGCCGCCAACCGAATGGCATCTTCTAAACCGCCAAGTTCGTCGATCAGCCCGTTTTGTTTGGCCTCGGCCCCCGACCACACCCTGCCCGATGCAATGGAGCGGAGTTTTTCGACCGACATTTTGCGCCCCTGCGCGGCTTTGCTCGTAAAAGTAGCGTAGCCAGCATCAATGCCTTTTTGCAGTTTTTTATTCTCGAAATCAGACAAAGTGCGCGTCACAGTCGGAAAGTCGGAATAGGCATTGGTATTGACGCGGTCGAAATTGACTCCCAGCTTATCATTAAAAAAACCTTCGGCATTGAAAAGCAACAAAAATATACCGATCGAGCCAGTGATGGTGTTGGGGTGCGCCACTATTTTGTCGCAGTCCATGAGCATATAATACCCGCCCGAAGCGGCCACGTCGGACATAGAGCCAATAATTGGCTTTTTGCCTCTGGTTAGTTTTACTTCTCGCCACATCACATCGGATGCCAGCGAACTGCCGCCCCCCGAATTGACCCGCAACACAATGGCCTTGACGCGCTTGTCTTCGCGGGCTTTTTTGATTTGCGCCGCTATTTTATCCGATCCGATCATGTCATCGCCGCCGTCTCCCGACACAATAGAGCCCTCGCCCACAATCACGGCAATTCGGTTGTCAGACTCCGACTCTTTAACCAGCCTTTCGGCTTTCAAGTAGTCCGAAAGCGACAGGTACTTTATTTTTTTACTCTCCTCCAAGGCCAACTCCTTTTTTATGGCCGTTTCGAGCTCGTCGAGGTAGCCAACGTGCGTCACCAATCCATTTTTGAGGGCTTCGGCTGGCGAGTCTATCGTCAGCGAATCGGCCAGGGCTTTCAGTTTGGCAACCGACACTTTGCGCGATTGGGCCACTTGCGTCAGGTTATAGTCGTTGATCGAGTTCAAATAAGAGCGGGTTTGCGCCTTGCTGGCATCCGACATATCGGTTCTCAAAAACGGCTCAACGGCACTTTTATAATCGCCAACCCGAAAGATCACGGGCTTCACACCCAGTTTGTCCAACGTTCCTTTGTAAAATTCGTACTCCGCCGACAGTCCGTTCCACTCCATGCCCCCCGCTGGGTTAAGGTAAATTTTGTCGGCTATCGAGTTGATGTAGTAGCCCTTTTCGGTCATAAACTCTCCGTAGGCGTACACAAATTTTTTGGATTTTTTGAAGTCGATGAGCGCGTCCCGAATTTCTTGGAGCGTGGCCCAGCCCGCCTCCACGTTCTCGACGTTGAGGTACACGCCCGACACGTTGGGGTCTATTTTGGCGTTGGCCAGCGCGGTTCTGATGTCGTTCAAACCCGTCGATTCTGACCCTCCCGCAAAGGGGCCACCGAGAGCGGCAAGGGGGTTGTCGAGCCCAATTTCTTGGATCGGCTGGCTCAACGATAGCTTCAAGACCGACTTTGGTTTCACCTCCACCGAGTCGTCGGACGACGAGGCGGCGATGCCGATCAATATAAAAAAACCGATGATACTAAAAAATAGCAACCCAAGGATGGTTGCCAAAACGTATTTGAGAAACTGCCACATAAACTATTTTTGTTGTGAAGTGATAGGTGCGTTAAAAAAACAAAACTAAGCTAACTTTTTTTGAGCCGCTTTGCTTTGTGTTGGGAGGGAATATACGTTTATGAGTGGAACTTAAAAGCGGGTGCATTTTTTACAACATTCCAAAATTGTTCAAATAGTCCTTCACCGAGCAGCGAATTACTTGCAGTGCTTCTTCGCGGCCGTAGATATTGGCAATCTCGCAGGTGGCTGGTTCGTCGGGCAGGTTTTTGTAGGTCAAAAAATAGTGCCTGAGTCGCTTCACGATGCTTTCGGGTAGTTCGGACAGATCCTTGTATTGCTCAAAGACCAAGTCATTTTTAAGTACCGCAATAATTTTATCATCGGCCTCGCCCTTGTCGATCAACCTAAAACCACCGATCGGAATGGCCTGGCAAATAATGTCTCCGTGGGTAATGGAGTGTTCGCAGAGCACGCAGATATCGAGCGGGTCGCCGTCGCCTTCGGAGATTTCTAAACCAGATTTCTCGCGGGCAAACTGCGCAATTTCCTCCCCGCAGTAGGTTTTTGGCACAAAACCGTACAGGGCTGGCACGGTGTTGGAGTATTTTTGCGGGCGGTCGATCTTCAAATGCCCCGTTTGCTTGTCAATTTCGTACTTAACGGTGTCGGTAGGTACAATCTCAATGAAGGCAGTAACCATTTCGGGGGCATTTTCTCCGATCGGAATACCATGCCAAGGGTGCGACTTGTAAACGCTTTTTGTGTTCATTGTCAATTGTTTGAGTTTTTTTGAGACTAATTAATTTTCTAAGGTTTGAAAGTACAGGCGAATTTTTTGCATTTTGTCTTTGCCCACCACTTTCAGAATATCATCGTCGGGAGCTTCTCGGAGGTTTTTGACCGAGCGGAAGTTTTTGAGCAATTCAGCGGCGGTTTTTTTGCCAATTCCCTCAATGTTTTCCAACTCCGAAACAATACTGGCGCGGCTGCGTTTGTCGCGGTGGTAGGTTATCGCAAATCGGTGGGCCTCGTCTCTAATGCGCTGAATGAGCTTAAGCGACTCCGATTTTTTGTCAATGTAGAGCGGCAGGCTGTCTTCGGGAAAATATATTTCTTCGAGTCTTTTGGCAATGCCCACAATGGGTACCTTTCCGTACAAGCCCAGCGCTTTGAGGGCATCGCAGGCCGAACTAAGTTGGCCTTTGCCCCCATCTACCACAATGAGGTCGGGGAGCGCGCCGTTTTCTTTGAGCATTCGGGCGTAGCGTCGGGTTACTACCTCGTGCATCGACGCAAAGTCGTTGGGGCCTTCAACGGTTTTGATCGAAAAATGTCGGTAGTCGTTCTTGGCGGGCAGCCCGTTCTTAAAACAGACCATTGCCGCCACGGGGTTAGTGCCCTGAATGTTAGAGTTGTCGAAGCACTCGATGTGTTTGGGGAGCGTTTTTAGTTGCAGATCTGCTTTGAGTTTTATGAGTACCCGGTCTTTTCTCGATGCGTTGGCCGATGCTTCGATCAGCTCGCGCTCGGCTTTTTCTTTGCGCAAATAATGCACGTTTTTGAGCGCAATCTCGAGCAGGCTACGTTTGTCGCCGATCTTAGGAACGGTTATAACTGCCTTGAAATCAACGTCTATCTCTAAATTAACGATAATTTCTTGGGAGTCAGACTCGTACTGGGTTCTAAACTCAAACAACACCATAGACAAGATTTCGGCATCGGTTTCCTCCAATTTCTTTTTGACTTGCAGGGTCTGCGCCGCCACCGTGTATCCGTTCACAATTTTTAGGTAACTCACATACGCCGATTCGTCGTCGGAGGCGATGGCACAAACGTCCACGTTGCCAATTTTGGGATTAACGATCGTCGATTTTGCCTGGAAACCTTGCAGATACTCCAATTTTTGCTTCCAAATGTGGGCTTCTTCAAAGGCAGTAGCATTGGCCGCGTCGATCATTTTTTGTTTGAAATACAGCTGCGGCTGCCCCAAATTGCCCTTCAATATGTTATGAATCTGGCCAATTTCGCCCTCGTATTCGTCTTTTTGCTGCAAACCAGCGCACGGGCCTTTGCAGTTGCCGAGGTGGTATTCTAAACAGACTTTAAATTTTTGGGCATCAATATTGGCATCCGTGAGCGACAGTTGGCAGTTGCGAATGGTGTAAATTTCCTTGAACATATCCAACAACGCGTACATGGCCTTAGAATTGGCGAAGGGACCAAAATAAGTGCCCGTTTTTTTATCGACGCGCCGCGTGGTTATGACCCGAGGAAAGGGCTCGTTGGTGATGCACAAAAAGGGGTACGTTTTGTCGTCGCGCAGCAAAATGTTGTAGCGCGGCTGAAAACGCTTAATGAGCTGGTTTTCGAGCAACAGCGCGTCGAACTCGGTGTGAACAATCGTGAACTCGATGCGCCTAATCTGGGCCACGAGTTTTACGGTTTTGCGGTCGTGGTTATTCGATTTTGCAAAGTAACTGCTCACCCTACTTTTCAGGTTTTTGGCCTTGCCAACGTAAATAATATCCCCCTCTTCGCTAAAATATCGGTAAACACCTGGCTCCTCGGGTATTTTGGCAAGTTCGGATTTATGGTTAAACTGATCTGTCATGTTTTCTTTAATCAACCAAAAATACAAATTTTAAGCGGCAAACCGCCCTTTTGATTGCTTTATTATTCCCAAAACCCGCCCATCGGCTTTCTCACCACAAACGGGCAAACAATTAGGTTTGGCAACAAGTTACTGATTTGTTGTTACCTTTGTAAAGCCATTTATTAGCCAAAATAGTTTTTAAATTACTTCAATTAACTAAAATTTTAAAAGTCGATGCTCAACAAACGTATCTTGTTATTTATTCCAACCATACTGATTTATCTGACGGGCCACGCCCAAGAAAAAGAAAAAAACAAAGAACCACACCTTAAAAACATCAAACAACTCACCTTTGGCGGCGACAACGCCGAGGCTTATTTTAGTTTCGACGACAAGTACGCGTGCTTTCAGTCTAACAACCCCGCCTGGGGGTTGGAGTGCGACCAGATTTTTTTTGTGGACGTGCGCAAAGGTCTCAAAGATCCCAAAACGCGCCCGCAGTTCATCAGTACGGGGCAGGGCCGCACCACCTGTTCGTTTTTTATGCCCGACAACAAACATATATTGTACGCCAGCACCCACCACAACGACGTAAAATGCCCGCCGCCCGCCAAGCCCTATTTGAACAAGTACCTGTGGGCCATTTATAATACGTTCGATATTTTTGTGGCCGACCGCAAAGGCAAAATAACCCAGCAACTCACCTCCGAAAAAGGCTACGACGCCGAAGCAACCATTTCGCCAAAGGGCGACAAGATCGTTTTCACATCGACCCGCAACGGAGATCTGGACTTGTACGTGATGGACATCGACGGCAAAAATGTGAAGCAAATTACGACCGAACTGGGCTACGACGGCGGCGCGTTTTTTTCGCCCGACGGCTCGAAAATTGTTTTTCGCGCCTCGCGCTTCGAGAACGAAGAGGAAAAATTGGAGTACAAAAAACTACTCTCGATGGACTTGGTGGCCCCGACCAACATGGAAATATTTGTGTGCAACGCCGACGGCTCTGACCTAAAACAAGTAACTAAATTGGGCAAAGCCAACTGGGCACCGTACTTCCACCCGTCTGGAAAAAAAATAATTTTTGCCAGCAACCACCACTCTCAGCGCGGCTACGATTTTCAGTTGTACATGATAAACTTAGACGGCACTGGCCTGGAGCGGATCACCGACAACAGTATATTTAATGCTTTTCCGATGTTTTCGCACGATGGAAAAAAAATAATATTTAGCTCCAACCGCAACAACGCACCAGGATCGAGAGACACAAATTTATACATAGCCGATTGGCAAGACTAAACACACCAGACATGAAAAAACTACTCTTAGCCCTGCTGCCCTGCCTGACGTTGGCGCAACAAACGCCAATCAGCGTGGGCAAACTGCGCCAACACATCACATTTTTGGCCTCCGACGATCTGCGCGGGCGCGGAACTGGCACCGACGACGAACGCCGCGCGGCCGCCTACATTGCCGAGGAGTTTCAGCTGGCGGGTCTGTTGCCCAAAGGCGACAACGGGACGTATTTCCAGACTTTTTTAACCAAAACCAAAAACGGAAACTTGACCCCGCCTGCGGGTGCAAACAACGTAGTAGGGTATCTGGACAACGGCGCCAAACGGACGCTCGTGATCGGGGCGCACTACGACCACCTCGGGATGGGCCTGCAAGACGGGTCGCTCGAACCAAACCCGCAGGGAAAACTGCACAACGGAGCCGACGACAACGCGTCGGGCGTGGCGGGGGTGCTGGAGCTGGCTCGGCATTTTGCCACCAATCAGATCGCCGAAAAACACAACCTCCTCTTCATTTGCTTTTCGGGCGAGGAGCTGGGGCTAAACGGCTCGCGGTATTTTGCCAACAACCCAACCGTGGGTTTTGAGGCCATCGATGCCATGCTGAACATGGACATGATCGGGCGCTTCGAGCCTGCGAAGGGACTAACCATTGGCGGGTTGGCTACCAGCCCCGTCTGGAACAAAATTGTAACCGATGCCACCACCGCTACGGGCGTTAGGTTCAGGGCCGACTCAACGGGCACGGGCGGCTCCGACCACACTTCTTTTTACGTAAAAAACCTGCCCGTGCTGTTTTTCTTTACGGGCGTGCACACCGACTACCACAAAACGAGCGACGACATTGACAAAATAAACTTCGAGGGCGAGGCCAAAATTCTCGGCTTGGTAGCCGACATCATTAAACGGACGGGAGAGGTGAACGAAAAAATCCAGTTTCGCCAATATACCGACCCGCACGCGGCGACCAATGTACGCATGAGTTTCAAGGTCACGATGGGGCTTTTGTTGGATTATAGTTTCGACGGCCCTGGCATAAAGGTGGACGGTGTAGTGGCCAGCCGCCCCGCCCAAGCCGCTGGAATCCAGGCGGGCGACACGGTCGTTAAACTGGGGAACTACCCCTTAGAAAACGTTCGAGGCTACATGGAGGCACTCGGTAAGTTTGAAAAAGGGCAGACCGTCGATGCACAAATACTCCGAGACGGAAAGCTAATTAGTAAGCCCGTCACATTTTAATAAACCTCAAATAGCAACCCGGAGCGTGACCATCAGGTTGCGCCCGGGTGCGCTAATGCCGCTGGCAAAAAAGCGGTAGTTCTTGTCGAAAATATTTTCGCAGGCGGCCTGCAACGTCAAAAACGATGATAGTTCGTAAGACATTCTCGCATTGAGTGTCCACCAACTTGGCATTCCGTCGGCAGTTGCGTACTGAATATTATCCTCACCGTCTGGGCCATAATCGGCGGCCTTTTTGGCTCCGTTAAAAATCGAAAACAAATCAAACTGAAACTTTTTGCCGTTGTAGTGCAAGCCCACGCGCCCAAATAGCGGCGGAATATGATCCAAGGGCGTGTTCTCTTCGTCCCGTATCACTCCCTTCGTAAAACTGACGGTTGTACTGAACACAAATTTTTGGTTTAGCCGCAACCTGGTTGCCAAGTTCCAGCCCGTCAGGTAAGCCTCCCGTTTATTTTGGGTGGCCAACACATTGCTAACCTGCCCGCCGTACAAAACAGTACTTTGGCCGTTCAGCGTGAAAGGCGACACCGCCAGCGCGTTGGTGTACCAGGTATAAAAATACGTTCCCTCCACCACAAAATTATCGGTTACTTTTTGGCTAAAAGATACCTCCACGTTGGTGGTTTTTTCGGGTTTAAGGTCGGGGTTTGGCACCACCAACACACCCGCCCGCGAGTCGAAGACTTTGGTTAGGTCGTCGATATTGGGCACTCGAAAACCGTTTGCCCCCAACAGACTAATTTTGGTAGCGGGCAGCGGCCGCCAAACCAGGCCGCCACTTACCGACAGATTACTGTTGTTTTGAGTAACGTCGTTGAACGGAAAGGGGAAGAAAGTTTTGTCAATAAAAGTAGATTTCAGGCCAACTGCCGTGAGGCGAAGTCCTACGTTCGCGGTTAGTTTGTCTGATAAAAAGAGTTGGTCGGTCACGTAAGCGGCGTAAGAGTTCATTTTATTTGATCCGTCTGGGTAGCGGGTGTCGGCGGGCGTAGCCGCGCCCGAAGCCAAAACTGTGTTGAACGCCCGAGACTTTACGTCGTTCAAAGCCATTTCTAAGCCATACTGCAACAAATGTACGCCCACTTTTTTTTGAAGGTCGGCGTTTACTGTCAGCAACTTAACGTTTTCGAGTTGGCTTTTTAGGGCGGGTGCGTTGAGCCGTCGGCTGTGGCGGCTTTCGTCAATGTCTTGGTAGGCTACGGTTAGCTGGGCTTTGTCGTACAGCGTTTGGCCAGTAAGATTGAGGTGATACGCCGCCATGAAGCGTTTTTCTGGCCCGTAGTACCATTGCGCAAATCGGGGTCGGTTGGCCGTCACCTCCGTTAGGCGGTCGTAGCGCGGCACGTCCGAGGTGGTCGAATACTGAATATTAAAAACCGAC
This sequence comes from Cytophagales bacterium, assembly GCA_013298215.1. Classification (GTDB taxonomy): domain Bacteria; phylum Bacteroidota; class Bacteroidia; order Cytophagales; family Spirosomataceae; genus JAAFKE01. The sequence continues at coordinate 2,619 of JAAFKE010000029.1, read as the reverse complement.
TGCGCGCTTTGCGAATGTTGCACCAAAACTTTTTGCAAAAAATCGACTTGTTTGTAGCCGCTGCCCACCTGCTGGTTCACGTTGGGGTTGTTCTGCACCACGTCAGCATTGTTTTGCCTGACCACAAATTGTTTTAGCATCCCAAACTCGGGATATTGCGCGCGCCGCACGTTGCCCTGGACCACGTCCCCGAAGTTGGAGTACGTAAGGCTGGTCAAAAAACCCACTTTGTTGTTGGCAACCGAAAAATCAATATGCCCCGTTTTTTCATCGATCGCCGATGAATAGCGGGTGTATGCCTTGGCCGAGGCGTTCCATTTTGCCGATTGCGACAGTGCGGGGTTTCGACTCCGAAAGAGCATAACTCCGCCCAGTGCGTCGGAGCCGTAAATGACCGAACTCGGCCCAAAAAGCACCTCCGCACTTTCTAAGATCGACTGGTCGATTCGCAAAACATTTTGCAAATGCCCCGCCCGATAAATGGCATTATTCATCCTAACGCCATCGACCACAACCAAAACGCGGCTTGCTTCAAAACCCCGCAGCACGGGGCTGCCGCCTCCGCCCTGGCTTTTTTGCACAAAAACGGCTCCCGTGTTCGTGAGCAGATCGGCGGTATTGGGGGCATTTTGGAATGCTATTTGAATCCTGCTAATGTGCTCAATCTGAGAGGGTTGTATTTTTCGAGACTGTTCAAATTTTGTCGCCGACACCACCACCGTATCCAAATCAATCTGCTCAGAGCGGTCGGCCTGCGCCAGCAGCTTCAAAGCTCCCAAAATAAACATTAAAGTAAAGATGTATTTTGGCATCTGTTGTTGTTATCGAACCATGTACTAAAACATTCTCCCGCCTACTGCAACTTGCCCCGTTTACCAAGCTCTACTACTTCCATTTTAGTGATTTTTCCGTCGTCTAAAACAAACCGAAGTAGGGTTCTGAACTTGTGAAAACCCTCCTGCCCAGCTGCCCCAGGGTTTAGATACCACATATTGTTGAGCCGCTGATCGCGCAAAACCCGCAGGATGTGAGAGTGCCCGCAAATAAAAATGTCAGGGAGATCGTCTTTAAATTGTCGCTTTACGGCAGGATTATAATTGGGGGGCGCACCACCAATGTGGGTCATCCAGATTCTGAAACCCTCCAAGTCAAAAAACTGATTCTCTGGGATTAGGCTCCGAATCAGCGGGTTGTCGATATTGCCAAAAACCGCCCGCACGGGCTTGAAACCCCGCAACTGGTCCACAATCTGGGCCGTACCCACGTCTCCCGCGTGCCAAATTTCGTCGCACTTGTCGAAATGCGCAAAGATACTTTGGTCTAAAAAACCGTGGGTATCTGATAATAAACCGATCTGAGTCATAAACTTGCAGTGCGCGTACTCTCAAAGATAGCACTCAAAAGATTCATCGTTTGCAGTATTTACAAAAATTCGGACTTCATCGCTAAGGCAGCGTGTCGTAATAAGCGAGTGCCTTTATGATGTTTTCTTCCGAATTAGGCTTTAGTTTTTGGGTTATCAAGTATTGGTTCAGCAACTCACCTTTTTCTGACAGGATGGCCAAGAGATTTTTTTTGTCTTTTTTCTCCAACTTGGCCATTTGCATTTTCTGCGAATCATACAGATACAAAACCGTTACTTTCGTAAATCGTTTTATTTGAACCGTACTGAGTGGTTCGGGGTACTCGTTGATTCGTACATATACTTTTTTTAATAGTTTGATTTTTCCGTCGTAAACAATTTCGTAAAAAGTCTTGGCGGTATTTTCGTCCACGTCGGGCAGTCCGCGCCGAAAAACGCGGCTTGTTGTCTCTGTGCTTTCGGAGGGTAACTTGATGGTAAACTCATCGAACACCACCGTGGGTTCGTACACTTTGTCGTTGTAGAGATATTCTACGCGGTTGAGCAAGGCATCGAAACGCATTTGCGATAATTTAAACTGCTTCTGGGCGTTGATTGTGAGCGTCCCAGCGCACCAATCGTCCGACAAATAGGGCGACCCTTGGATGTTGTCGCGCGCGGTAGGTTTCACCAAAAAACCTTGTGAATCAGTGAATTGATTGATTGTGTTGCCAGGCAACTGGGCCAGCGTAGGCCACCAGAGGCAGCAAAACAACACTGAGATAGAAAAGGTTTTCATAACTTTTTGTTTGTGAATAGGTAGCAAATATAAGCAAAGAAGGGGCAATAACACAAACGAAAGTGCCAACCAATCAGCACGTCAATAAAGCTAAACTTGTCGATTATTTGTGTCTAATTACTGTTCACGGATTTATAATTTTTTCCAACAAAAAAGAGTCTGAGTTCGTGTGAACTCAGACTCTTTTTTGTTAGTTGGTATCTATCGTTGGTTTATTTAACGACGAATCCGTTTTACAGTAAATGGTATACAAATCTTAGCTGGACAACAATCTTCGCTGAGTTCAACGATGATTGGGCAACAGCCGCCTGCGGGACAAGTCCCGTTCGAGGCCGTGTAAGTGTATGTCCCTACCTCGCCAAACAAAACAACATTCCCCGTGGCCACTACTGCGGTGCTACCAGCCTTGAACCACTGTACATTGGTGTATTTGGCAGGTACCGATGCTTGTACCTTTTCGCCAACGCACAGTTTAACG
>JAAFKE010000028.1 GCA_013298215.1 Cytophagales bacterium | reverse complement strand
AACTTGCCATTGAGAATCGGTGAATTCAGAGAAATTTGTTTTCATTATCTTATGTTTTTTGTCAATCACAAGATAAGCCGATTCTTTATTTATCACAAATTATTCAAATCCCAAACATACTCTTAAAAAATCATTACCTTGTAGAAATTTCAAAATAATGTACGATGAAATACAACATATCATTTCAGGAAAGAGCGAAATTAGGTTTGGAGCAGCTATCCAAGCAGTTGCCAGTTACCTTGCAAGAAGCCAAACTACAGGCCCAGTGGCTCAAGAATACAAGCGTTTCAAAGCAGAAGAAACAAAGAGATTGATTGGCTATATTGAGGAAACGAATCTATGGGTTGGCTCAATAAATGTAGAAAATTATGTATCGGAAGGTGCTGAACAGAAAGTCTATATAAAAAACGAAAAAAGCGTTTTGAAGTTAAATGACGGTATTTACTACCCTTCGTGGATAGATTATTTGCATAATTTATTACTTCATAACTATTTCTTTTCAGATACAGCTTACCAACTTTTGGGGTTTTATTTTTCAGAAAACGTACTTTATGCCGTTGTAGAACAAGCTTTTGTAAAAGCTACCGAGAATACTAATTTAGGTTTGGTAAAAATATTTATGGAAAGTAATGGCTTTCAGAACACCAAAAACAATGATTATTACAACCCAACACTCGGTATTATACTGGAAGGCCTACACGATGAAAACGTAATAACCAAAGAAGGAATTTTGTATTTCATTGATACAGTATTTTATATCAAAACCCGAAATCTAAACTTATTGTGATTAACTGAGACTTGTTTTTTTCCTGTCCTTCAATTCATTCGATATTCGTGTGGTGTAACGCCCACCTTGTTTTTGAATAATCTTGTAAAGTGCTGCGGATATTTAAAACCCAATTCGTAAGCAATTTCATTGACCGTTTTATCACTTTCAAAAACCTTATTTTTGGCAATTTCGATTGTTTTATTCAAGATATATTCTTTGGCCGATTTACCCGCCTACTTACATTGACAAAAACGACCCACCGTTTGTTATTTTTCACGGTGAGAAAGACAACGGCAAGACAACGGTAAAAACAATGGTTTAAATACCTTAACTTCGCCACTATTATCTGATTTTACAACAATTTTACGGAGCAATATAACTTTCGGATAAGAATCTGATTTATCTTTAAGTGTTTTTGCACGAAATACTCTAAAAAATCGCTTTTTATGGCAAAGTACTCTCTAAAAATCAACGGTAAAACCCAACAAGTAGATGCCGACCCATCTACGCCCATGCTCTGGGTTTTGCGCGACCATCTCAACCTGCCTGGCACAAAGTACGGCTGCGGCATGGCTCAGTGTGGGGCTTGCACTATTCATTTGGATGGTAATGCAACTCGCTCATGTGTGTTGCCAGTTTCGGCTATTGGCAAATCGGCAATTACAACTATCGAAGGGCTTTCGGCCAGTGGCACGCACCCCGTGCAGAAAGCATGGCTCGAACACGACGTAGCCCAATGTGGTTATTGCCAAACGGGGCAAATTATGAGTGCAGCGGCGTTGCTCAAAAGCAATCCTAAGCCCTCTGATGCGGATATTGATGCTGCGATGAGTGGCAATATTTGCCGCTGTGGTACTTATTTGAGAATTAAAGAAGCGATTAAGGCAGTAGCCCCCTAAAAGCCCCCTTACCCCGCAGCGGCGTACCGTCCAGAGGGGGATTGCCGCCCCCTTGCTCCCAGAGGGAGGATATTTGTTCAAATGATATTTCCAATTGACTAAAAGACTTTAATTTAAAGAAAATGGATAATACTAACAATTATATAGAGAATTTAGAAAATTCCCCCTCTGGGGGTAAGGGGGCTCCTTCTCGCCGCTCTTTCCTCAAATCTTCGGCTCTTGCAGGAGGTGGATTGATGCTTAGTTTTAGTTGGTTTGCGGAGGCAAAAGCGGCTGAAAAAATAGCTAACCTGCCCGAAACTTGGAGCGAACTGACGGGCTACATCAAAATTACGCCCGAAAATGTAATTAAAATCTTTTGTCCCAACCCCGAGTTCGGACAAAACGTGATGACCTCGCTGCCCATGATGGTGGCCGAAGAATTGGATTGCGATTGGGGAAATGTGGTGGTAGAAATGGGTACGCACGACAACGTGAAATTTGGCCCGCAGTTTTCGGGTGGTAGTAATTCTATTAAAATGTACTGGAAGCCACTCAGAAATGCTGGGGCAGCCGCCCGCCAAATGCTCATGGAAGCCACGGCTCAAACGTGGGGCGTGTCCGTTGGTGAAATCACAACCAAAGCGGGCGTTTTATCACATTCGAGCGGAAAATCGGCAACGTATGGCGAAATGGCTGCCAAAGCTGCTACCATTACAGTACCAAAAAACGTAAAATTGAAAGCCATCAAAGATTTTACGATTATAAGCAATTCCCAAAAAAATACCGAAGGACTCAAAGTAGTCACTGGCAAACCCCTTTTTGGTATTGATTACAAAGTAGACGGAATGTTAATTGCCATGATTCAACACCCGCCCGCTTTTGGTATGAAACTAAAATCTTTTGATGCCACCGCCGCCAAAAAAATGCCCGGTATCAAAGATATTTTTAGTTTTAAATTGTTTGATGAGGGCTACGAGCTGTCTGGTTTTGCGGATACGCGCACCTTCAACGAAATGGTAGCCATAGTTGGTAAAACGACTTGGGAAGTGATGAACGCCCGCAAGAAAATTAACTTTCAATGGGAAGCAACTGGCGAAGTGAAAGAAATATCGAAGGGATGGAGAGGCGAAAAAATAGAAACTACCGTACCAGCCAGAATTGAATCTACTGCTAATCAGTTGGAAATGATGGCTGAATTTGCCGATGGGAGGCATCCCGCAAAGCCCGCCAAACAATTAAGAAAAGATGGCGATCCCGAAGCGGCTTTTAAAAATGCTGCTCAGGTTATTGAACGCACTTACAATGCTCCATTTTTGGCACATAATTGCATGGAACCCATGAATTTCTTTGCCCACGTGCAAGACGATAAAGCTTTAGTAGCTGGACCATTGCAAGGGCCAGCTTGGATGGAGCCTACTTTAATGAAACTCCTGAACCTTCCAGCTGATAAAATTGAAATTCAAATGACGCGTATGGGCGGTGGCTTTGGGCGTAGAGCTTATGGCTCTTATGCCTTTGAAGCGGCTCGCATCTCTCAGAAACTCAAAGCACCAATCAAGCTCATTTATACCCGTGAGGACGATATGACTTACGGTATCTATCGCCCCATGTACACCGCTACCTATCGTGCGGCACTCGATGCCAATAAAAACTTGATAGGTTTTCACGTAACTGGTGGCGGTATTCCCGAAAACCCAATTCACGCCAATCGTTTTCCGGCGGGTTGTATTGATAATTATTTGGCAGATAGCTGGGAAATCCCTACAAATATTACCGTTGGTTTTTTTAGAGCCCCGGGGTCAAATTTCAATGCCGCCGCCGAGCAGTCGTTTTTGGACGAAGTAGCAGCGGCAATGGGCAAAGACCCAATCGAAATGCGGCTCGATTTATTGAAACGTGCCAAAGAAAATCCAGTTGGTAAAAATAACGATTACGATGCCAGCCGATACGCGGGTGTTTTAGAATTATTAAAGGAAAAATCGGGCTGGGGCAAACCCGAAAATGCGGGCAAAAAGCGGGGCGTAGCGGCTTATTTCTGCCATGCTGCGTATGCAGGTCATGTGGTAGATATGGTCATGCGCGACGGTCTGCCGTATGTAGAACACGTAACGAGTGCCGTTGATTGTGGTGTAATCATAAACCCAGATGCCGCCCGAAACATGGTAGAAGGTGCAGTTGTTGATGGAATCGGACAATCGTTTTATGGAGCTCTAACGCACAAAAACGGTGCAGCCGAGCAAAGCAACTTCCATAATTACCGCATGATTCGCCACAACGAAGCGCCCAAGAAAATAGATGTTCACTTTGTGCAAAACGAGATTGACCCAACGGGCCTCGGCGAGCCGCCATTCCCGCCAGTATTTGGGGCAGTGGCCAACGCTTTGTTTAAAACCACGGGCAAACGCTATTATAATCAGCCATTTACGAAGGAGTTTTCTAATTCTTGATGGTTTTTAAAGAAAATAAAAGGGCGAGATTCAGGTGCGGAATCTCGCTTTTTTGTTTGAAAAAATGTTTGCGTCCCCAGCTTTTGGCTGTGTACCAAAAAAAGCAATAGCGTTTAATTACATGAAAAGCGAAAAAACCATCTTTGACCGAATGCTCGATGGGGGCATTATCCGAAACGATGATCCCCAATTTACGAAAATATTTGACCAAGTTGCCATTACCAGGGTCTTATCGATTCAACTAAACAATGCTACCGATTCGGACGAAATTAGGGCGATTTTGAGTAAAATAATTGGCAAAAAAGTAGACGAAACCACCACTGTTTTTACGCCCTTTCATACCAACTTTAGGCTGTTTATTACGATCGGTAAAAACGTTTTTATCAACCACGGGTGTAGTTTTTTGGATTTGGGCGGTATTACCCTCGAAGACGATGTTTTGATAGGACCAAACGTACAATTGATAACAGAAAACCACCCAATAAACCCCTCAGAACGCAAGAACTTAGATTTGAAATCAATTTTGATCCAGAAAAATGCGTGGATTGGCGCTGGGGCAATTGTACTCCCTGGCGTAGCGGTGGGCCAAAACTCAGTGGTAGCCGCTGGTTCGGTGGTAACAAAAGATGTTGCTGCAAATACGGTAGTTGGTGGTGTGCCGGCAAAATTTATCAGGCTAATCTAAGTATACTGTTCTAAAAGTTAATCGACTTAGAATAGGAGTTAATGTATTAAAAATCAAGTAGTTGAAAGTGAATAAATGTAAGAAAATGAATAAAACGCTGTACTAAGCCGCTTAACCCGAATCAATGATGAATCGCCGTTTTTTGTTTGTTATTGCCTTGTGTTGCGTGGGTAGTTTTTTGCTCGGGGCTTTTTTTAAGCCTGTCATCACGCCCATCACTGCCGACATGGCCAACTATGCCTCCCAAATAATGGGCATTGAGTTCAACGCCGCCGAGCGCGATTCGATGCTCGACAACCTCAACGACCAGCGGCTGGGCTACGAGCGCGTGCGCAAAATTTCCCTCACCAACGACATTGCCCCCGCGTTGCTTTTCAATCCTGTTCCCGAAGGATTTGTTTTTGAAAAAGTAAGTAAACCCTTTATTTTTAGTAAGTTACTCAATATAAAACTACCCAAAAACCGCGATAGTTTGGCTTTCTACACGGTGGCCGAGTTGGGCGCGTTGATTCGTAGCCGTCAAATTACGTCGGTTGAACTGACGCAGTTTTTCTTGAATCGGCTGCAAAAATACCGCCCTGTTCTGCTCAACGTCATTACCTTGACCGAAGACCTGGCCTTGCAACAGGCCGCCCAGGCCGATGCCGAAATCAAAGCGGGGGAATACCGTGGGCCGCTGCACGGGATTCCGTTTGGAGCAAAAGATTTATTGGCGCGGCAGGGTTATCCAACCACTTGGGGGTCAAATATTTACAAAAACCAAATGCTGCCCTACACGGCAACGGTTATTCAGAAACTGGAGAAGGCGGGGGCGGTATTGGTGGCCAAAATGTCAGTCGGCGAGTTTGCTTGGGGCGACGTGTGGTATGGCGGCATGACCCGCAACCCTTGGAACCCTCAAACGGGCGCGAGTGGTTCGTCGGCGGGTTCGGGTTCGGCGGTGGCGGCGGGTTGTTTGCCCTTTGCCATCGGTACTGAAACCTTGGGTTCTATTGTTTCGCCCGCTACTGTCAATGGCGTAACGGGCTTGCGGCCTACGTTTGGGCGCGTGAGTCGGTTTGGGGCAATGGCGCTGAGTTGGAGCATGGACAAAATTGGCCCCATGACCCGCTCGGTGGAAGACTGCGCTTTGGTATTTGAAGCCATTAGAGGGGCCGACGGCAAAGATGCGGTGGTGCGCGACTTACCTTTCAATTACGCGCCCTTCCAGTCGTTGAAAGGCGTTCGGGTGGGGTACTTAAAAAAAGCGTTCGAGTCGGACTACGGCAACCGCGCCAACGACTCGCTTTCTTTGCTGCGACTTCGGCAATTGGGCGCGGAATTAGTGCCTTTTGAGTTGCCCAATTATCCCGTCAATGACCTCACCATTGCCATTGGCGTGGAAGGCGGCGCGGCTTTCGACAGTCTTACGCGCAGCAACGAAGACGATAAAATGGTGCGACAAATCAAAAATGCTTGGCCCAACGAATTTCGGTCGGCGCGTTTTATTCCCGCCGTTGAATACATTCAAGCCCAGCGGGTTCGTACCAAAATGATTCAGGATTTGTATCAAACCCTGAAAAAACAGAATTTTGAAGTTTACGTTACGCCCACTTATGCGGGTGGCAACTTGACTTACACCAATTTATCGGGACACCCCAGTTTGTGTTTGCCCAATGGATTTAACAAAAATAAACTGCCCACGAGCATTACTTTTTCGGCCCAACTCTACGCCGAAGCCAAGTTGTTGGCCGTCGGCAAAGCCTATCAAGACGCAACAAAATGGCACAAGATGCACCCAGCGGGATTTTAATGCAATTTTGATTTTCTTGTTGTTGCCAAGCAGCGATTGACCAAACGGCCGAGCCAAAACGCGAACATCGGCGAACTGGCTGCTTTTTTTTATTTGTCTTGCAGGCACTCCGTACAATAAATTTTGGAGTGACTTTGAGCTGTTTTTACGGACTCGCTATTGATACTCCTCAAAGTTTTTGTTTCTTTGTTAAACGAATCAATTACTCCACAACCGTAGATGAAAAAGTCTTTTTTAGCAGTTGCTTGTTCGGGAATTGGCGTTTTGCTGCTTGCAGGTTTCCAGGCCGCCGACGACCAGTATCTGAGCGTCTTCGGCCGCATTAATACCGAAGTAAATGCCAACAGTCGGGCCTACGAAACCTTGGCCGAGGCCACCCAGAAAATTGGCCACCGGCTCATGGGGAGCCCCAATGGCACCAAGGCCGAGCAAATGGCTTTCGACTTACTCAAAAAATACGGCTACGACGTGCGCTTTCAGCCGTTTGAGGCCGAAGCTTGGGTCCGCGACACGGTCATGCTGGAGGTAGTACCCAACAAAAGTGACAATTTTAGATCGATCCCCGTGGTGTCGCTGGCGCACTCGCCCGTAGACGCCAAAATCCAGGGCGAGATCATCGACGTTGGAAACGGCCTCGAAGCCGACTTCGAGGCACTCAAAGGAAAAATAAAGGGTAAGGTTGTTTTGGCCAACCTCGGTTTGAACAACGGGAATTTGGGTGCCAAAAACCTGCACCGATCCGAAAAAACGGCCATCGCCATCAGACACGGAGCAGCGGGCGTTATTATGGTTTGCGGCGTGCCTGGCAATGTGGTCATTACGGGCACGGCCTCCGTTACGGGGTCGCTCATTTCGATCCCCGCCGTTTGCATCTCGCGTGAGAGCGGCGAACAACTCCGTCAGTGGCTTACCGACGATAAGAACCTCCATGCCTTCATCGAGATGCGCAACATCAGCAAGCGCATCAAGGCCCGAAATGTGGTGGCTACCCTGAAAGGCGGCGGGTATTTTACGAAAGAAAAAGTAGTCATCGGCGGTCACTTAGACTCTTGGGATCTGGCCACGGGTGCAACCGATAATGGGCTGGGGGCGTTTTCGATCATAGACATCGCGCGGACTTTTAAGGCCCTAAAATTAAAACCAAAACGCACCATTGAGTTTGTGCTTTTTGCGGGCGAGGAACAAGGGCTACTGGGGTCTAAACACTACGTGAAAAATGCCGCCAAAACCCAACAGATCGACGATATTGTGTTTATGTATAACTTAGACATGACCTACGATCCGACGGGAATAAACCTGCACGGACGCGACGAGATGCGCGGTTTTTTTGAACACGTGGGCGGGCAAATTGCACAAACCGATGCGCAATACACCAACACCGTCGTGAGCCGCGCAGGCTTGCACTCAGACCACCAGCCGTTTATGATTGAGGGCGTTCCGACGGCTGCCCCAGAAAGCAACTTACCCTTATCGATCATAAATTGTTACCATGCCAACTGCGACCGCTTAGATTTGGTCAATAAAACGGCCATGAAACGCGCCGTTAGCGTGACTTCTATGCTGCTTTATGCCACCGCCGATGCCAGCGAAATAGCGTCTAAACGCTTGGACAGCAATAAAACCCGCGACTATTTGGCGGCGCAGGGGCTAAAAAAGGAGCTTATCATTGGGCAAGATTGGAAGTGGGCAGATTAACAAAAAAATTGGTAATTTTGCACCTTCAAATCAACAACCTAAAATGACTGAACGAATATTTTTTGACAACGCCGCCACCACCCGCCTCGACCCCGAGGTGCTGGAGGTTATGCTCCCACTGCTGACCGAACACTACGGCAACCCGTCGTCGATCCACGGGCATGGGCGCGTGGCGCGGACTTTTTTAGAAAAATCGAGAAAAAAAGTAGCCGAAATTCTTAACGCATCACCCTCCGAGATATTTTTTACCTCGGGCGGCACCGAGGCCGACAATACTGCTATTTTGTGTAGTGTCGAAACCTTCGGCCTGCGGCACGCCATCACATCGTCGCTCGAGCACCACGCCGTGCTACATACCCTCGAACACCTCCAAAAAATTGGAAAAATAGCAGTAAGCATGGTGCAAACCGATCACTTGGGCCACATCGACGTGGCGCACTTAGAAGAACTGCTGCGCACCAAGCCGAGGTCGTTGGTGTCGCTCATGCACGGCAACAACGAGATCGGAAACCTTATTGATTTGCAAATTGTGGGCGACTTGTGCGCGCAGTACGATGCCATTTTTCATTCTGACACGGTGCAGACCATGGGGCATTTTAGGCACGACACCCAGCAGTTGAAAACCCATTTTTTGGTGGGGTCGGCGCACAAATTTCACGGGCCCAAGGGCGTTGGTTTTCTGTACATGAAAGGCGGCACAAAAATAAATCCGTTTATGCACGGTGGGGCGCAGGAACGCAATATGCGCGGCGGCACCGAGAATATTTATGGCATTGTGGGTATGACAAAAGCCCTGGAGATTTCGTACCGCGACATGGCCGCCCACACCCAGCACATCATGGCCCTCAAAACCCGCATGATCGAGCAACTAACCGAACACATCGACGACGTGCGTTTCAATGGCGACTCGGCCAACGTGGAGGGAAGCCTCTACACAGTGCTGAACGTGAGCCTGCCGCCGTCTGAACTCAACGATATGTTGCTGTTCAACCTCGACATTGCCAAAATATCGGCCTCGGGCGGCAGTGCCTGTTCGAGCGGCACAAACATTGGCTCGCACGTATTGGGCGCACTAAACTTAGACCCCACCCGCGCCAACGTGCGGTTTTCGTTTGGCAAATACAACACCACCGCCGAAATTGACTACGCCGTGAAAGTCCTCGCCGAGATGTTTAACCGCGTAGAGGCGTAGTTTTTTTAAGACACCATATTTTATTCCTAAACCAAGTACCGACCATGAGTAACTCCGCCGCTTTGAACACCTCCGAAAAACACCCGCCAGGACTGTACGTTTTGTTTTTTACCGAAATGTGGGAGCGCTTCGGCTACTACGGAATGCGCGCCATTTTGCTCCTTTTTCTGTTGGACAAAATCAGGGGAGGCATGGGCTTCAATGAGGCCGAGGGGGCGGCGGTGTACGGCCTGTACGTGTCGTCGGTTTATTTGCTCACGCTGCCAGGCGGTTGGTTGGCCGACAACCTACTGGGCCAGCGCAAGGCCATTTGGTGGGGAGGCCTCATTATTATGATTGGGTATGCCATTTTAGCCATACCAGGCAGCGACGCGCTGTTTTTTGCGGGGCTTGGCACGGTGGCCGTGGGCACTGGCCTGCTCAAGCCCAACATTAGCACCATCGTGAGCGAGCTCTACCCCGAGGGCGGTGCCAGGCGCGATGCCGCATTTTCGATTTTTTACATGGGCATTAATCTCGGCTCGTTTTTGGGGCAACTGGTGGTGAGTTTTCTGGGCGAAAAAGTAAACTGGCACGCGGGCTTTGCCGCCTCGGCGGTGGCCATGTTGCTGGGGCTAATCATCTATTCGTTTTTTGGCCCCAAGCACCTCGCTGACCGCGGAATGTACCCAAAAGCCAAAGAGGCCACCGAGAATCCCGTCCCGTCCAACAACAACATTACCATTGGCCTCAGCATTTTGGTTATTGGTTTTGTTACGTACCTCAACTACGCCCAGTACATCAACCTTTCTACGGCAAACGGCTTGGCCAAGGCCATGGCCATTATTATTCCCTCCATCACGATCATGTATTTTATCAATATTATGGTGGCGGGCGGCCTAACGCTCGTCGAAAAAAAGCGAATGGGGGTACTGATGGTGTTCTTTTTGGGCGCAGCTTTGTTCTGGTCGGGCTTCGAGCAGGCGGGTTCGGCACTCAATCTCTTTGCCGATCGCCACACCGACCGCATCTATTTTGGTTGGGAGATGCCCGCTGGCTGGTTTCAGAACTTCAATCCTTTCTACATCGTCACGCTGGCCCCGCTCATGGCGGCCCTCTGGATATTCTTGGCCCAGCGCAAACTCAATCCCTCAACGCCCATGAAATTTGGCATTGCCGTGTTGCTGATGGGTTTCGGTTTTTTGATAATGGTATTTGCCGCCAAAATTGTGGCAACCCAAGGCACTAAAGTGTCGGGAATGTACCTGGTGATGACCTACTTTTTTCATACCGTTGGCGAGTTGTGTTTGAGCCCCGTGGGGTTGAGTGCCTTCACAAAACTGGCCCCCAAACGCTTTTTAAGCCAGCTGATGGGTATTTGGTTCGTGGCGGCTTCGTTTGGTAATCTTATTGCAGGGATCTTTGCGGGTAGTTTCGACGAGGGCAACGTGCAGCAAATGCCCGACCTGTTTATGAGCGTCGTCTATTTTTCTGCCGCCGTGGGGGTTTTGCTCATCGCCCTGTCGAAACCTATTAAAAATTGGATGGGGGGCATTGAGTAGTTTTCTGACGAAACTGCGAAGTGTGTGGTTTGGAGCGACAATATTTTTGTATGGATTTATGCAACAGCGAACGATAGAAGATTTTGACGGACACACCTGAGAGATATTCTTCGTGGACGTTTCTACATTGCCAGCGTAGCAAGCTGAATAATAAACAAGACCCCCAAAATGATAGAAACAAATCGACTTATTTTACGGCCGCTTACGTACAACCAATTGGTAAAATACACCGAATGCAACAATTCGTTGGAGGAAGAACTGGGCTTAAACAGGACATCAAGAACGATTTCGCCCGAACTCAAAGATGCCTTTGAGCAAACAATTTTGCCAAACGTAGCAGACACCACCAAAGACTATTTGTACTCAACACTTTGGACACTCATTTCAAAAGAGGCCAATACAATGGTTGGCGATATTTGTATTGTTGGAGAACCCAACTCGGACGGAGAGATTGAGATTGGGTACGGCACTTACGACGAATTTCAAAAGAAAGGGTTTATGACCGAAGCCGTAGGGGGAATGATAGTTTGGGCCAAATCTCAACCCCGCGTATTGTCGATAATTGCCTCCACCGAAAAAGAAAACGTTGCCTCATTCTCAGTTTTGCTAAAAAATAATTTCTTAAAGATCGGCGAGACCGACACTTTATTTAATTGGAAACTGACAACAAAGCTGCCTGAATAACTACCGCCACGGCATTCGGACCCGAGTCCAACTCTTATGGCTCGATGCCTAAAATTAATAAGGGAACTGGCGGGCTATTGCGTCCCTGTCTCATTACGTTATAAACTTCGCCTTCGTAATATGCAACACCACTGCTCATTTGGGCTTGCATTTTCTTTGTTGGTAAAATTTCAATTCCCAAATTGATAACACCACCCGAATAAAATAGCATGTGTTTTACGAATAAATCGAACGCTACAAAGGCATATTTACCGAATTGAACTTCTACTGCGATTTTATCTTTTACAAAGTCAGTTTGGTTGTAACTGTAGATGGGGTCTTTTTCTCCATTAGTAACAAGAAACTCCTTTTGTTCTTTTGCGGACATTAAAATACTTTTCTCCATTAACTCACGGTTAAGGGTGATGTAATAATTATAACGGCTCTCTTCCCATTTACGTTTATAGAACTCACTATTAAATGCTTCGTTTAACGCAATTGGAGACAACAAGCTATTTCCAATTTTCCTTTTTTCTTTGCTAATTTTCGTCCTCAATTGATCGGCATCAATATTTGCAATTACTTCTTTTATCTCTTTGTAAAGGTCGTTGTGATGTACTATCAGATATTCTTCGCCGTTCAAGTGGGAATACTTTTGTGCTATTTTCATTTATTGTCCGTTTACGAAATTTAATGTAAGCCATTCTTCTGGGACACTTGAGACCTTGTCATTACCACTTGGCTTGTGGATTGGCTTATTTATTGGTCTCACTTTCAGCATTCCTTTTTTTAATTCATTTATTCTTTGCCTTGCAATCTTGCAATACGCATCTTCTTTTTCTATTCCTACGGCATTACGGTTGTTTTTTATTGCTCCAATAACTGTTGAACCAACACCAGAAAACGGATCAAGTACCCAACTATTTTCTTCCGTTAATGCTAGGACGCAACGTTCAACTAATTCAATTGGAAACTGACAGGGGTGATTAACCTTTTCGGGATGATTTGATTTTACATTTGGAATATTCCACATGGCTTTATCCCAATCCTGCTCAATAATTTCCCAAATATCGCTTGGATTTTTGCCTAATGGATTACCTGATACTTGTCCTTTTTTGGGACCTTTAAAATGTCGTTTACCCGGATATTTTGATGGCACTCGAACATTGTCAAGGTTGAAAATATAGTTATCGGTCTTGCTGAACCAGAGTATAGTTTCGTAACGTCCACTGAAACGGTTAGAGGCGTGAAGCCCGTGTCCGAAATACCAAACAATGCGGTTACGGAGTTTCAGTCCGTGCTTTTTGAAAATTTGGTAATAGAAAATATCAAGCGGAAAAATTTCGCCTTTATCTACATAGTTGCCAACTTGCCAACAAATATTTCCTTTGTCGGAAAGTGTCCTGACTAACTCTGTTATGATTTCTTCTTGTGTCTCTAAATATTTTTCAATACTCGTTTTTGTCTCGTAAGATTTCCCAACATTGTACGGTGGTGAAGTTAGGATGAGGTCAAACTTGCCATCCTGAACTTTTTTAAGAACAGTTAAACAGTCTCCCTTTTTGATTTCATAGTCAGTCTCGGGGCTGATATAATCGAATAATGGTTCCTTTACAATCATATTTATGCTTAATTTAATTGACCCAAATGTAGCATATTTGGCATTTCAAGTAACGATTTATTTTAAAGTAACTGACTCGCAACCAACTCGTAAAATGCACCAAGTGCAACAACTCGTTGGGCGAAGAGTTGGGCTTGAATAGGACATCCTCAGTTTTACAGAAAAATAATTTCCTAAAAACTGGCGAGACCGACACTTTATTTCATTGGAAACTGACAACAAAGCTGCCTGAATAACTACCGCCACGGCATTCGGGCCCACGAAGCCGCCGTAACTGCCAACAGGCTAAATAGGCACGCCGCCAGGCCGATCCAATAGTAGCGGCTCGGCACTGCGCCAGTGGTCATGCTCACGGTTACTTCGGTTTTGGTGCTGCTGGTGGGCGACACAAAAACCCGCGCGTTGTAGTTGCCAGGCTCGGTGACGCGGTACGGCTCCTCGCGGTTGGTCTGCGACTCTTCCCAGGTTTCGGTGCCGCTTTCGCCCCCTTCGACCCAGTCTTCTTGCCCCGTTTCGTAATAAAATGCACCGTCGATGGCGTTCACAACTTGGCCGTCGGCCTTGGCAATTTCCACGCCCGCCCACACGTCGCTGCCGTTGGGCAGGCTGGCTTGTATGCGCAAGAGTACGGGGCCAGCTTCGAGGGCAAAAGTGGGAGTTACACCCACCAAACGGGGTTCAATGTCGGTTTTGTTGGTGTCTTTGGCGGCGGCAACGCTAAAACGCTGCTCGAAAACCCGCTTGCCCCCATTAAAAGTAGTGAAGAGCAAAAACAAAAATACCGTCGAGAAAAGCCCGAAAATAGCTTGCCAATTGCGCGTATTTTTTTGAATGATAGCACCCTCGGCCAGTTGTGTGGCCACGATCGGGTCGTTTTGAAAACGCTCCATGAGCCACTTTTTGGCGATGGGTTCTTCCCTAAAAAACTCAATTTCTTGGTAGGAGCCGTCGGTTGCCAGACGGGCTTCAACCACAAAATCGTCGTCGCCCTGGCGGTACATCGAAAACGCCACGCGGTCGTCGGTGCTGATCTGATAGGTCGATTCGCCCTCAAAATACTGAACCTGAGACTGCCCGTATTCCAAGACCCGTTCGGAAGATTTATCATTAAAATTTTGTACCGATCGTTTCGACTTAGAAACGGACGAAAAAATACCGCCTTTCTCGTCTGCATCGTTGGTGCCTAAGTAGGGAGCGAACGGGAATTTTGGCAAAAAAGGATGCACAATCGAGTAGCCCTCGTTGTCTTCGACGATGTAAAAATAGGTGCGATTTTGGCTCATCAGCAGCCACTCGTCGTAGTGCCACGTTTCGGCTTCGTAGCCACTCCCTTCGTCGTCGGCCCAGTACTCTTGGTACTCCGAATGCCAGCGGGTTCGGCCAATGACTTGGTGCGACAAGCCGTCGAACTCGGCAAGCATTCCCAGCTTTATGAACGATTTTGCTGGAAACTTCTCGGGCTCGTTGTAGCGCATCACAACCTGGTGGGCCTCCGAGCGGGCATCGGCCACGGTGCCGCAACTCTGGCAGCCTACGTAGCGTGTGCGGGCGTTGATGAGCCGCAGCTCCGCGCCGCAGTTGGGGCATTTAAACTGTTTTACGTTTTCGAAAACGAACGTTTCTTTTATGCCGTTTGCCATGTTCTAAAGTAGTATGTCGTTGATAGTAAGCACCTCTCCGACGTTCAGTACGGTGGCTTCGGGCATAAATTCAAGGCTAAACGGTATTGCTGTACCCATGCCGATTCCGTCCACAAAATCAGCTTTTTCGCCTGGTTTCACCCTGAAAGGCAGCTCACCTTCGCCGCCGTTGATGGTGGCGTGGTTTTTTTCGGCAATAAAAATATCTTTTTGGTTTATTGTAGCCGTCTTTCCTACCTCAAAATCGCTAAAAGTTTCGGTTATCGCTGGCACGTTTTCTTTGCGGTAGAGTATAAACTCGCCCTCGTCTTCTTGCAGCCACACTTCGTTTTGGGGCTCCTCGCCGTCGAGTAGCAACATCCATTCGTCCCAAAAACCGCCGTCATAGTCAAACCGAAGCCGCCCGAGTACGCGGGCTTTTTTGCCTTTCAAAGTAATAAATGCGCCCGTTTTGAGGATCGAACCGTAATCGGCCAGGATAATTTTCTGTCCCTCCGCCGTTGCATTGCTGCCCATGAGGTAGCTGGTTTGGCCGCAATAATTGCAGACCACCATCTTAGAGTAGCGGTACTGGATTTGCAACCCGCCCCCGCACGAGGCACAGTTTATGTTCATGGCTTGTTTTGGAGGGATTGAATGAAGGTTTTACCAAAAATAATGACCAGCAAAAACGGCAACAGCCGCGCCCCGACCTTAAAACCCGCCCCAGTGAGGGCGTAGCTTCCGACCGAAAACTTGAACCACGTTTGCACAAATAAGCCCGCGCTCACCAATAGCAAAATGCCCAACGTTAGTCGGCTGTTTTTGGGGGATAATTTACCGAGCAGAACCTCGGCCAAAACAGCCGCAACGAGTACTGTAAGGCCAACGGTGGCAAGGGCAAGCGGAAAAGTTCGGATCATGTCGTAATTATACATGAGTACGCCCATTTTTCCGATCACGTTGGGGTGGGCAAGCAGCCACGCGTCTATAACCACAAGGATGGATAAGACGGCGGGGTAAAAAAGTCGGGCGTTCATTGGGCGGTCTATTTGCTTTTAGGGCGGAGTTTAAACGCCAAAAATAACCAATTGTGGCTAAAACAACCAATGCTTTACAAATTTACCCCGCGCCGCCAAGGAATAAAATCGTCTTGCCCGAGCCGCTCGGCGTGCGTTTGGTGGCCGCCGCTGGCCAATTCGATGAGCCATTCGAGGAGCGCTTCGGCGTTTTGTTCGATGCTTTGGTGGCCAGCAATGATTGTTCCCGAATCAAAATCAATAATATCGGCCATTTTTTGAGCCAGCCTCGTGTTGGTCGAAATCTTCACGGTGGGTGTCACGGGGTTTCCAGTGGGGGTGCCCAAACCAGTGGTAAACAAAATAATATTTGCGCCCGATGCCGCCATTCCCGTGGTGGCCAGCACGTCGTTGCCAGGTGTGCAGAGCAAATGCAAACCCGACTTGGTGGGCTGTTCGGCGTAATCTAAAACGCCCGTAATGGGGGCATTTCCGCCCTTTTTTGCCGCTCCCGCCGACTTTATGGCATCCGTAATGAGGCCGTCTTTGATGTTCCCAACCGACGGATTCATGTCGAAACCCGCGTTTGCGGCAACCGCCTGCTGGGCGTATTGATCGTATAGTTCAACAAATTTATGGGCGCTATCAATTGACTCACAACGGTTTATGAGCTCTTGCTCCACGCCACAGAGCTCAGGAAACTCGGCCAACAGTGTGGTGCCACCCAAACACCCCAGCACGTCTGACAAATGCCCAACGGCGGGGTTGGCCGACAAGCCCGAGAAACCGTCGGAGCCGCCGCACTTCAGCCCCACGTTGAGTTTACTGAGCGGAGCGGGCTGGCGCTGGTGTAGGTTTATTTCGATGAGCCCTTTGAAGGTGTCTCGAATGGCAACCGACATCATGGCCTGCTCGGAGCCGTAGGTTTGTTGGTCAAAATAAAGTACGGGCTTGGCAAAGCCAGGGTCGTGTTGGTTTATTTCCAACATCAGGTCGTCGAATTGTGATTTTTGGCAGCCTAAACTCAACACCGTAACACCCGCCACGTTTGGGTTGGCCACAAACCCCGCAAAGAGTTTGTTGAGCGCGTGGCTGTCCTGATTGGTTCCGCCGCAGCCCATGTCGTGGGTCAGAAATTTTATGCCGTCCACGTTCGGAAACAACGTGCGGTGGAGGGCATTTCTACGGTCAATTTCGGGCTCCAGTTGGGCTGCATCAATGGCGTTTAAGTCGTTGTTTATGAGCGCGTTCACCATTTGGCGCACCTGGTTGCGGTACGTTTCGGGCTGGGCAAAACCCAGCTCGCGCTCAAAGGCATCTTTCATAACGGCGATGTTTCGGTTCTCGCAAAAAACCAGCGGAATCACCAGCCAATAGTTTCTAATTCCAACTCGCCCATCCGCGCGGTGGTAGCCCATAAAAGTGCGTTTTTGCCACTTTTCAACGTCCAGACCTGGCCACAAATACGTTTTTTTTTGCGCCACGCTGTAGCCTTGCGCGTCGTGTTTGAGGTTGAAAGTAGTCAGTGCCTCGCCGCGTTTTATGGATCGAGTGGCTTTTCCTACCAGCACGCCATACATGCGCACGGGGTCGTTGGGGGCGCGCTCCTCGGTCACAAATTTGTGTTTGGCCGCCACGCCGTGGGGCAAATGGTAGGCAACGCCCTCACAATGAACCGTTTCGTTTTGTGGCAGGTCTTCCAGTGCCACAATCACGTTGTCGTTCGGATGCAGTTTTAGGGTGCGGTATTTTTTGGCGGTGGTCATGGCGTTGGTGTTTTCAAGCCATATAAGTCTGCCAACCGCCAAGTTTTACCGTACTTTGCGGCGCAAATAATTTTAGTGCTATTTTGTACCAAACCTCAAAAATAGTTGATCGATTTATTCTACATCTGCGCGGCTGCACTGGCGGCTGGTTTTATTGATGCCGTTGTGGGCGGCGGCGGTTTGGTGCAAGTACCAGCCCTGTTTATTTTGTTTCCCCATTTTCCAGTTTCAAAAATCATCGGTACCAATCGCTTTGCGTCTTTCATGGGCACGGCCGTGGCGGCGTATCAATACGGCCAGAAAGTACCCATTCCCTGGCCAACGGTTTTGTATGCTGGTGCGGGCGCGGGAGTTATGTCTTTTGCTGGCGCAACGGTTTCGAGCTACATCCGCGCCGAAGTGCTGAAGCCCATCATTTTGGTTTTAATGCTCCTCATCGGAGGCTACTCGTTTTTCAACAAAACCCTCGGGCAGTCAGAAAACCTGCGTGTTTTGAGGGTTCAGATTCCTATTTATGGCCTAATAATTGGCATGGCCACGGGTTTCTACAACGGCTTTGTTGGCCCAGGTACGGGTAGTTTACTGGTTTTTGGGTTTGTGAGCGTAGTTGGATTTAGCTTTTTGATGTCGTCGGCGGTTTCAAAAATAATCAATGTTATTGCCGACGTGGCCTCGCTGGTTTTCTTTTTGGCCAACGATTTTGTCGATTTTAAGATTGCTTTGCCCATGATGGCCTGCAACATGATTGGGTCGTTGGTGGGGAGCAGAATGGCGCTGCTGCGGGGCAATTCTTTCGTCAGAACGATGTTCCTGGTCGTTATCTTTGGATTGATTTTACGCTTTGGCTACGGTATTCTTTTTGAAAAATAGGCAGACGTACTACATTTTCTAAAAGTAATAGGCAAAAAAAAAGCCACCAACGTGGCGGCTTTCTCAACAGTAAAAATTAGGGGTTTAGGAATCGGTATTTTTTATGTTTTGTACTTCTAATCTAATGTCCTGGGCCATTGTTTTGAGGTCTTGCATTCCTTTGCGGATTCGCGTTCCTGCGGCTTGGTTTTTTTTGTCGTAAAACTTATCGAAGTCGTCTTCGAGTGACATAACGAGGTCTTTTACTTCCTGAAACTTATTCATAATACGTATCTTTAATGGTGGTGAAACAGCCCGTGGCTGCCTCTAAATGTTTATTATGATCTAAAAGTAAGTATTTTATGTTGAAAAATAATACAAAAAATGAAAAAAATAATTTGAATAATGCAAGAAAAGGTACTTTGTTCCTTTACGAATTATTAATGCCTCATTATCAGTGGGTTATGAACCTTGTTTGCGAAGCTGCTTTCATCAAAAAAGGCTGGCTTTTTTCAAAACCAGCCTCCACTGTACTTTAAACCGTGTTTCGACGGCTACGCCGTTTCGGCCACTTGCTGGGGTGCATACACACCCGCTTTAAGATTTTCGGCAATTTTAGAAAACGCCTCCAAGGTATATTGAACGTCGTCTAAGGAGTGGGCTGCCGTTGGAATAATCCGGAGCATGATCGTACCTTTGGGCACAACTGGGTACAGCACAATTGAGCAAAAAATGCCCATATTTTCGCGCAGGTCTCGCACCAAATTAACCGTTTCGGCCACGCCACCGTCGGCCTGTAAAAATATCGGTGTCACTGGCGACTCGGTCTCGCCGATGTTGAAACCCCGCGCCCGCAGGCCAGTTTGCAACGCGTGAACGTTTTCCCACAGTTTGGTTCGCAGTTCGGGATGCTTCTTTATCAACTCCAAACGCTTCATACCGCCCACCACAAACGGCATGGGAAGTGCCTTGGCGTAGGTTTGTGAGCGCATATTGTATTTCATATACATTATAATGTCGTGGTCGGCGGCCACAAACGCACCGATGGCGGCCATAGACTTGGCAAAGGTAGAGAAATACACGTCGATGCCATCCATGCAGTGGAGCATCTCGCCCACGCCCGCGCCAGTTTCGCCCATTGTCCCGAAGCCGTGGGCATCGTCAACGAGCAATCGGAAATTATACTTTTCTTTTAGTTTTACTATTTTATCCAAGCTACCCACCTTGCCCGACATTCCAAAAACGCCCTCGGTAATAACGAGTATGCCACCGCCTTTTTCGGCGGCCAGTTTGGTGGCGCGTTGGAGGTTTTTCTCCAAACTTGCCATGTCGTTGTGGTTAAACTTGTAGTATTCGCCCATTTTGGCTTTGTGGAGGCGGATTCCGTCGATTAGGCAGGCGTGGCTTTCGGCATCATACACAATCACGTCGCGGTGATCTACCAAGCACTCCACCGCCGACATCACACCCTGGTAGCCGTAGTTGAGCAGGTTTGCGTCTTCTTTGCCCACAAATTCGGCCAGTTGCTTCTCAAACTCATCGTGCAGGTACGAGTTCCCCGACATCATGCGCGCGCCCATCGGATAGGCCAAGCCCCACTGGGCGGCGGCGTCGGCGTCGGCTTTGCGTACTTCGGGGTGGTTGCCGAGGCCCAAGTAGTTGTTGAGACTCCAATTGAGCATTCGTTGGCCGTTGAAGTTCATGTAAGGCCCCAACTCGCCCTCTAAGCGCGGATAAATAAAGTATCCGTGCGCATTAAATTCCATTGAAGTAGAACCGATGGGCCCCATGTGCGCCCTTAATTTCTCAAAAATATCCACTTTGATGTGCTTTTTAAGGTTTATTTTCTAAAATAAGTGCAAATTTAATAAAAACTTTATACATATTCCAAATGTTGTTTTTACGCCACTTTAACAATACCTTTGATAACCCCGCAACCGTGGCATTTGTTTTTAATGCAGTTCCGATAAACTGAATGAATTTTAAGATTGGACGATAACACCTTTTTTCTTGAAAGATTGCACCTGACGTACTTCAAAAATTACGAAGAGGGCAATTTTACCTTTGGCCCGCAGGTAAATTGTATTGTGGGCCAAAACGGCAGCGGAAAAACCAACCTGCTGGACGCAGTCTATTTTTTGGCATTGAGCAAAAGTGCTTTCCACAACCAAGATGCCCTCAGTGTGCAGCACGAGGCCGATTTTTTTATTATCGATGGCCTGTTCAGGCACAAGGGCAAGGCCACTCAGATTACTTGCAGCCTCCAACGCGGCCAGCGCAAGGTGTTGATGAGCGACAAAAAAGCCTACGAGCGCATGAGCGAACACATCGGAAAGTTTTTGGTGGTGCTGGTGGCTCCCAACGACACCGACCTAATTAGGGGCGGGGGCGAAGACCGACGGCGTTTTTTTGACGGTGTTTTGGCGCAACTCAACCCCGAATACCTGGCCGATTATTTGCAATACAACAAAATATTGGCGCAGCGAAACGGCCTCCTTAAAATATTTGCCGAAAAAAACTACCAAGACGACGACCTGCTCGAAACCTACAACGAGCCGTTTTTGCGACTGGCCGCCCGTATTTTTGAAAAGCGGCGGACCTTTATAGGCGTATTTTTACCGCTATTTGCCAAACATTATGCTTACTTGAGCGAAAGCCAGGAGGCGGTCGATATTATTTACGAGTCGGAGGTGGGGAGTGCTGGCTTTGAGAAAGATTTTAGGCAAAACCGCCACCGCGACGCGCAAGCCCAGCGCACCACCAAAGGAATACACAAAGACGATTTTGTGTTTGAAATTGGCGGGGTGGCCCTGCGCAAATTTGGCTCGCAGGGCCAGCAAAAAACCTTCGTGCTGGCACTCAAATTGGCGCAGTACGAGTTGTTGGAGGTCGAAAAAAAACAAAAACCATTGCTGCTTTTGGACGATATTTTTGACAAGTTAGACGACCGACGCATCCAAAAACTGATCCAGATGATGGACCAACAACGCTTTGGGCAGACCTTCATAACCGATGCCCGCCCCGAACGCACCCAAAAGTTGCTCGAAAACTGCCAAGCCGATATTCGTTTTTTTGAAATACTCCCCCAAAGCCATGCCCGAACTCCCCGAAGTTGAAACCTACCGGCTGTACCTCGAAGGCACGTCGATGCACCAGCGCATCGAAAATATTGAGGTAGAAGACCCCAAATTGCTCACCACTACCTACGCCGCGCTGACCGACGCGCTCGTGGGGCGAATGTTTACCGACACCCGCCGGGTGGGTAAAAACCTGTTTGTGATGACCGATGGAGCGCCCATTGTTCATTTTCACTTTGGCATGACCGGCGATCTGGCCTATTACCACAACTCACTGCCGCGCCCGCGTTTTGCCCGCATTGTCTTTGGGTTTGCGGGCGGGTTTAGCCTTGGTTTCTTGTGCCCGCGCAAGTTTGAGCGCATCGGGTTGGTAGAGAGCATAGAAGCCCACCTGCTGCGCAAAAAAATTGGGGTGGATGCCCTCGATATTACCCCCGAAGTGCTGTTTGAAAATCTCCGCAGGCGTAAGTCGCCCATAAAATCGGTTTTATTAGACCAGACCACGGTGGCAGGCATCGGCAACTGGATCGTGGACGAGGTGTTGTTTCAGGCCAAAGTACATCCCGAAAAAAACGCTGGTACGGTCACAATCGGCGATGCCGAACGACTCCACGCGGCCATCCAGAAGGTGTTGCAAACGGCCATAGCGCGGGAGGCTAACTACGGGCAGTTCCCGACCGATTTTATTATTCATGCCCGCCAGTGGGGGGCATCGCCATACGCCCAGGCCGACCGCCACCTGCAATGCCCCTGCGGCAAGGCGGCCGTGGCGCAGAGCAGGGTAGGCGGACGCGCCACGTACTTTTGTCCGTTGTGCCAAATAAACGGGTAGGGCTTCCAAAAACGAAAAAGTTATTTTATATATTTCGTAGAAAACGTGGTACTATTTTACACTTAACAATTTGTTTACAACAAATTCATTATAAAACACTTACCACTGGGGCGTGGGCGTTTCGATGATGTAAATAAAATGGTACTTTTGCGGTATAATCTCTACAAACTAAAAGAAAGGTAATATGCAATTCCAAGTTCAAGAAGAAGGCGGATTTAGGTTTATTGACGAAGGAAAGGGCGACACGTTGCTGCTCCTGCACGGGCTTTTTGGGGCGTTGAGCAACTGGGATGGCGTTATAAACGGTTTTCGGGGCCGCTACCGGGTGGTTATTCCGGTGCTTCCGATCTACGAAATGCCCGCCCGCGAGGCCAACTTAGAAGGAATACTCAGTTTTGTGGAGCAGTTTGTGGCTTTCAAAAACCTGCGCGACCTAAGTTTGCTCGGCAATTCGCTGGGTGGCCACGTGGCGTTGATGTACGTTCTTAAAAATCCCGAGCAGGTAAAAAGCCTGGTTCTTACGGGTAGCTCTGGGCTTTTCGAGAACGGCATGGGCGGGTCGTTTCCGCGCCGGGGTAGCTACGACTTTGTGTCTGAGCGGGTTGCCTATACTTTTTATGACCCCAAGGTAGCCACCAAAGAGCTCATCGACGAGGTTTTTCAGACCACGTCCAGCATTCCAAAGTGCATGAGCATTGTGGGCATTGCCAAATCTGCGCAGCGGCACAACCTCAACAAAGAACTGCACAAAATAAACGTTCCGACCCTGTTGGTTTGGGGCCTCAACGACACCATCACCCCAGCCCACGTAGCTCACGAGTTCAACCGGCTCATTGCCCACTCAGAGCTTCACTTTATCGACAAATGCTGCCACGCGCCCATGATGGAGCATCCCGAAAAGTTTAATGACATAGTGCAACCATTTTTAGAAAAGTATGCCTTAGTCGAAATTGCTTGATTTTGCGCCAAACGTTTGGTAATTGTTTAGAAAACAACGTTATTGTTTTTTTTGACGGTAAGCGGGTAATATTCTGAAAGCCAGTTATATACAATCGACACCCAACCACGAGCGCAAAGTCTTATGATAGCCCAAGAGATAATTAACCCCATTGTGCCAGTTTTGCACCCTACCGACAGCATCGGTCGGGCGCTCGAACTCATGCAAGAATACCGAATTGGGCAACTCGTGCTGACCGACGCCGACCAATACAAGGGCATCATCAGCGAAGACGCACTGATGGACTACGCCAATGATGAGCTGCCTTTGGCCCACGTCATGCCGCAGCACGAGGGCGTTTTTGCGCTCAACCACCAACACGCCTACGAACTTTTGCAGGTTAGCAATCAGCACGATTTGCAGGTATTGCCCGTGGTAGAGGAGGAATCGATGCGTTTCTTGGGGACTATCCTAATCAACGACCTGCTGACGCGTTTTGCTGATTCGTTGGGAATACAAGAAAAAGGAGCGGTGGTGGTGCTAAAAATGACCAACCGAGACTATTCTTTGTCGGAGGTGAGCCGGCTCATCGAAACCAACAACACCCGGATATTGAGTAGTTTTTTTGTAGGAAATAGCTCGACCGACGGCTACGATGTGCCCAACGATGCACGGCTGACGCTCAAGCTGAACCGCACCGACATTATGCCCGTTTTGGCCACCCTCGAACGCTTCGGGTACGACATAGAGGCCACCTATGCCAACTCTGCCATCGACAGCCCCGACCAAGAACGGCTGGCAAACTTGATGCGCTACCTGTCGATCTGACCGCTTAGTTTCTCACGTCGTAGCCCCAGCTTAGTTTGTTGCGGAGCGTGTTAAGAAAACTGTCGTCGGCGGTTTTTACGAGTCTTGCCACGAAATTTTCTTTGCGCAGCGTCAGTTTCGTGCTTGCATCTACCACCTTAGAACGCGAATCGAGCGAAAGCAAGTAGCTCCCACTTCGGCTCTGAACCTCAAACGAAAGCACACTGCTGTCGGGCAAGATCATGGGGCGCACGTTGAGGTTGTGGGGGCTGAGGGGCGCAATAATAAAACTCTCGTTGGTGGGCAGTAGCACTGGTCCGCCCGCACTGAGCGAGTAGCCAGTAGAACCAGTGGGCGTAGAAACAATCAGGCCGTCGGCCCAGTAGGCGTTTAAAAACTCGCCGTTGAGGTAGGTTTGCACGGTGAGCATCGAGGAGGTGTCGGTCTTGGAAATGACCATATCGTTAAGACCAAAATTGAGCCGCCCGAACAAATCACAGTCCGAGGCAATGTGAACCAAAGAGCGGTCTTCGATCCTGAACTTTTGGTTGAAAAGCACGTGCAGCAAGTACTGTATTCGGCTCGGCGATACCGTCGCCAAAAAACCCAACCGCCCCGTGTTGATGCCCACAATGGGGGTTTGTCGCTCGCCCACGTGCGTGACGGCCTCCAAGAGCGTGCCGTCGCCGCCCAGGCTAAAAATAAAGTCGGCCCCCGAAACGCCCACTTTTTCGTCGTATGTCTGCTCAGAATAGTGGGTAATGTTCTGTTGGTCTAACACCGCTCGGTACGAACTTGACACGATTAGCTCGGTTTTTTGCTCGAATAATTTGACGAACATCTCCTGGACGAAGGGCCTGGCTTGTTCGGTAAAAGTACGACCGTGAACGGCTATTTTCATGTTTACTGACGAAGTAAGTGGTTCGCAAATGTCAGTAAATTATTGGCTAATTCCATCCAGGACTGACTTTTTTAAAGATTTCGTGTTAATTTTGAGGATTACTATGACTCACCTCAACACTGAATTATGTCTGTAAAGAGAACCAAAATTGTGGCCACGGTAGGCCCTTCCTCAGAAAGTAAAGAAAATTTACTCGCATTGGCGCGGGCAGGGGTGAACGTTTTTCGCTTAAATTTCTCGCACGGAACGCACGAAGAGCACCTCGTTCGGGTTCAGCGGATTCGGGAATTAAACGCCGAACATGGTCTTAATCTGGCCATTCTTCAAGACTTGCAGGGCCCCAAAATCAGAATTGGTAACGTAGAACACAAAGACGGTGTGCTCATTGAGGCAGGAAACGAACTGGTTTTTACCAACGAAGAACTGATTGGCACCGCCCAGCGCGTGAGTACACCTTACAAAGGAATGTACCAGGACGTAAAAATTGGGGAGCGCATCATGCTAGACGACGGTAAATTGGAGGTGAAAGTGGTACGCTTGGAGGGCACAGACGTGGTGACGGAAGTAGTATATGGCGGAATGCTGAAAGCCAAAAAAGGGGTGAACCTGCCGAGTACCAAAATATCGATGCCGTCTATAACCGACAAAGACTACGCTGATCTCGACTTTGGCCTGCTGCACGACGTGGACTGGATAGCGCTGTCTTTTGTGCGCGAAGCCAAAGAAATAGAAGACGTAAAAGCCTACATACAGGCGCGGGGCAAACGCAGCCGCGTGATTGCCAAGTTAGAAAAACCCGAAGCCATCCTAAACTTAGATGCCATCATTGCCGCCACCGACGGCGTGATGGTGGCCCGGGGAGATTTGGGCGTAGAAATGCCAGGTGAGGAGGTTCCGATGATCCAAAAGACGATCGTCGAAAAATGCAACATCGCTGGCAAGCCAGTTATTGTGGCCACCCAAATGCTCGAAACCATGATTACCGACCCGCGCCCAACCCGCGCCGAAATCAACGATATAGCCAACTCGGTGCTCGACGGTGCCGACGCGGTGATGCTGTCGGGCGAGACTGCCTCGGGCAAATACCCCGTTTTGGCGGTCGAATACATGGCCAAAACGATTGTGAACGTAGAAGAAAACGAGGCCAAAAAGAAATTCAACGAAACCAAGATATTTTTCCGCCACCACTCCGCAGTGGTCGATCAGCCAGGGGCTAACGTGCTGAATGACAACGTAGTGATGAGCGCGTGTAGGCTCGCCCGCGACACCCACGCCCGCGCCATCATCGGCGTGACGCGCTCGGGCTACACCGGCTACCGCCTGGCCCACCACCGCCCCTTGGCCGAGCTTTATGTTTTTACGCCCGACAAAACGCTGCTCACCCAACTTAGTCTGTACTGGGGAATAAACACCATTTTTTACGACCGCGCCGACTTAGTAACCGACGAACTCATCGAGGACATTAAGCAGGTGCTGGTCGATCGGGGCAATTTGGTGCTGGGCGATGTTTTCATCAACACCCTGAGTATGCCAATTTCGCAAAACCGAAAAACCAACGCCGTCAAACTGAGCGTGGTAGAATAGTAGCAGACCGAAGCGCCGACCGACCAAAGGCCGCCATTTTGTTTTTTGAGCAACGTGGTGGCCCTTGGTCGGTCGCCTTTATTGAGAAAATACTTGGAGATTTCATAGCTTTTGGCCATATTTTTTACTATGTTTGCCCTCCAATTTTATGAGTTTATTCCTGTAAATATCTGATTATGAAGCTATCAGAGTTTAAATTTGATTTACCACAGAGCCTAATTTCGCTGTACCCACCCGATCGGGGCGAAGCCAGGCTAATGGTAGTTGACCGCAAAACGAAGCAAATCGAGCATAAAAAATTTTCTGACCTACTGTCTTACTTTGGTGAAGGCGACGTGATGGTGCTCAACAACACCAAGGTATTCCCGGCGCGTTTGTATGGCCAAAAAGAAAAAACGGGGGCAAAAATAGAAGTATTCCTGCTCCGAGAACTCAACCGCGAAATGCGCCTCTGGGACGTATTGGTAGATCCCGCCCGCAAGATACGAGTAGGAAATAAATTGTATTTTGGCGACAGCGACTTGGTGGCCGAAGTCATCGACAACACCACCTCGCGCGGCAGAACCATCAGGTTTTTGTATGATGGCAACCACGAAGACCTCATGAAAATGGTGGACGAACTTGGAGAAACGCCCTTGCCAAGAGAAATACGGCGCGAAACCGAGGACGCTGACCGCGAACGCTACCAAACAATATACGCCGAGCACGTGGGCGCAGTGGCCGCCCCAACGGCGGGGTCGCACCTCACCAAAGTGCTCATGAAACGCATGGAAATAAAGGGCATTAAGTTTGCCCCCGTGACGCTCCACGTTGGCCTGGGAACTTTCAGGCAGGTGGACGTGGAAGACCTGACGAAGCACAAAACGGACTCCGAAAACTACTTCATCCGCGAAGACTCCGCCGCCATCGTGAACAGTGCGATGGACCAAGGCAGAAAAATATGCGCCATCGGTACTACTTCCATGAAAGCATTAGAATCGTCGGTGTCGGCCAACAACCGTTTGAAAGCGGTGGAGGGTTGGACCGATAAGTTTATTTTTCCGCAGTACGATTTTAAAATAGTGGACGCGCTGGTCACGAACTTCCACCTGCCAGAATCGGTGTTGCTGATGATGAGCACCGCCTTTGGAGGATACGACCTCGTCATGGAAGCCTACGAAATAGCCATCCGAGAAAAATACCGCTTTTTCAGTTACGGCGATGCCATGCTGATCGTGTAGCGCAAAACCTGAATAATTTTACGAACCAGTGGTGTGAAAATACCACTGGTTTTTTATTTAATTTAGGCCCGAAATAGCCCAAAACAGCATCCTTTCATGTTCAAAACAAGCGTTCCTTCGGTATTTGACGCACTTAGCCGACATTTGGACGGCGAACTGTATTTCGACGATAGCACTGCCCACGAAGCCATGCGGATTTTGTACGCCACCGACGCGTCGGTGTACCAAGAAAAACCGCTGGCGGTAGCGCTACCCAAGACCAACGAAGACATAAAAAAGCTGGTAAAATTTGCGGGCCAAAACCAGCTGTCGCTCATTCCGAGGGCGGCGGGCACGTCGCTGGCGGGGCAAGTGGTGGGCCGTGGGGTGGTGGTGGATATATCTAAATATTTTGGTAAGGTCTTAGAAATCAAAGCCGAAGAGCGGTGGGTGCGCGTGCAACCAGGTGTAATCAGAGACGATCTCAACAAGGCACTCCAACCGTTTGGCCTCATGTTTGGCCCCGAGACATCGACCGCCAACCGCGCCATGATCGGCGGCATGATCGGCAATAACTCGTGCGGGCTGCACTCCGTTGTGTGGGGAAGCACCCGCGACCACCTGCTGGAGGTAAAGGCGGTTTTGGCCGATGGAAGCGAAGCTCATTTTAGCGAAATACCCAATTATGAGGTGGGTGCACAGAACGCACAGTCGGAGGCCGAACGAGAAATATACGCCAAAATGGGGGCACTAATCAATGAGCCCAAAAACCAAAAACTGATCCAAGACAATTTTCCGAAGCCCACCGTCACGCGCCGAAATACTGGTTATGCCCTCGATGCCCTCGTGGCTCAAAGTATTGGTAATAAAGGCATTAACCTTTCAAAACTCGTTGCTGGTTCGGAAGGAACGCTCTGTTTTGTGACCGAAGCAAAACTGAATCTGATACCCCTGCCGCCCGCCGCCGTGGGTTTGGTGTGCGCCCATTTTGCGAGCATCGACGAAGCCCTACGGGCCAACTTGGTGGCTCTCCAACACGGTTGCGCGGCCTCCGAGCTCATGGACGATTACATCATTGAACTGGCACAGGGCAACGTGCAACAAGCCCAAAACGCGGCTTTTGTGCAGGGTCAGCCCAAGGCCATTCTGATGGTTGAGTTTTTTGAACAAACCGACGAAGCCTTAAACGAGCGCACCCTTGCATTCATAGCTGCCCTGACGTTCCAAAAAATGGGCTACGCGTACCCCATTTTGGTGGGCGAAGACTCCAAAAAAGCCTGGAACCTCCGCAAAGCTGGCCTAAGTTTGATGTATAATATTGAAGGAGACGAGCAACCCGCCAACGTGATAGAAGACTGCGCGGTGGATGTGAACGACCTACCAAACTACATAAAAGAGTTAGAGGAAATTGCCCTCAAACACAACCTACGCCTCGAACACTCGGCCCACGCGGCGGCGGGAGAGATCCACTCGTTGCCACTCATTAATTTGAAATCCAGCGCGGGACGGCATACTTTTAAATCGCTCCTGGCCGACACCGCCGCCCTCGTTAAAAGCTACGGGGGCTCGTTGTCGGGCGAACACGGCGACGGGCGGCTCAGGGGCGAGTTTATTGCTTTTATGGTGGGTGCAGAGGTGTACAAGTTTTTTGAGGATGTGAAAACCACTTGGGATAATAACGGTGTTTTTAACCCAGGCAAGATCGTGAACGCGCCGCCGATGAACGAGTTTTTACGCTACGAAGCCGATGTGCCAACGCCCCAAGTGGAGACCATTTTTGATTTTGACAACCAAAATGGAATCTTGGGTTTGGCCGAAAAATGCAGCGGCTCGGGCGATTGCCGCAAGACGCACCTCACTGGCGGCACCATGTGTCCGAGCTACATGGCTACCCTGAGCGAACACGACACCACCCGCGCCCGCGCCAATATTCTTCGTAACTACCTCACAAACAGCGATCAAAAAAATGTTTTTGACCACGACGAGATCAAGGACGTGATGGATTTGTGTTTGAGTTGCAAAGGCTGCAAGTCAGAGTGCCCGTCGAACGTGGACGTTGGCAAAATGAAAGCCGAATTTTTGCAGCACTACTACGATGCCAATGGCGTGCCGCTGCGCGCGCGCCTGGTGGGCAACTTTACGAAGCAAATGCAATTGGCCGCGCTCGTTCCGTGGGCCTACAACTTTATTTTTGGTACGCCAGTCATCCGCCGCACCATCAATAAACTGGTGGGTTTTCATCCCGATCGCACCGTGCCGCTGCTGGACAAACAAACGCTAAAAAAATGGATGGATGGCCGTAAATCAGCCACCAACAGCGCTTCAACGACCGAGAAAACTAAGCGTGTTTATCTGTTTTGCGATGAATTTTCGAACTTCAACGACGTGGCCGTGGGGCAAAAGATGGTTTTGCTATTAGAAAAACTCGGCTACGAAGTGGTCGTGCCAAAGCACGTTGAAAGTGCGCGGACGTACCTCTCGAAGGGACTACTCCGCGACGCCAAACGGCTGGCCGTGGAGAACGTGCAGCTACTTAAAGATGTAATAACCAGTCAAAGCCCGCTCGTTGGCATTGAGCCGTCGGCCATCTTGACGTTTCGCGACGAGTACCCTGATCTTGTCGGTGCTGATCTTAAAACGGAGGCGCGGGCGTTGGCCAAAAATACGCTGTTGTTCGAGGAGTTCATTGCCCGTGAGGTCGATGCCAAACGGATCAGCGCAAGGGCATTCACGCAAGAAAAAAAGACCATAAAGCTCCACGGACATTGCCACCAAAAGGCGCTCTCAAACATGGTTTTGGCCAAAAAAACGCTTTCGTTGCCCGCCAATTACAGCGTTCAACTGATTCCGTCGGGTTGTTGTGGCATGGCGGGGTCGTTTGGTTATGAGCAAGAACACTACGCGCTGTCGATGCAAATTGGGGAGCTGGTGTTGTTCCCAGCGGTTCGGCAACAACCCGCCGACGTACTCATTGCGGCCTCGGGTACGAGCTGCCGCCACCAGATACACGACGGTGCGCACCGCACTGCCCAGCACCCCGCCGAAATTTTGTGGGATGCCCTCTTGCAGAAATAAAACAACCCCAAATATTCCTAACCGATGAGAACGATTGACAATTTACTGAGCCAATACGGCGAAAGCCACCAACACCCAACCAACAAACTGGTGCACTGGGTGTGCGTACCAGCCATTTTTTTTAGCATTGTTGGCCTGCTTTACTCGGTCAAATTTCCCGTAAACATCACGCCCGATCTGCCACTTAATGCGGCCATCGTGGTGCTATTTTTGGCAGTTGTTTATTATTTTAGACTGTCTGCACCGCTGGCAGTGGGCATGATTTTGTTTTCGTTGGCGTGCCTATCGTTGGCGCAGGGCATCGAAGATACCGTGTATTCGCTCTGGAAAGTGAGCATTGCCATTTTTGTGGTGGCGTGGGCGGTGCAGTTTTGGGGGCACAAAATCGAGGGCAAAAAGCCCTCGTTTCTCAAAGATATTCAATTTTTGATGATCGGTCCCGCGTGGCTCATGCACTTCATCTACAAGAAACTGGGCATTGCCTACTGATACCGACCCGTCGCGTCGGGGGCGAACAAAGCTTTGGCTCGCCCCAATACGTTATAAACGCCAGTAAGTAAGTCCGTCGTCGTTTTTTTGGTGTAAGCCTTTCAGGTCGAGCAAAATGGGTTGGTCGTTCATCAGGGCGCGTAAGTCGCTCATTGTCATAGACTTATACTCCTTGTGCGCCACTGCCAGCACCACCGCGTCGTACTGCGTAGAAGGCTCGTCCATGAGTGTGAGGCCGTATTCGTGGGCCACTTCATTGGGCGATGCGTGCGGATCGACCACGTGAACGTTCATGCTGTATCCCATAAGCTCCTTGATGAGGTCGGCCACTTTCGAGTTTCTAATGTCCGACACGTCTTCTTTAAACGTAATGCCCATTACGAGCACTTTCGTATTTTGGGGGCTTTTGCCTTTCTGGATCAACATTTGAACCAATTTTTTGGCAATAAACCCAGGCATTCCGTCATTGATACGCCGCCCGCTGTGAATGACCTGGGGGTCGTAGCCCAGTTTTTTAGATTTGTAGAGTAAATAATACGGATCTACGCCAATGCAATGCCCGCCCACCAAGCCAGGCGAGAACTTTAAGAAATTCCATTTGGTGGCCGCCGCGCTGATAACATCTTGGGTGTCAATGCCCATTTTATCAAAAATAATGGCCAGCTCGTTCATCAACGAAATATTAAGATCGCGCTGGGTGTTTTCGATCACCTTGGCGGCCTCGGCCACTTTTATGGTTGGCGCCTGGTAAATACCCGCCGTAATAATCTGGCCGTACACCTTGGCAATGTTGTCCAGAGCGTC
The DNA here is from genome assembly GCA_013298215.1 of Cytophagales bacterium. Taxonomy (GTDB): domain Bacteria; phylum Bacteroidota; class Bacteroidia; order Cytophagales; family Spirosomataceae; genus JAAFKE01. Next base: position 18,038 of record JAAFKE010000028.1, on the reverse strand, counting down.
GGCATCGCTGCCCGACACGATTTTTAGAATTTTGTCAATCGTTCGTTCCTTATCGCCTGGGTTAATACGCTCGGGCGAGTACCCAATTTTGAAATCTATGCCGAGTTTTAGGCCCGACTCGCGCTCTAAAATGGGCAGACAGTCTTCTTCGGTGCAGCCTGGGTAAACCGTCGATTCGTACACCACGTAATCGCCTTTTTTTAGAATTTTCCCGATCGCAACCGACGACCCCACCAACGGTTTGAGGTCAGGAACTTTGTAGTCATCTACGGGTGTTGGCACTGCTACCACAAAAAAATGGGCGTTTCGGAGGTCATCGGCGTTGGCCGTGAAGGTAATATCTTTGTTGGCAAACACCGAATCGGGCAATTCGTTCGACGGATCCTGGCCGTTTTGCATCATTAGCACGCGTGCCTCGTTGATGTCGAACCCGACGACGCTAAAATGTTTTGCAAACTCTAAAGCAATGGGAAGCCCCACGTAACCCAGCCCGACGACCGCAATTTTTTTCTTTTTAGTAATTAAGTCTTGGTACACTTCTGGGTGGTTAGTAATTAAATAATGAACACAAAGTTATTGGACAATTTCAGTTTTTACAAATTTTCCTTTTGTAGCAAAGATAATGCGTTGAGTAGGCTCTTTTTGGCCGTACAAACCCGAATACCAGCCTTTCGAGTACGTTGGTGCAATTTCCGTGCCGTCCCGATCGTGGGCGGTTATTTTGAACTCTTCAAAGAAACCATCCGAAGGGTTCCAGACCTGTTCCATCGTCCAAGAGGCATTGTGTTCTACGGTGTCTTCTACTATCCAATGACGTTTATTTTTGAATTTAGTAACGCGCCTGTTGTGCAAAATCCGCGCGCCAAGCTGCTTAAAAGCCACAATTTGCCCCTCAAAAACGTAAGCGTCAGCCGTTTCTGTTACTCGGTTGTAGGTGGCCTGGGTCCAGCCGTACCAAACAAAACGCGGGCCTTTTTGCATCTGGTCGCGCTGCCCCAGCATGACGGTATTGTGCGAAGCCGTCCCCATAAAAAAGCGAAGGGTCTCTTCGTCGGTGTTGTATTGGTACGAACCCGCGTCGCGCAGTATGTTTCGGCCCGCCACCCACAAATCTAAGTGCAGGTTGTCGGCTTGCAGGGGGCGGTCGCGGTGGTTGCCGCAGCGCAAAAACGCCAGCGTGTCGGCATCTCGCACCAGCGCGTAGCCGCCCGTAGGCCACGCCCGAGCTCCGTTTGGGGAGGTTGGGCGTGCTGGTTTTGGTGGTTCAAGGCTAAGTCCGTACCACGTCAGGTCTTCTTGCCAGGGTCCGTTTTCGTAGTTTAGGGTTTCGTTCAGGGTGCGTGCCAGGGCCAAAAGCTGGGGGCGGTAGTTGCGGTAGTGGCAGTTGTTGAGCGGAAAAAAAAGTGCGCCGTCGTTGTTGCCGTAGTTGGGCAGCCAGCCCGTTTGCGGGTCTTGGCAGGCCACTAAAAAATCGAGCGTTTTTTTGGCGCGTTCATACACTACATCCGAAAAACGCTCGCCGTTTAGGTCGGCAAGCCGCACTGCCCACGTGAGCAGCTGCACCACCACGCGGTGGTAGTTCATCGAAAACTGCAAAAACGTGCCATCGTCGTAAACTTGGTACGCAATTTCGGTTTCAAACCACCGTTTTCCGCGTTTCTTCCACTCGGCGGCCTCTGGAAAAAACGGGTAGAGCATTCCCACCAAATACAGGCACAGCGTCTCGGTAATGGCGTGGTTGTTGCGGACAGCGATGCGGCTAAAATCAATGTTTTTGTACACGTGGTGGGTTTGCCAGCGAATCAGGTGCACGATGCGCTCGAAACGGGCAGCACTGAGCGCGGGCGAGTGCTGGTAATAATGCAGCGCGAAAGTCCAGTTCAAAACCCGCAAAGAAATCTCCTGGCTACACCGCCAATTGGGGCCGCAATTAATAGGGTTGGCCTCAATCCACGAGTCAATCTCACTAAAAACCAGTTCGGCGGCATCGTAGCCGCCCCGCTGTTGTTGCCTGATAAACTGGTATATATACGAAAACCGCGATTTCTCCCAGACGTATTTAATGTCGCCCGCCGCCGCCGACAAATCGGCAACCTCCGTCCAGTGTTTTGTGGCATCGTAGCGGTATCCGTTCAGTGGGTTGGTGAGCCAGTCGGTCACTTTGTAGGTTGTGGCATTAAAAAACAAAATCTGCTCGCGCAGGTCTTTGGTTTGTTGTTCCGAAAGCAAAACGCCTGGTTCTAAGGGTGCTTTCGGGGCTTCGACGGGAAAGAATCGGGGTGCGTTCGGAGTTGTGTTTTGTGTTTTCCACTGCAACAACGAAATGAAATTTTGGGTCGGCGGCGCAGTGGGAAACGCCCTTTTTAAGATACCAGTCCGTTTTTTTGCTTCGTACCACAGCCGAAAACACACGTACCTGATACCCATGTTGCGGGCAATTTCGACCGCGTTTTTTAATTTCTGGATCATTTTACGGTTTCTTCCTGCAACGGCGAAAAGTCTTTAAAAATACGCTGGATGGCCTTCTCGGTGGCCTCTCTTTTGTTTTCCCACGATGCGTCCAACTCCAAGGCTACCAAGCCTTTGAGTGCCATGGTGACGCGAAAATCGTCTAATTTTCGCGCAAAATCAGCCGTTCGGCGGGTCGATTTGAGGGCATACTCCCTGGCAAAAACGTCGCCCTTGCTCTGAATCTCGCTTTTCTTTTCCAATACATAATTATACCTGTCCAGTAAATCGCGGGTCGATTTTCCGATTACCTCCGTCGCTTCGAGTGTGCCAATGGTAGCCACCGCCGTGCCACCAATGGTCGAGATCAAGGTGCGGTTGCTCCCTCCCGACGGCACCAGCACGCCCGACAAACCCGTCGTTGCCCCCAACGATGCGCTCACTACCGAGCGGTTTCGCTTGCCTTTTTTGGCGCGTCGGTAGTCTTTTTTAAGGTCTTCTTCTTTGTCTTGCAGCTGCGACAACAGATTGAACGCATTGGTCAGTGCCGAGCGGTATTGGGTGTACAAATACTTGTCTTTCTCGACCTCGTTCACGGCATTCAGCACCGTAAATTGCACGCGGTGTTCGCCCCGATTTTGGGATTTGTCGATGATAAAAAACGTAACCTCAACCGCCAGCGAGTCGAGCGGGTCGCGCACAAAATCATACCCAGGAGTCCAAATAAATTCGTATTGGTTGGGCGTGTTTTTCACCAACGCGCTTTTGGGAGTGCGTTGGTTGTCAGACACAAAATCGAAAGTTGCTATGTCGTCGTCGCCGTTGGGATCGGCCAAATAGAACTTCAAGTTTAATGTTGCGTTTTCTTTGACCTTAAAATAATCGTTGTTTGGAACCACCGTGATGGTAGGCGGCAGGTCCATTTGGGTGGCCTCTATTTTAAGTCGTCCTTTGGCACGGGCCTTGGTGGGTTGGTCTTCTACGTAAAACTCGATGTATAGCGGGCGGCTCCTGAGCTGATTGAACTGAATCTGCGACGGTTGCCAGGTAAGCTCTCCCTGGGCGTTGAGTTTGGCTCCCTCGGGCATTTGGTCGGTAATGGGCACTACCACCACGGGGTCATCGTCGTCGTCGTGCACAGAATTAGCGAGGTCGATTCGGTACGTGTTCAGACTCTTGTACTGCACATAAAAAGGCCGCAGGTCGTCTACGTAAGGGGGTTGGTTTACGTGCTGTATTTTAAAATCGACGGTTTGGGTCACGCTCTCGTCGTGGGCATTGTGGGCCTCAAAAATAACGGTCACGGTTCGGAGTAAATTTATGCGGTTGGCCAGCGCGTAGTCGGGTGTCCACTCAAACAAACCAGTCGAGTCGAACTCCATTTCGTCTAATTGTCCCTGGGCAATTTTAAAACTGATCTTGTTGTCCTTGCCACCCAAGGCCCTGAGCCGAAACCTCACGTTTGTGCCTTCGGGGACGAGGTTCCAGTTTTGCGCCTCGGGCAACACAATTTGGATTGGTTTGTTTTCTTGCGATAAACCCTGCGAGACCCACAAGCACACGAAGCTGAGAATTTTTAGGGGACATTTTATCATCTGGGAGGCTATTTTCAAAACAAAACGCAAAAATAACCCGTAGATTTGATTCAATTCGATTGTTTCGGATATTTGCCCATGTTTTTTATTCATTTCACTCCGCCCCCGAATGACGCTCAACTATAAAAGTCTGGGTATTTTGTTCAGTCTAAATACAGTAAATGTTATTCTCAACATTGCGGCCTCGACCCTAATGGTCTATTATTTCGGAACGTCGCGTGCCATAGAGGTGTATTTCGCGGCCACACTCCTGGGTACTACCATCACCAAATTGGCGCAGACGGGCCAGCTCACCGAAATTTTTGTTCCCAAATACCACGCCATCAAAGCCCAAAAAAGCCAAGCCGAAGCCAGTGTGATTTTTGCCGTTTTGGCCAACTATTTGTTTTTGTTTTCGGCGGTTTTGGTTGTGTTTTTTTTGTTGTTAAAAAACACGGTCATTGGCTGGTTAGTACCTGGTTTCGACGCGGCCTCGCGCGAGCAGGTCTATCAACTGTTTTGCTACACGAGTGTGCTTATTCCGTTTCAGGTCATTACCAGCACATTTCAGGGGCTGCTCAACGCCGAAAAAATATACGGAAAAGTAGAACTTAGCTACACCCTTGCCGTGCTGACGACGATCGGAATCATTGTGTTTTTTGGGCCAGCCTACGGCGCAACGGTACTGGTTTTTTCTTGGATGGCGGGCATCGTTTACCAAATGGCAGCCATCGTCTATTACCTCCGCCAGATCGGCTACCAGCATCGTTTTGTGCTACAAACCCCTTTGATTGGCTTGCGCGAGATCACGCACGTGATTGGCGCCACCAGTTTGTACGTTTTGAGCGTGCAGGTGCACGTATTTTTGTTCAACGGGGCGTTGTCGCTCCTGCCAGCGGGTAGTTTTGCTATCTACCGCTACGCCGAAAACATCTACGGGCGGCTGTCGATGGTAATTTTGGCCCCCATTAGCATTGTTTTTTTTAACGAAATCAACCAACAACTAAGCCGAATGACCACCACAGATGTGCGGCAGTTTGTGCAAAAGAGCCTCCATTTTTCGTTTTTCGTTTGTCTGCTCACCTTCGCTATTTTTTGGGCGGGTGGCCAATACCTCATTTGGTTTTTGTGGGGCGGGGCCAAGTTCAACTTTACCGATGTGCAGCAGGTTTACGTATTGCTGTGCGTGTTTTTTGGCGTTCTCACCATCCAAGGTTTCAACACCATCTACCGCAAGTTGGGCGTGTCGGTGAGCAACCCCAACGTTCAGTACGTGGCTTGGTCGGTGGCGCACGTTGTGTCGGGTCTGGCGGCTTATTTTCTGATTCAGCACTTTGGCTTCCGAGGGCTCATTTTCCAAACGCTACTCCACATTGTTCTACTCACCGTGGTGCCCGTGGCCACCGTCTATACCCGAAAGCGAACGCTGTTTACGGGCATGGCAACCTCCGAAACCCTGCGCATAATGGGTTGTTTTGGCGCGAGCGTGGCGTTGGGTTTTGGGCTGCACCAGTTTTTGCCCCTCACCTCCGAGTTTTCCAAACTCGAAGCCCTGCTCACGGGCGGGCTGGTCTGTGCGGGTGCTGGGTTGCTGTATTTGGGCTGCGGGTTTGTGCTAAAGGTCGCCGAGATGGAGGTGATCCGACAAAAAATAAACCGCTGGTTGTGAGCTTACTCACCCAAGTTTGGTGGCTAAATGGCCCGCCGAACGGTGTAGATTTGTGATTGTTCGGTACGTTGTCGCAAGAAATTACTTTCTTTGTATGTATTGGCCACAAAAAATATTGCTTTCAAAAAACACATATACTTTCATTGTCAATCTGTTACATCACAAAAACGCTAATAAATCACTAAAAACCTCTACCTAAAATTTAGTATGAATCACAAGCTTTTAATTCCCAAATCGATCAAGCCATTCTTAAAAAAGCTGCACTATCAATATGCTTTGCGCAGTCCTTTTCATAGTGCGGCACCACCCGCCCACTCAGTTTTTATTGGAAATGGGGATTTTGTAGAAGTTGGAAAAATGTTGCTTGGTCATTTTGTTGGCGAAGGCGGCCTGAAACCCACAGACAAGGTTTTGGACGTGGGTTGTGGCATGGGAAGGGCGGCCCTGCCGATGGTTGATTTTCTGGATGCCAAAAGTGGTGGCAGTTACGACGGTTTTGACATTGTTTGGAAAGGCATAGAATGGTGCCAGCACAAATACAAAAAATACGCCAATTTTAAGTTTGTCCACGCCGATGTGTATAACCTGCATTATAATCCCCAAGGCAAAAACCAGTCGAGCCAATATCGTTTCCCTTACGAAGATGAGAGTTTCGATTTTGTGCTTTTGACTTCTGTTTTCACCCACATGATGCCCGCAGACGTAGAGAATTATCTCAAAGAAATTTCAAGGGTGATGAAAAAAGGGGGAACGTGTTTCATTACTTTTTTTGTGTTGAACGATGAAAATATCAGTTTGATAAAAGCAGGCAAAATGCAGCAAAACTTCGATTTTAAGCACGACTATGGTAGCTATGCGCTCGTTTATGACAATGACCCCGAATACGCCATCGGTTTTAAATTAGATTATATTGAAAAAATATACGCTCAAAATGAGCTACGTGTAAAGTCGCCAGTTTTATATGGTGCTTGGAGCGGGCGAGAGAAGAGTTACAGTTTTCAAGATGTAATAATTGCCAAAAAGTAGAGAAATTTTTAGCGAAATCGGGGGTTGTATCTACTCACGCCTGGAAGATCGACTCTTGCTAATAAGAATCTATCAGACACGCTAAAGTTTTGATGAGTACGCATTTGTCCAAATATTTTCAAGGCTATACTCTTGAAAATCAGCCTAAAAAAACTCAAATAGCTTCGTCTTTAAAGTGGTTGTGTTTCACGATAGCAGCAGCATTAAAAACCAAAAGCGCGTTTTTTTAGACTTTTCTACAAATCTAAAAAAACGCGCTAAGTCTACTAACAACTGAGTCTAACTCTATACTTACGAGAAAGAGATTGTTGGCTTTTAATGCTCTGGGCCCATAATCTACCCTAACTTTCCGCTTTCTTTTGAGCCCGGGTAGCGTCCTTAATTTGTTTTTCTATGGTGTCCCATTGGTCATCAGTTACTTCGCGCAAGAAATTGAACTGCCCCCCCGCCAGTACTTCGCCGCCGTCGAGGGTTATGCACTCGCCTGTTATGTAGGACGAAAAGTCGGACATGAGGTAGGCCGCCAGGTTGGCCAGCTCCTGGTGGTCGCCGGTGCGGCCAGCGGGAATTCGGTTCTCGAACTTAAATTTCTCTTGCAGCTCGACTGGAAACAGCCTGTCCCAAGCACCCTTGGTTGGAAACGGCCCCGGCGCAATGGCGTTTAGTCTGATGCCGTATTTGCCCCACTCGTAGGCCAACGATTTTGTCATTGTGAGCGCACCCGCCTTGGCAATCGACGAGGGCACCACCCAGCCCGAGCCCGTCCAGGCGTAGGTGGTAGAAATATTGAGAACCGTACCCGCAATTTTATTTTCGATCCAATACTTGCCCAACGCCAGCGTAAAATAGTACGTGCCGCGTAGCACAATATCAACCACCACGTCGATGGCCTTGTACGACAAACGCTCGGTGGGGCTGATAAAATTGCCCGCCGAGTTATTGACCAGCCCGTCTACGCGCCCAAATGCTTTAATGGCTTCGGCCAGCACGTTTTCTATTTGGGCGGGGTCGCGCACGTCGCACACCACGGGGAGTACCTTTCCGCCCGTGGCCTCGGTCAGTTCTTTGGCGGCGGTTTCTAAAACCGACAGCCGGCGGCTGCAAATGACCACGTTTGCGCCCAGTTCGAGAAAGTATTTCGACATCGATTTGCCCAGTCCCGTGCCGCCGCCCGTCACAATCACCGTCTTGCCCACCAGTGCGCCGTCGCGGAGCATGGGTTGTGTGTAGTTTGCCATAAATTTGATTTGGTTTTGTTTATAAATTTGATTGAGAAAGTACTTTTTGAAACTCCTCCAAGTGGTCGTCGGTGAAGTTGAGGTGGGTTACGAAGCGCACCAGGTGTTTGCCAAAACTCACCGCCTTCACGCCGCGCGTGGCCAACTGCTGCACGTAGTCGGTGGCCAAAATGCTGTCGGGCAGCCGAAATATAACGATATTGGTTTCGATGGGATAAATTTCTTGCACTTCGGGGCGTTTTTTGAGTATCTCGCCAATTGAGCGGGCGCGGGCGTGGTCTTGCCTGAGCCTTTCTACGTGATTGTCGAGGGCATAAATGCCAGCGGCGGCCAAAAAACCCGCTTGTCGCCAGCCCCCGCCCATTACTTTTCTGAACCGCCGCGCTTGTTTTATGAAGTCGTGGCTCCCTAAAAGCACCGAGCCCACGGGGCAGCCGAGCCCCTTAGAAAGGCAAATACTGATCGAATCGAAAACCGCACCGTAGTGGTGGGGTGCGTCGGTGGTTTCGACGAGGGCATTAAACAACCGCGCACCGTCTAAGTGGAGTTTGAGGCCGTGTTGGGCGCAAACGGCCTTTATTTTTACGAACTCCTCAAAATGATAGTAGCACCCGCCGCCTTTGTTCATGGTGTTTTCGAGAGATACCAAACGGGACACGGGCGCGTGGATGTCGTCTGGATTTATGGCATCTTGCACCTGTTGGGCGGTGAGCATACCGCGTGTGCCATCAACCAACTTTACCGACGAAAACGAGTTGAGGGCCACGCCCCCGCCTTCGTACAAATAAATGTGCGAGAGCCGGTCGCAGATCACCTCGCTGCCAGGCTGCGTGTGCACCCGAATGGCCAGTTGGTTGGTCATTGTTCCCGAGGGGCAAAAAAGAGCCGCCTCCGCGCCAAACAACCGCGCTGATTTGGTTTCGAGTTCGTTTACGGTGGGGTCGTCGCCAAAAACATCGTCGCCCAGGGGTGCGTCCATCATGGCTTGGCGCATTTGGGTGGTGGGCTGCGTAACGGTGTCCGACCGAAGGTCAATAAGCATAGGGTATAATTTTAACTGATATTTCGGTAAAAGTCGTTTTTTTTCGTTAGTTTCGGTCAAACAATGACTAAAAAACTAAAATTAAGGGTAGTTTTAGGCACTTTTCCGTTACCCTACTAACTCTTTATCCTGTTACACAATATGCTAAGTCGCGTTGCCGATTCTATCTACTGGATGAACCGCTACATTGAGCGGGCCGAAAACTACGCGCGGTTCATCAGCGTCAATTTTAATTTGGTCTTGGATTTGCCGCCCAACGTGCCCGCCCAGTGGGAGCCATTGCTGATTGCAACCGCCGACAATTTTCTTTTTTACCAGTACTACACCGAACCCACCCGCGAAAACGTCATCAATTTTATGACTTTCGACAAGCGCAACCCGAACTCTATTTATAACTGCCTGAGTTCGGCCCGCGAAAACGCCCGCACCGTTCGCGAGACCATCTCCAAAGAAATGTGGGAGAACCTAAACCGTTTTTACCTGTGGATGCGCGAGGCTAAGATCGACCCCAGTGCCGACATTAACCTGCTGCAAGATTTCTACGCCCAAGTTCGCAACGACTGCCAGTTGTACTACGGCGTGGTCGATTGCACCATAACCCGCAACGAAGCCTGGCATTTTGGGCGCGTGGGGCGGTTTTTGGAGCGGGCCGATAAAACCTCGCGGTTTTTGGACGTGAAGTATTTTACACTCCTGCCCGATGCCAACGCCGAAGGCTCTACGCTCGACTTGATGATGTGGACGGCGGTGCTTAAATCGGTGAGTGCCTACAATATGTTTCGGCAGCAGTACGCGTCGCTAACGCCGACCCAAATCGTAGAGTTTTTGATGTTAGACAAACTTTTTCCGCGTGCCATGTCGCACTGCGTTCGGCAGGCCGAGTTGTCATTATACGAAATATCGGGAACAAACCCGACGAATGGTTTTAGTAATGCGGCCGAGAAAGAAGCCAGTAAGCTCCGCTACGAAATTGAGTTCACGGGCGTAGAGGATGTCTTTAAGTCGGGCCTTCACCAATACCTCGACCAGTTTCAGACCCGCGTAAATGGAGTAGGTAGAACCGTTTTCGAGACTTATTTTGACCTCAAACCAGTTGCGTAAACACTGTGCGTGGCGCGTCGAAAAACTTACGTCTCTGAGCGATGGGCTCTTTGCCACCCTGAGCGATAGCGAAGAGTCTATTTCCACCGCCGAAGCGGTGCGGTGTCACCGTTTTTGAAACCCTACCACGCCAAACCCCCACCACTAAATTCGTAATGTTTTATCTCACTGGTCGTGGCGCAAAATAATGGCATCAGCCTGACTGTTTACTGAAGAACTGGCGTTTAGAAGTTCCTCAATGCCAGTGCCCTATTGCAGCAAATCTCAATTACCTACTGTGTGGATTCATGCTTTTGTAGTTGTTTTGTCCAACTTCGTACAATTGTTGGTAGCTCAGTTACTACTTCTTTGCCAAATAATGCCTGTGTCAAAATACCCATGTGCAACATATCTATAATTCTGCATAGATAGGAGCGGCCCATTTTCCACCACGTATTATGGTCGTCGATTATCAAGAAATGTTCAACGTGAATGTTGAGATTATCCTTTATTTCTCTAAGTTCCAAACCGTCGAGCCACGTTTCATAAACACCGTCAGCAACTCGGCTGCCGAAAGTTGTTGTGAAATAATATTCTTTGATTTCCCAAATTGCAATTGGATTGATTACGCTTGGAAATGCTCCATCAACTCGGCGTGATAAAGTGCGAACGGGGAATTTATTTTCGGTAAAAGCAGTCAATTCTTTAGGGTCATAATTACACCCAAAACCCCTCGAATTGTCCTCAATTATCATATTTACAATTCCTGTCAAGTAGGCATATCCCGCTTTTTCGGCTTTTTGTTTGTTTAACGGTAGGGGGCAAGTAGGTTTTAATTTATTCAGTAGTTCTTCAAAAGTTTTTTTAGCATCTGCGAGTTTCATTAAATTTGGTTCAACGTGCTGTTGTAAAACGTCAGACCGATGTTGAAGGTAAGAGACAAGCAGATTTCCGAGGGCAGTAAACTTGTTATTATTATCGATGACTTTACTGCAATCGAGATTGTTACTTTCGTAAACAGCCTTGATCTCTTCTAAGGTATGAACCTTAATTTGCTTGGTCTTCTTGTCTGTATAACCTGCTTTCTGACTGATTAATTTTATGTTGGCCCAAAAGTCTAAGGGTTGATTTAGAAATCTTTTATCTGCTTTCATTTATTGAGTGCCTTTTCAAATTCGTTGATGAACTCTGTCAAGTTTGAACCTAATGCGATGCAGATTTCTCTGAGTTCAATCAAATCAATTCTTCTTTCGCCACTTTCAATTTTGCTAACGAAAGATTGCGGCACACCGAGTTCTTCGGCTAAGTCAAGCTGACGAAGCCCTGAACTCATACGAAGCCGGTATAACTGCTCTAATAGAGTTTTGTGTTCTGTTTTGTTCAAGCTCTTTTTCACAACTTCAAAAATATATCCCAAAACAGCATATCCCATTTTAGGATTATAACACATCTTTTCTTATACTTGCCAAAACTTGTACAAAATGCAACTCACGCTCGAAGAAAAGTACGTAACATATTACCCGCCAAAATCACAACTTTTAAAGTGGGTTGGCAACAAGCAAAAATTTGCGGTTGAAATCACAAGATATTTTCCCACTGACATTAAGCGTTATTTTGAGCCTTTCCTTGGTAGTGGTGCTATATTGGCAACTGTTGCTCCCCCAAATGGGATGGGTTCAGATACTTTCAAACCACTTGTAGAAATTTGGCAAAAATTATCGACCGACCCCAAAGGATTGGTTGAATGGTACGCAGAACGAAGAAATTTGCTTGAGACTGCCACCAAAGAAGAAGTTTATAAAAGTGTTTTGTCGGCCTACAACAAAAACCCAAACGGTGCAGATTTTTTGTATCTGACCAGATCGTGCTACGGTGGCATTGTTCGTTTTCGGAAGTCCGATGGTTATATGTCAACCCCCTGCGGTGCGCACACACCCATACCCGTTGAGAGTTTTTCTGTTCGGGTTAAAGACTGGAAAGCGAGACTGAAAAATGTGTCTTTTGAGCATCTGGACTACAGAGAAGCATTTGCGCAGGCAAAAAAAGGCGACCTAATTTATTGCGACCCACCGTACTCGCACAGCCAGGGCATCTTGTACGGTGCTCAAAATTTTTGCCTCGAAGATTTGTTGGTTGAAATCGACAGGGTCAAATCGAAGGGTGTCTGCGTTGCGTTGAGTATCGATGGCAACAAAAAATCGGGTAATTTTATTTGTGAGTTGCCCATTCCCTCTGGTTTGTTCAAAAACGAAATTTTTGTTGATTGCGGTCGATCAATGCTGCGCCGTTTTCAGCTTGGGGGCAGGACTTTAGAAAATGAAATAGTGTCCGACCGCTTGTTGCTTACCTATTGATGATGATGATGGTCCGAAAGTATTCCAGATACTGAAAGGCTGGAAACCCCCACCACTAAATTCGTAATGTTTTATCTCACTGGTCGTGGTGCAAAGAAAACTTGGTAAATTGCGCCGTGAAGCATACAATTTTAGATGAAATGCAATTTCAGAAAAGCACCCGTTTAGAAAACATCCGTTACGATATTCGTGGCCCTGTTTATGAAAAAGCCTTAGAACTCGAAAGCCAGGGCTACAAAATCATTAATCTGAACATTGGAAACCCCGCGCCGTTCGGGTTCGATGCGCCCGACGAGATCATCCACGACATGATCCTCAATATTCGCAACGCGCAGGGTTACGTAGACTCGCGCGGCCTGTTTGCCGCCCGCAAGGCCGTGATGCACTACACCCAAAACCTTGGCGTGAGAAACGTAGAAATTGCCGATATTTACATCGGAAACGGCGTGAGCGAACTCATTGTGATGGCCATGCAGGCACTGCTAAACGATGGCGACGAGGTGCTCGTGCCGTCGCCCGACTACCCGCTCTGGACGGCAGCCGTGGCGCTTACTGGCGGCAAAGCCGTGCATTATGTTTGCGACGAGCAGGCCGACTGGAACCCCGACCTGGCCGATTTAGAACGCAAAATAACGCCAAAAACCAAGGCCATTGTGGTCATAAACCCAAACAACCCAACGGGTGCGGTCTATGACTTGGACGTGCTGACGCGCATAGCTCAAATGGCCGAACGCCACAAGCTGATTTTGTTTTGCGACGAAATTTACGACAAAGTTCTCTACGACGGCGCACTGCACCACCCCATGGCCACGCTGGTGAACGACACCCTGTGTGTAACAATGGGCGGGCTGTCTAAAAACTACCGCGCGGCGGGTTTTAGGGGCGGATGGATGATTTTGAGCGGGGCCAAACAAAAAGCAAAGTCCTACATCGAAGGGCTTACTTTTTTGGCTACCCTGCGCCTGTGTGCCAACGTTCCCACCCAATTTGCCATTCAAACGGCGTTGGGCGGCTACCAGTCCATCAAAGATTTGGTGGCTCCCTCGGGGCGGCTCTACAAACAAATGGACTTTATTTATCGGCGCATTACCGACATTCCAGGGGTGTCGTGCGTGCGGCCAAAGGGTGCCATGTACCTCTTTCCCAAGATCGACCTCCGTAAGTTTTCGTTTGCCGACGATGGCGCGTTCGTTTTCCAGCTCCTGTGCGAACAAAAGGTGCTGGTGGTGGCTGGCACTGGTTTCAACTACGCCCAAAACGACCATTTCAGGATCGTGACGCTTCCGCCAATTGACGAACTTACGATTGCGATCGACAAAATTGAGCTTTTTTTGGATACTAAACGCGTTCATAGCCGTACCGAAGCCGCTGGATTATTGGCGTAATTGCCATATAAAAGGCACTAAACGGCTCTCTCCGAACGTTATGTTGCCGCAAAGTGCTCTTTTTATGAAACAAAAATTACTTACCGCAACGATCTGTTTATTTGGAACATTGGCGTGGGCGCAGCAGCCACTCCAACCCAAAGGAATCGTGGTGCGCGACAGCATGAAGACCTATCAGCTCAACGAAATAATCATTCGAGATATGTCGATTGAGAAGTTTCGCCGCGATTTTCTGTCGGCTGTCCTGCCCGTCAAACCCACCGTTGTTATTGAATATACCGCGCCCAAAGAGAGTCGCCTCGGTTTCAACCCGGCCACGGGTGGGCCGAGTTGGAAATCTAAAAAAGGGCCACTTTCGGCCTTGTACGACAAATACAGCCGCCGCGCCAAAACCGAGCGAAAACTCGCCCAGCGCGTGGCCTACAACCAGGTATATAGCCGTGAGTGGGTGGCCAAGACAACAAACCTCAAAGACCAGCAACTCACCGATTTTATGACCTACTGCCGCCCACCAACCGACCTGGTTTTGGAGGGAATGGAATACGACCTGACTGTTTACGTGCGCGACTGCCTCAGAAACTTTTTGGCCGACCACAAAGGCTAACCCAGCCTCGCCCCGCCGCAATATACCCCGCTTGCCCGCACATTTTTGTTTAAAACTAAATAGAAAAGAGTAATTTTGTGGGTTATAAAAACGATTAAGAAAATTTTAGTTAGCGCAAAAAAATAACAATGATAAATTTAATCACCAAAGGTATTGCGGGGTTGTTTGGCACCAAAGCCGACCGCGACCTGAAAGAACTTAAACCCTTCGTGGGCAAAATAAACGCCGAATTTGATAAACTCCGTGGTTTGTCGGACGACGAACTGCGGGCGCAGTCGGCGGCACTGCGGGCGCACATTGCCAACGAACTAAAAACAATTGATGAAAAAATAAACGCCCTCCGCACGCAAATCGACCAAAACCCCGATATGGAGGTCGATGCCAAAGAGCTGATTTTTAAGCAAATCGACGTTTTGGAGCTCGACCGCGACAAAGAGCTCGAAGTGGTGCTGCTCGGTATTTTGCCCCAGTCTTTTGCCATCGTCAAAGAAACCGCTCGGCGCTTCAAAGAAAACGGCCAGCTCATGGTGCAAGCCACTTTCAACGACCGCGAAGTGGCGGCCAAAAAAACCAGCGTTGTGATAGACGGCGACACGGCAATCTGGAAAAACCAGTGGAGCGTCATGGGCAATCTGCTCACCTGGGAAATGGTTCACTACGACGTTCAGCTGATCGGCGGGGTGATTTTGCACCAGGGTAAAATTGCCGAAATGGCCACTGGCGAGGGCAAAACGTTGGTGGCAACGCTGCCGTCGTTTCTCAACGCGTTGGCTGGACGCGGGGTGCACATTGTGACGGTGAACGATTATTTGGCCAAACGCGACAGCGAATGGAACGCCCCGCTGTTTGAGTTTCATGGCATGAAGGTCGATTGCATAGACCGCCACGAACCCAACACGTTTGCCCGCAGGCAGGCGTACCTGGCCGACATTACCTACGGAACCAACAACGAGTTTGGGTTTGATTATCTCCGCGACAACATGGCGCGAACACCCGAAGAACTCGTGCAGCGCAAACACCATTACGCCATGGTGGACGAGGTGGACTCGGTGCTGATCGACGACGCGCGTACTCCGCTCATTATCAGTGGGCCCATTCCGCGCGGCGACGAACAAGAATACGTAGAACTTAAACCACGCATTGCCAGCATTGTGGATGCCCAACGCAAGCTGGTGGGCGAACTCTTCAACGAAGCCAAGCGCAAAATTGCCGCTGGCGACGAAAAAGAGGGCGGTTTGGCGCTCTTTCGGGCGTTTAGGGGCTTGCCCAAATACAAACCCGTCATTAAGTTTTTGAGCGAAACGGGTATGCGCGCACTCTTGCAGGAAGTAGAAAAAATATACCTGGCCGACAACCAAAAGCTGATGCCCGAGGCCGATGCGCCGCTCTTTTTTACGATCGAAGAAAAACAAAACAGCATCGAACTAACCGAAAAGGGCATTGATTTTTTGACGGGTAAATCGGAAGATCCACACTTTTTTATTATGCCCGATCTGTCGCTTGGCCTCAACGCCATCGACAAAAATACGGGGCTCAACGAGCAAGAAAAAATCCAGACCAAGGAGGCCCTCATCCGAGATTATTCCGTCAAAACACAGCGTATCAACACCGTAAACCAACTCCTGAAAGCCTACACGCTTTTTGAAAAAGACGTAGAATACGTGGTGATGGACAGCAAAGTGAAGATTGTGGACGAACAGACGGGGCGGATTATGGAAGGTCGGCGTTGGTCGGACGGGCTGCACCAAGCCGTGGAGGCCAAAGAAAACGTGAAGGTCGAAGATGCCACCCAAACCTACGCCACCGTAACGCTCCAGAACTATTTTAGGATGTACCACAAACTGGCTGGTATGACGGGAACCGCCGAAACTGAGGCGGGCGAGTTTTGGACGATCTATAAGTTGGACGTGGTATCGACCCCAACCAACCTGGTGGCCGTTCGCAAAGACCAAGACGACAAAGTGTATAAATCGGTGCGCGAAAAATACAACTCAGTGGCCGACGAAATTCAGGAGTTGGTAGAGGCGGGCCGCCCCGTGTTGGTGGGAACAACGTCGGTAGAAAACTCCGAGATTTTGAGCCGAATGCTCACCCTGCGCAAAATTCAGCACCAAGTTCTGAACGCCAAATACCACCAAAGAGAGGCCGAGATTGTGGCCACGGCGGGCTTGCCTGGCACGGTGACGATTGCCACCAACATGGCGGGGCGCGGAACGGACATTAAACTGACCGCCGAATCGAAAAAAGCCGGCGGTTTGGCCATTATCGGTACCGAACGCCACGACTCGCGGCGCGTGGACAGGCAGCTGCGGGGGCGGTCGGGGCGGCAAGGAGACCCAGGTTCGTCGCAGTTTTTTGTGTCGCTGGAAGACGGCCTCATGCGGATGTTTGGCTCGGATCGGATCGCGGGCATCATGGATAAAATGGGGCTCGAAGAAGGCGAGGTCATCCAGCACTCCATGGTATCGAACTCCATCCAGCGCGCCCAGCGCAAGGTCGAAGAAAACCACTTTGGCACGCGTAAAAGACTTTTGGAGTACGACGATGTGATGAATTACCAGCGCGAGGCCATCTACAAACGCCGTAAAAATGCGCTTTTTGGCGACCGATTAGCGCTTGACCTGGCCAATACGACCTTCGATGTTTGCCAGGATATGGTTACAAATACCGACGACGACTACGGCCAATTAGCATTTGAAACCCTGCGAACGCTGGGAATTGAGCCGCCATTCGACCGCACCGAGTTTGTGAAACTAAAACCAAACCAGCGTGTTCAGCGGTTATACCAGGCCGCCGAGCAACACTACATCGATAAAAATAAGACGCTTGCCCAAACCACCGCCCCAGTTCTAAAATCAATCTTTGAGGAGCGCGGCGCAAGCATTGAGGATATTGTGGTGCCGATTACCGACGGTCTGAAAACAACGCAGGTGGTGGTCAATCTCAAAAAAGCGGTCGATACCGACGGACGGGAAATTGTGCGTGAGGTAGAAAAACACATCGCGCTGTCGATCATTGACCAAGAGTGGAAAGAACACCTCCGCGACATGGACGACCTGCGGCAGTCGGTGCAGAACGCGGCCTACGAGCAAAAAGACCCACTTTTGGTCTATAAGTTTGAGTCGGTGGAGCTTTTCAAGCAGTTTTTGAGCAAGGTCAATGCCGACACCATCAGTTTTTTGATGAAGGCGCACATTCCGCAGGAAGAATCTCAGCCCGCCCCGCAACCAGCGCGTCGGCAAGCCCAGCAGCAACAGCCCAAGCTGCAAACCAACAAGCAACAAGAGGAAGAAGAGCAAAACGCTGGCGGCCCCAACGCCTATGCCCAACGCATGGAGCGGCAAACGCCAGTGCGGGTGCAGAAGATAGACCGCAACGCCCGCGTGACGGTGCAATACCGCGACGGAAGCACCAAGAAAGACGTAAAATACAAGGCCGTTGAGCAAGATATTGCCACTGGAAAAGCAGTGGTGGTGGCCTAATTGACGAATAAAAAGGGCTTTGTTGCAACGAAGGGGTTAATTTGAAAAAATGGGGTTGTTAGGTTAGCTTTGTAGCGACAAAACTATAAAAGCAAATGGAAACCATTCAGTTAACAACCCCCAGCAAAGATACTTA
>JAAFKE010000027.1 GCA_013298215.1 Cytophagales bacterium | reverse complement strand
AACTTGCCATTGAGAATCGGTGAATTCAGAGAAATTTGTTTTCATTATCTTATGTTTTTTGTCAATCACAAGATAAGCCGATTCTTTATTTATCACAAATTATTCAAATCCCAAACATACTCTAATAGCGGTATTTTCGTATTCCACTTCCTTTATATCACCAATGCAGGCGAATTTAAATTGGCATTCACTCTCAATATAAAGTTTATATTTCTTTACAAAAGTATCGAAAGTGCCATTTTTTAGGTCTGCGTAAACAAGTATATATTTTTCACGTAGCCCCCATTTATCGTATTTATCTTCCAACTTTCTTACGTGATTTTGTAAGTAGCTTGTACTTAGCCCGGATAAATTCAGTGCCTCTATTATGTATTTGGGGGAGTTATTTTTAGTTATCAAAATATCTATTTCGCCGCTTTGCTTACCAGTTGGTGACTCTCCCTCTTGTGTTTGATCATGAACCTCAAACCCTTTTTGCCGTAACATATTTCTCACAAAACGATTTCGTGAATTTTCTAAATCATTATTTTCTTGGGTTTTCTTATATGTTTTGTCTGACTGTAATTTTTGGCAAGCGATAATCAACTCATCTAAGAATGAATCATTTGTTTCTTTATCTTTCAACCATTCTTTAAACATCAAAATACCGCACAATAACGTTTCGGCAGTGTCGTAGTATTCTTCATCTAAAATTTGCGGCTGCACCCAACTGTAAAACCAGGTTTTTTCGTGGTCATCTGAATTATACAATTTCCGTACGTTGTCGAGGGTGGGGGCATTTGCTCCTACCATTAATTTGCGCTTAAACTGAATTGGCCTGTGTGTTTCGTCCCAATATAACCAGTCATCAAGTTGAGATTCTATCAAAGGAGGTTCTTTGTCTAAAATAAAATTTACAAATTGTTCTCCTTGATATTTTGATTTTTCTCCCAATTTATTGTAGCGTGCTTTAAACTCTTCAAAGAAAAATCGGCCTTGTTTTTCCACAAATTCTTTTTGGGTAGCTTCTATTTTTTGTTTTTCGCCCTCGGCGGGCCTAAAAAATACGGCTAATTCTTTTACGATAACATAGTGGGTTGGACTTTTGATAGCTGCATTGACTTCATCTGACGGGCTTTTGGGGCTTCCGACGGTTTGCCCCATGGGTTGGCACAATTGTAGAGTTTGGTTGAACCCGCAAGGCTTAAGATAAGAATCGTTTTTTCTTCGGATGTTGCCCACGTATTTGCCAGCGCTGCCGTTACTTAACCAGTCATCATGGTCAAATTCTACTGTACCAATAGATACTTTATCAGCCATTGAATTGTAATGTGGTAAGCCGAAAAATTGATCTCTATACTGGAGTGAAAGTGGTTTTGGGGTTTTAAAATCTTAAAAATAGCAGAATCAGGTCTCTATGCATGTTTTTAGAAAACAGTAATCCGAAAACCAATTTCACTTGTGTATAAATAGCAATCCGTTTGTTTCGTATTTGGCTCTAAGTTCTTTAAAAGTCATTTTATGGGTGGAGGTCATGTCGGTGATTTGTGGGTGCGCGTTTCGCGCGCACGGAGGTACTCCTAACAGCGGGTTGCGGTCAAGACCACGTAGTTATTAGGCAAAAAAAGTCCTTCGTGTTAAAAATTACTCCGTTACGGTCATCGTCAAGCCCAAACCCTCCACGATTTTCAGGAAGGTAGATAGCTGCACGTCCACCTTGCCGTTTTCGATGCGCGATATAAATTCTTTCTGCATACCCACGCGCTCGGCCAGTTGGGTTTGGGTAAGTTGGTGGCGGAGGCGGTGCGCTTTGAGGGTTTCGCAAAGGTCAATGGCCGCGCGGCGGTCTGATTGCTGTTTAGTAGGTGTTCCTACCCTTGCCATTATCTCATTTGCTTTATCCAACTTTTCCTTAAAAAGTACCTTTCCTGCGTATTGGTCAAGGTCGGGGCTGTAAGTAGCTTTTAAATCGCGTGTTCCTGTTTTCATTGTCTTTAAGATTTGCGTTTTATCAAAAATGCTTCGTAGTTGGTATTTTTCTCGAATGTGTGCCAATATTCATTGATTAAACCCAAAACCTCAAACAAGCCTTCTACTTCGTTGAGGTTGTTGGCAATACCTATTCTATACAAACGGGTACGTGCAGGGGTACTACCAGTGGCAAATACCCACGCATCGGGGTAACGGTTGGTAAAGTCTATGACCGTAGCCGCAACCGTAGCCAGTACCATGTTTGTATCCCCGTTGTTGCTCACTGCCAAGTCGTTGAGGTCGTTGGTTAAGGTATCTTCATCGCCAAAGGCCAAATTATAGTAATTTTCTAAACGCATGGCTTGAAACATGACCAGTTTCTTTATATTCCCTTTCTTGCCCTCACTCACAAATTCGTAAGTGGTGGCTGTGGTGTCGGTTTCAAAATCGTAGCGGTGTTGTTCCATCAATTGCAAATCTACTACTTAACTTATTCATTAACAAAAAGTTTTTTCGTCTCCGAAACTGCCTAAATAGCTTTGGGTTGTTTTGCAACGATTGCAAAATAAAGGCCAGTGGCGCGTCCGATTGCATCTTTTGCAACGGCATATATTTTTTCTCTTTCCACAAAAGTTATCCTTCATTGGCCTAAATCAAGGGTAAAATAATATAACTTTGCTACACATAAGGAATGAGTTTTGAATTATTGAATTATTGAGTGGTTGAATAACGCTTGGCAATCAGCTATTTATATGTCAAAATCCAACTACTTATTTATTTTATGTTCCTAAGGCGGCACCAGTAAAAAAAAGTGTAAATACAATGTTAGACAAACTCCTGTTCGCGATCAGAGACTACTTTGGGATTAGCCAAAAACAAGCGCGGGGGTTTGTGGCAATGATGCTGCTCATTTTCGCATTTTTGCTCGCCCCTTTCGTGTACCGGCGCTGGGCCACCGAAAACCCGCCGCCGATTACAGCCGCCGACAGCAAAAAATACGACAGTATTTTGGCGACTTTGGAGGCCATGCAACCCGTAAAAACCAAGTATTCGCGGTTTGAGCCCGATCGGGCCGATGTTGAGCGCAGTGCAAAGCTGTTTTACTTCGATCCCAATAAAATTTCGGTTGAGCAGTGGCAGCAATTGGGATTGAGAAAATACCTGGCCGAACGCATTATTAAATACCGCGCCAAGGGGGGCGTATTTCGTGAAAAATCAGACCTGCGTCGCATCTACGATTTTCCGCCCGATGATTACGCTCGCCTCGAACCGTTCATGACGATAGCCAACGACGGTGCTGCTTCGGTGCGCAGCTCGGAGACCTCAGGCGACAATCGGGCGTTTTTCAAACCCAGTTACGTGCCCGCAAAACCCGTTTTTGTTGTTTTTGATGTGAACACCGCCGACACCACCGAGCTCATTAAACTGCGGGGTATTGGGTCGAAGTCTGCCGATCGGATCATTAAACTGCGCGACGGATTGGGCGGGTTTGTGTCGCAAGACCAGTACACCGACGTTTTTGGGATTGACTCTTTGGCCATGATCGAGCTCAAAAAATATGCGCTCATACAAACCCCCGCTCGAAAACTGAACGTGAACACCGCCACCGCCGAGGTGCTCGACAAACACCAGTACATAACCGCCAAACAAGCGGCGGTTATTGTGGCCTACCGCCAGCAGCACGGCAACTTTAAGGCAGTAGGCGACTTACTAAAAATTAAAATTCTGAGGCCCGAAACCGTTAAAAAGTTAGCGCCTTACCTCGAATTTTAGGTTCAAAGCCAAACAATGAGCCGTTTAAAAGTTAGGCTTGAAGTTGTACTTGGCATAAAAGTCGTCGATCACTTTGACGGCCTCGTCGGCGGTATCAACGAGGCTGAACAGGTTCAAATCTTCGGGATTGATGTTTTGTTCGGCCTCGAGCATCGATGTTTTGATCCAGGCTACCAGCCCCGACCAGTAGCTTTTGCCAACGAGCACAATCGGAAAGCGGCCAATTTTTTTGGTCTGAATCAGCGTAAGGGCCTCAAAAAGCTCATCCATTGTTCCCAAACCACCTGGCATAACCACGAAACCCTGCGAGTAGCGAACGAACATTACTTTGCGGACGAAGAAAAAATCGAAATTGATATTTTTGGCCGTATCGATGTATTTATTGCTAAACTGCTCGAAGGGCAAGTGAATATTGAGGCCAACTGATTTGCTTTTTTTGGCTTTGTATGCGCCCTTGTTGCCCGCCTCCATAATGCCCGGGCCACCGCCCGTAATGACTCCGTAGCCTTTTTTGACCAATTTACTGGCAATTTCCTCCGCCATTTTATAGTACGGATTATCTGACTTGGTGCGCGCCGACCCAAAAATTGACACGCACGGCCCCATCTTGGAGAGCTTGTCGAAACCCTCCACAAATTCGGCCATTACCTTGAAAATAGTCCACGAATTATCACTTTTTATCTCGCTCCAATCTTTCTCAACGTCGCTCACATCAAAAGCCTCTTTGATTCTTACTTCGTCGTCGTCGTGTGGTACCATATTAAATGTAGTTGCTGGTTTTAGTTTAGAGACAATTGTTTTTGATTCGACAGTTTGGGGCTAAAATGGACTCCACGAACCTACTTGGGTAAAAAAGTTTGGGACAGCTTCGGGCATGAGAACGGCCATGAAAAACAAACCAAAAATGGCTCCGTAGAGGTGCGCGTCGTGGTTTACGTAGCCCCCACCCTGCCGCGACTGGTAAAAAGAATACCCCAAATACAAGACTCCAAACAAAAATCCTGGCATACAAATGGCAAAATACAAGCACACCCGCATGAGTGGCAGGTATAAAATGGCCGCAAAGAGCACCGCAGAAACCGCCCCCGATGCCCCCAAAGAGTTGTAGTTGGAATTATTGCGATTTTTGAGAAAAGTTGGCACGTCCGAAATAATTACGCCCGCCAAGTACAACAGCAGGTAGAGCAGCTGGCCGTTGCCTCTAAAAAGCGATATGAACAAAGCTTCGATGCCTTCGCCGATGAAATATAGTGAAATCATGTTGAAAAAAAGGTGGCCCGTGTCGGCGTGCACAAACCCCGACGTAATGAAGCGGTAGTACTCCTTTTTTTGTACCACTCGGTACGGGTTGAGCATCCAACCCTGAAGAAAAGACGGGTTTTGCCAGGCGTAAAAACTGGCAATACAGGTGCTTACAATAAGCGCAAGAGTAACTGACATTGGTTAGAGTTTTGGTGTGAGATAACGAAAAAAGGTGTTTTTTATTCGATGTAGCCCAGGCGGTGGAGCAAAATATCTTTGCTGCGCCAGTCGGGCATTACTTTTACGAAGGTTTCTAAAAACACTTTTTTCTCAAAAAACGCCTCCAAGTCCTCGCGGGCCTCCACGCCCAATTTTTTGAGCATCGTTCCCTTGTCGCCAATGATAATACCTTTTTGGGTCTGGCGCTCGACCAATATTTCGGCCCGGATCACCAAAATATCGGGTTTGTGTTTGAACTCCGTCACGATGACCTCCGAACTGTATGGCACTTCTTTTTTGTAGTTCAAAAATATTTTTTCGCGAATAATCTCCGACGCAAAAAACCGCTCGGACTTATCCGTCAGCTCATCCTTGGGGAAATACGGCGGGTGAATCGGCAGCAGCTCCATGATGGCATCGAAGACCTTTTCGATGTTGGTATTCTCAAGAGCCGAAATCGGAATAATGGCAAATACCGACAGTTTTTCTTTCCAATAAGCTATTTTTTCTTCAAGCTGTTCGGGGGTGGCTAAGTCCATTTTATTGATGAGCAACACCACCGTTCCGTCCACCACGCGGAGCATTTCGACGGCCTCGTCTTCGTCGTATTGTTCAAAAATATCGGTTACAAACAGCACCACGTCGGCATCTTCGAGCGAGCCGTGCACAAACTCCATCATCGACTCGTGGAGTTTATAAACGGGGCGAATAATACCTGGCGTGTCGGAATATACCAACTGGAAATCGTCGCCGTTGTGGGTTCCGTTAAGAATTCCCATAATGCGGTGGCGGGTGGTCTGGGCCTTGGAGGTGATGATGGAGAGTTTTTCGCCCACCAGCAGGTTCATCAGCGTCGATTTGCCCACGTTGGGTTTGCCCACTATACTTACAAAACCCGCGCGGTGGTCTTTCGAAACGGGTACTACTTGGTTTTCTTCAATCATTGTATTTGGTTTTACTTAGAAGCCACATTGTCAGAATTGTAGTGCAAGCCCACGTTTTCGCGGCGAGCCATGGCCATTTTTATAATTAAATACGACACTTCGATCATGTTGCGCAGCTCAGATACTGGCAAAGACACGTTCGACTGCCGGTACAACTCTTCGTGCTCTTTGTAGATCAGTTCTAAGCGACCCATCGCCCGGGCAAGCCGCCGATTGGTGCGCACAATTCCCACGTAATTAGACATGATCGACTCCAACTCGCGGGTAATCTCCGACACCAACACCAGTTCTTCGGGGTGGGTTGTTTTGTCGTCGTTCCATTCGGGAATTGCATCGGGAATTTTCGCCGCCTCGTAGTTCTCGATCGTTTTCAGGTAGGCGCGGTGGCCAAAAACAATGGCCTCCAGCAGCGAGTTCGATGCCAGCCGGTTGGCTCCGTGCAAGCCCGTGCAGGCACACTCGCCAGCTGCGTACAAATAATTTATGTTTGTTTGGCCGTGTTCGTTCACCCGCACGCCTCCGCACATGTAATGCTGCGCTGGCACCACCGGGATGTAATCTTTGCGGAGGTCGAGCCCCAGTTTGTCTTTGCAGTAGGCGGTTATGTTCGGAAAATGATCCACAAACTTATCGTAGTCGCAGTGCGTCACGTCGATGTACACGTGCTGATCGCCGTATTTTTTCATCTCCGAGTCAATCGACCGCGCCACCACGTCGCGCGGGGCGAGCGACAGCCGCGCGTCGTAATTTTCCATGAAGGTAGCTCCTTTTTTATTTCTCAAAATTCCACCAAAACCGCGCACGGCTTCCGATATGAGAAAGTTGGGTTTCTTGCCTGGTTCGTAAAGTGCCGTGGGATGGAACTGAATAAACTCCATGTCTTTGCAGATGGCCTTGGCGCGGTAGGCCATCGCAATGCCGTCGCCGGTGGCGATGGTCGGGTTGGTGGTACTTTGGTAAATACTGCCCACGCCACCAGTGGCAAGCATGGTGGTTTTGGCCAAAAACCTTTCTACCTCGTCGGTTTTGGTGTTCAAAACATACGCGCCAAAGCACTGGTTGTGGGTATCGTAGCGGTGCACCGTCTGCCCCAGGTGGTGCATCGTGATGAGATCTACGGCAAAATAATGGGTAAAAATCTCGATCGACGGAAACCGCGCCACGCTCTCCAAAAGGGCACGCTCAATTTCGGCTCCCGTCACGTCCTTAAAATGCAAGATTCGGTGGTCGGAGTGGCCGCCCTCTTTGGCCAAATCGTATTCGTTTCCTTGGTGTTCTTTGTCGAACCGCGTGCCGTAGCCAATGAGCTCACTGATGCGCTGGGGAGCCTCAGTCACAACGATTTCAACCACTTTTCGGTCGTTCAAAAAATCGCCCGCCACCATGGTATCTTCAATGTGCTTTTGGAAAGAATCATCTTCCGACCACACTGCCGCTATGCCTCCTTGGGCGTACTTGGTGTTGGTTTCGTCGGCACGAACCTTGGTAATAACGGCAATTCTTACGTCTTGTTTTCGCTCGTCGAAATACTGTGCCAATTTAAGCGAGTAGCTCAAGCCAGCAATTCCTGAACCGATAACGAGAAAATCGAACTGTGGCATGAGTAATAATTTTGAGTTCTAAATGATTGATTGTACCGCCCGCGCGTTTCAAACGCCCCAACGCCCTTGTCAGTGTCCTCACTGACAAGTGAAAGCAACGCCTTAATTTTATTAAAAAAACAAAATTGCGCCAATTCCGTGGACAAAAATAAGGATTTTGGGTCAATAATGCACTAAGCCTTCTGCTGCATAATTTCCAACAGTAACGTCGGCGCGAGTGGGTGCTCGGTTCTGATTTTTTCTTGGAGTTTCAAAAAACCGCCGATCAGTGCCTCGGGGCGGGGCGGGCATCCTGGCACGTAAACATCCACTGGAATAATTCTGTCCACCCCTTTCACCACGTGGTAGCCGTGTTCCCAGTAGGGCCCACCGCAATTGGAGCAGCTCCCCATCGAAATCACGTAGCGCGGCTCGGCCATCTGTTCATAAAGGCGGCGAACGCGGTCGGCCATTTTAAAGGTCACAGTCCCCGCCACGATCATCACATCCGACTGCCGAGGCGAAGCGCGCGGAAAAATTCCGAAGCGTTCCAGATCGTACCCAGACGCATACGCGCCCATCATTTCGATGGCGCAGCAAGCCAACCCAAAGCCCATTGGCCACAACGACGACAGCCGCGCCCAGTTCATGAGGTCTTCGAGGTTGGTCATAATAATGCCCCCATCCCCCGTTTTCAAGCGGTCGTTGGTTGGCAAGATGGTATCTGTTCCGTGGTTTTTCAATGATTAATCAAATTTTGCGGGGCGTTCTGCTTCGACTGGCTAATGATTTTTTCGTAGTACCGCTCATAGTGGGGCAACACCGTGGCGAGGTCAAACATTTTGGCGCGGGGCAACGCGTTGGCCTTGAAACGCGGCAGGTTTTCGTCTTGAAGCACGTAAATAGCGTTTTTAACCATATCGTCCACGTCGCCAACGTTGCTCATGAAGCCAGTTTCGCCCTGCACGTTGAGTTCGGGCAGCCCGCCAGCATTACTGGTTATGAGCGGCACTTCGCAGGCCAATGCCTCCAACGCAGCCAAGCCAAAACTTTCGGTTTCGGAGGGCATCAAAAACAAATCAGCCACCGAAAGCACCTCCTCTATGGCATCTAACTTGCCCAAAAAACGCACATCGTTCATCATGTCGAGGTCTCGGCAGAGGCGTTCTATTTTGGCGCGCTCGGGGCCATCGCCCACCAAAAGCAGTTTGCTCGGAATCGCGTCGCGCACTTTATAGAAAGTCTTCACCACGTCTTCGATGCGCTTCACTTTTCTAAAATTGGAGGTGTGTACGAGCAGTTTTTCGCCGTCGGGACAAATGGCCGTTTTAAAGTGGCTTTTCTCCAATTTTCTGAAACGCTCCAAGTCAATAAAGTTGGGTATTACCTCAATATCGCGCTTAATGGCAAAATATTCGTAGGTACTTTGTTTCAAAAATTCCGAAACGGCCGTCACGCCATCGGACTCATTGATGCTAAACGTAATGACGGGTTCGTAAGAATCGTCTTTGCCCACCAGGGTAATGTCGGTGCCGTGGAGGGTGGTAATGACGGGGATGTGAATACCCTGCGCCCGCAGAATTTGTTTGGCCAAATACGCCGACGATGCGTGCGGGATGGCGTAGTGTACGTGCAGCAGGTCTAACTGAGCGTACTTAACGACATTTACCATGGCACTCGACAGCGCAGACTCGTAGGGCGGATACTGAAAAAGCGGGTAGGTAGGAATATTGACCTCGTGGTAAAAAATATTTTGGTCAAAAAAATCTAAGCGCGACGGCTGAGAATACGTTATAAAATGTACCTGATGGCCCACCTTTGCCAGGCCCTTGCCCAGTTCGGTGGCTACTACACCGCTACCACCAAAAGTGGGATAACAAACAATGCCGATTTTCATTGATAAGAAGTTATGTATCGGTAGAGCGGCCAGCTGACCAGCCGTTCTACTGGTACATAACTCACAAAGGCGGTAAAAAGATTCCAAGTAACAACATCAATCCTCACCGCGCGGCAGTTTCTTTGTCGCGCATTTTAAAAAACTCCCTAAAACGCCGCGCCGATGCAATGGCCAAGCCAAGTGCCAAGACGAGTGTGCCGATCCAGAGCACATTTATCAGCGGCTTTTCCATGGCTTTCATCACGATAAAGTCGCGGTAGGTGGTGTTTGAATCGAAAACAAAAGTCCCTGTTTTGGGGTCAATTTCTTTGAACTGAATTTTGAGGCCGAGGTCTTCGCTGATCTCGGGCTTGCGCATCACCATGCGTTCGGCGTTGATTGCAAATGAGGGTTCGATTAAGTAGTCCTTTTCTTTGTCAAAAATCTTAATCTGGGCTTTCACCGCAATGTCATTCTGGGCAAGTGCCACGCCTTCGATGGCGTTGGTGCGCGACACCGACTCCAACACGGCCACGTAATCGTTCACAAAAAAAGTATCTTTCAACGCCACGCGGTCAGTTTGGGTTTTAGACCACACGTTTTCGTTGTCTTCGGTGTAGGCCACGTAGGTATACAGGTCGCGGCTGGGCGTGCGTTTTATGTCGGGCGAGTGGGCGTTGCCCATCCGTTCGTTCTGCTGAATGCGCGGGTAAAGCGAAAATATCTTGCCGTCGGGGTCGCGGTATTCGACTTCGTAGTACGTGTTTTCGGGATAAACCTCGAGCGTATCTCCTTTTTTGTGGTACGTTTTGCCGCCCAGCGTAATGTCGCGCACGGCCACAGCATGAAAATCTTTCTCTATGATCTCGATCCAACTTTTAGGAAAAAACTTACCTGGCATATCGCGCGCTTCCATGCGTTTGCCCCGGTACGTGAGCAGGTAGTCGCCCATGCGCTGGGGTTGGTTTATCCACAGCTGAAGGTTTTCTTTGCTTTCTTTGCCCTCGTTGCTGGCAAAAGCCTGTACGCCTGGCAAAATGGGCATCCCTGTCATGTTCATCGAAACGATCTTAGAATACCCCGACGAAAACAAGATACCAATCAGCATCATACCCACGCCGAGGTGCGTAATGGCCCCGCCCGAAAGTCGGTAGTTGCCGCGCACAATGTTGAGCAAAATGGTGCCGTTGGCCACAATGGCAAAAATCGATGCCGTTAGTAAAACGATGTACTTCCAGTTGTTCACTTGGGCAAACGTAATAATGCCCGCCGTGACCAACAGTGTGACCCAGAGCGGGTTAAGCAACTCTTGCATTTTGTCTTTCTGCACTTTTTTCCACCAGAAATACTGGCCAACACCCGTCAGAATGGCCACCGAAACGGCAAACCACAGCTGGAATTTGTTGTAAAACGCAATGGCATCGACTGGCGGGGCAAGGTTTAGTTTTTGGCCAAAAAGCTCGGCTACTTTGTTAAAAACTGGGATGGACGTTGGCACAATAATCTGAAATGCCGACAAACAAAGCACCGTTGCGCCCATAAAAAGCCAAAACTCCCGCGAGTAGGTTGTGAGTTCTTGGCCGTCGGGTTTGATGTATTTCCAGCTCCGAACGGCCAGCACCACCGCCACGGCAATGAACGTAAACAGATAAATGAGCAATTGCCCCGAAAGCCCCAAGTCGGTAAAAGAGTGTACCGAGCCGTCGCCGAGAATGCCACTACGGGTAAGGAAGGTAGCGTACAGAATGGACAAAAAAGTGGCGATCGTCAGAATAATGGAAGCCTTGAGCCCCGAACTCGATTTTTTGGCCACGATCATGCAGTGGGTGGCGGCCACCAAAATGAGCCACGGCACAAGCGAGCCGTTTTCGACGGGATCCCAGTTCCAATAACCCCCGAAGTTGAGCGTTTCGTAGGCCCAATAGCCGCCCATCAGAATACCCACACCGAGCACCAAGGCACAAAACAACGCCCACGGCAGGGCGGGGCGCACCCACTCCACAACCTGTTTTTGCCACAAACCAGCCATGCAATACGCAAACGGCACGAGCGTGGCCGCAAATCCCAGAAAAAGCGTCGGCGGGTGAATGACCATCCAATAGTTTTGGAGCAACGGGTTCATTCCGTTTCCGTCGGCAGGAATAAAATCGGGGTTTTGCTGAAATATTGGCGCGTCGGCACTGGCCTCGCGGAGCAACAAAAACGGTGTACTACCAATTTTGAGATCAATCCACGGCACGATTACGCCCAATATCATGGAGGTCAGAAACGCCTGCACGAGCGCAAAAACGAACATCATCGGCGCTTCGAGGCCGCCCTTATTGATCCGAATCAGGATTAAACCCAAAACTACGTGCCAAAATATCCACAGCAAAAAACTACCCTCTTGGTCGTGCCAAAAAGCCGCAAAAATATACTGCGTTGGCAGGCTGAGATCGGAATTTTTCCAGACGTAGTGGTACTCAAAATAGTGGTTGGCAATCATGTAAAACAAACTTCCCACTACCGCAAAAACGGCGGTGGCGTGCACGTAAAAAGACGCGCGGGCAAAGCGCCGCCACGTTTCGTTGTCGGCTATGTTTTTAACGATTGATGCCTGCAAGTAGCCAAAAGTAGCCGCCAAGGCACTCACAAAAGAAACCAAAACGGACAAGTGCCCTACTGTACCTACTGTTGTGTGTATCATACTTTTTTGGCCGTGGCCTCTTTCACTTCTAACTCGCCCTCTTTGTATTTTGAGGGACATTTCATCAATATTTTCTCGCACTGAAAGGTCTCTCCGCGCATGGCACCGATCACCACCACTTGCTCCGACTTGTCGAAGTCGGCGGGTTTGGGGCTTCTGTACACCACTTTTTGGGCGCGCTTGTTGTTGTCCACGAGCGTAAACTCAAAATAATTGGCATCAATCGTGGGGTTGTATAGCATTTCGGCCACGCGCCCTTTTTCGTCTTTGGGGAGCTTGCCCACCACGTGAATGGACTTTTCTTCGCCGTCGGCGGCCATTTTTTCGGCCTCCGCAAACGACACGTAGGTGCTGGCATCGCCCGCCGTGGATACAATAACGCCCACCGCAACGGCAATGACAATCAACAAGATAATGTGTGATAATTTCATTTTTTTATTTGCTTTTCTAATTCAACAATTTTGCGTTCCATCGAAATCAAAAAGGCGATGATCCCCGCAAAGACAACGCCAATAACGGCCACCACCACCCATATTTTGCCATCGGCACGGAGCTGGTCGGCCATCGTTACTGGTTCTACAACGGCTTGTTGGGCGAGTAGGTTTAAAGAAATGAGGGTAAAAAACGCAAGCAGGATGTTTTTTGTCATGAATTTGCTCATGGAAATGAATTGTTTTAGGTGCTACTCAATCAATTATTGTTTTTCGGACAATACCCGCGCCACTTTTTTGAGTCTGATCCTCAGCTCGGCTATCCAGAATGCCAAAAGCGACACCCCAACCACGCTCGGGTAAAACACCCGCCGCATTTGGCTGTTCATGTCGTAGTCGCTAAAAGCGGGGTTGCCCCCGTTGCCTGGGTGCAGCGAGTCGGTGAGGCGCGGCAAAATAAAGATGAGCGGGATAAAAACGGCGAACGCAAAAATATTATAAACCGCCGAGATGCGCCCACGCTTTTGCTCGTCCTCGAACGAACCGCGCAGAATAGAATAAGCAAAATACATGAGCATACCCACGGCCACGCTGTTGAGTTTGGGGTCGTTTGGCCAAAAATCGCCCCAGGTGACAGATGCCCACAGCGACCCAGTTAAACAACCCAAAACACCGAGCAATATGGCCACGTTGGCGTATTCAACGGCCTTTTCGTCGTCTTCGATCTGGCTTTTTTGCAAGTACCGCACCGAAAAGTACGCCGAGGCGGTCAGTACAGCAATCATCGAAAACCACATCGGCACGTGGAAATACACGCATCGGATGCTTTCGTTTAATATTTCGCGCCGGGGCACTTCGCCCAGCAAACCCATCAATATCTGGTAGACCAGTAGGCCCACCGCCACTATTTTATACCCGTCTTTCTTCATACTTTTATAAACAAAAAAAAAGTAAAATTGATTTTAATTTGGTGCTCGATCCCGTTTAAGACCGCCACAAATACGGAAACAACACCCACGACAGTACCACCACGATGGCATCGATGGCCAGCAAAACAGCAATTTCGTTGAGGCTTTGGGCGCGGTCTAAGCCGTCTAAGGCGTTTTTTGAGAGTTTCATCACCATGAGCAGCATCGGTATTATGACGGGAAAACTCAGCACGGGCATCAGCATTCCGTTGTTGTCGGCCTTGGAGGCTATACCCGCTACCAACGTGAGGGTACTGGCAAAACCAACGCTGCCGAGCAAAATACTCACCAAGTACATTGGTACGTCTTGCACGGGATTGTTCATCACGAAGGCGTAGAACCCAAAGCCGAGACCCGACAGTGCGCTCATCATCAGCGAGTTATAAATAATTTTGGAAATAATAACGGCCTGCGGGCTGGCCACGGTATAATAATAAAGCAAACGACCCGCACGCTCCTGGGTGAAACTCTTAGAAACCGCACTGACGGCCGTAAAGAGCAGTATAATCCAAAAAAGGGTGTTCCAAGTAATTGGGTTCAGTTGGTTGGTTTTGAGCTTAAAACTCAAATAACAAACGTAAACCGTACTCACAATATACAGCACCATGCCGTTGAGGGCGTAGCGTTGCCGCCATTCGAGGGTGATCTCTTTGCCGATGAGGGTGCTAATTTCTTGCAATTTTATGACCCAAAACGGTACGTTTTGGTGTTTGAGCTTTACATTTGAAGCCACAAAGTTACGGCGGCAATGTTACACTCAAAAGCAACGCCCCAAATAGTTCAATAATTAAACCTCAAACGACCTCCAAGCCGTGATTTTAATCCGAGTTCCCTTCATGCGTCCCGACGGTATGGCGTTGTTTCCTTTTGTATTGGTGAAAGCACGTCAGCCAACGGCGCGTATTATTCACCACGAACAAATTCATTTGCGGCAGCAGATAGAAATGGGCCTTTTGCCTTTTTACGTCTGGTATATCACGGAGTATTTGGTGCGCTTGGCGCAATACCGCAACCACGACCGCGCCTACCGCAATATTTGCTTCGAGCGGGAGGCCTACCATTTCGACGAGGCATTTGGGTATTTGAGCACCCGCCGCACGTGGGCTTTTTTGGGGTTTTTACGGCAAAAATAAAAAAGTAGCGGGCTGGCAACTTTTGTCGCCAACCCGCTACTTGAAACAAACTCATAAAATCTGACTAATAACAACTAAGTGACAAGCATTTTTTTGATACGTAGTATCTTAATTATCAATTAGTTATTCCGTCATTCACTCATTCAACATTACTTCTTAGTAACCAGGATTTTGCGTCAAAGCTGGCTTCCCACCAGTGGTGGTGCTTTGGGCAATTACTTGCTCTGGAATAGGCAGATACTCGTCCTTACCTTTGGTGAAACGTGCACCAGTTAAGTGCGTGCGAACGCGTCCTTCGCGGCCAAAGAACTCATTTTTAACCTGGTCGGCAATGCCCCAACGAACCAAGTCGAAAAAGCGGTGTCCTTCCATGCCCAGCTCGATAAAACGCTCAAAGCGAACGGCATTGCGCGCAATGGCCTTGTCGGTCCAAGCGGCAGAGTAAGGGTTCACTGTGTAGTTTGCTGCTGGTCTGGTGCCGTCCATAACCACCATGCCATTTTTGGCGCGGTTACGCACGAGGTTCACGTATTCCTGCGCCTTGGCCAGCGTACCAACCTCAACTTCGCACTCGGCTGCCATCAAGAGCAAGTCTGAGAAGCGCATGGTAAGTTGGTTTTTGCCCGACTGTCCCTGTCCCCAGCTACCAGACACAAAATATTTGCCTACCTCAGACTTGTACTGAATGTGCTTCTTGGGCATATACGGCCCGCCGTTTGCCAAGTTACGAATCCACGATGAGCTCGCACCACCCCAATCCAAGAACGGAATACCAACGCGTCCGACGGTGTGGTCGAGGCGGGGGTCAAATCGGCCACGGTCAGGAAAGTCGGTTGGAGAATTTTCGTGATTTTTCACATCCGAAGCGTTGTAATTGCTCAGTGGCAAGCCGTCTGCGCCCGTTTTGAAGGCGTTCACGAGCGTCTGAGCGGGCTGGTAAAATCCGCAGCAGCCCACTGGGCCATCGTTGTGGGGGTTTGTCAGCTCACCGTCTTTGTTGCTGTTTGCACCACCCGTACCATCGCCTACCGTATATTGAATGCTAAAAATTGTCTCCTGGGCATTCTCAAAGTCACCCTTAAAAACGTCACCGTAGTTGGGAAGTAAACCATATTTTTGGCCACCAGCAGTCACACCACTGGCAATAATCTGGTCGTACAGTGCTTTTGCTTCGGCAAACTTGCTCTGGTAAACAAACACCTTTGCCAAAAACGCACCTGCTGCCCACTTATTTACGCGGCCAATCTGCGCCTGTGTGGTTGGAAGGTTATCGAAGGCAAACTTAAACTCCGCCTCAATGATTGGGTAGATATTTTTGTCGTTGGTAAACGCCTTAAAATCAGCGGTTG
This sequence comes from Cytophagales bacterium, assembly GCA_013298215.1. Lineage (GTDB taxonomy): Bacteria > Bacteroidota > Bacteroidia > Cytophagales > Spirosomataceae > JAAFKE01. The sequence continues at coordinate 34,445 of JAAFKE010000027.1, read as the reverse complement.
AGATCGCTTTTTCGTCCACAAACGGCACATTATTAAACACCCGCTTGGCTTCGAAGTGGTGATATGCCCTAATAAAACGGGTTTCTGCCTCAATCTGCTTCTTTTGCGCATCGGTAAGGTCTTTGGCCTGAGCCAGCAACCGTAGCGTCGTATTGGCCATACCAATGCCATCGTAGCAAGCCAACCACTTATCGCTCACTGATCCGTTGTTTGGTAGCACCTCAAAACGCTCAATTGGATTTATCTGGCCCTGATCCGACGACTCTGTGCCTTTGTAGGCATCGTCCGACCGCACGCCGCCCCACACCCAGTTCATGGGGCTGGTGTACCAGTTTGCCACGTTAGAACCCGTCAAGGTACGATACGTAGTAATTAACGCTCCGTTTACCCCTGCCGAGTTGGCGAGTGATGTTTCGGAGATTGCTCCGAGCGGTGGCTGGTCTAAGAAAGACTCCTTGCAAGAGTACGCCACGAAAGAGGCAAGACCCACCGTAACTAAAATTATTCTTATTCTTTTTTTCATTTTTTTATCGTTTTACAGTCTGTTTTTTAAAAACCAAAATTAAGTCCCATTATAAATACCGACGGTGCAGGCGTGCGAAACTGATCTACGCCCATTTGCAATTCGTCGCCCAGTACGTTAATGTCAGGGTCTGGACCAGAATACTTGGTGATCGTAAGCAAGTTTTGACCTTGTACGTAGACACGCGCGCGGCGCAGACCAATTTTCTTGGCTATGCTACCTGGTAGCGTGTAGCCCAACTGTACTTGGCGCAAACGCAGGTACGAACCTGGTTCAACATAGTAGTCGGTCGACAGCTGGCCCGAAACGGCATCGTTCGAGTTCAAGATTGGCAGCGTTCCTCCCGTATTTTGGGGCGACCACGAATCGGTCAGTGCCCGGGTGCTCACACCACCCACAAAGCCCCGCAAGTCGGTGAACCACTTTGTGTAGTTGAATATCTTGTTGCCATAGTTCCAGAACAAAAAGGCGTTGAAATCAAAAGCCTTGTACTTCAAGATAATATCCGTTCCGATCTGAAATTTAGGAATTGGGCTTCCCAAGTAAGTGCGGTCCGAGCTGTTTATCACACCGTCGTTGTTGGTATCGGTTAGTTTCCAAACGCCTACGCGGTTGTATGTACCAAACTTGGGCGCGGCATCTACCTCGGCCTGGGTCTGGAAGATACCGGCGATCTTGTAGCCATAGAAAGTAGACAGGGCCTGACCCGCCTCGGTGCGCTGTATGCCACCCAAACGGCCACCGCCGCGCTCAAAGAAAGCAGTTCCTTCGGCATCGAGGCGGGTTGCCTTGTTTTTGAAGCTCGTAAAGGTCATGGCCACGTCGTATTCGATGTCTTTGCTGATGCGCCCTCTGGTAGAAATCGACCCGTCGAAACCTTTGTTCGACATATCGCCGATGTTGATGAGTGGTTGCCCAACGTTCATTTCTAAGCCGTTTCTCTGACGACCAACCAACAAACCTTTGGTAGTGTTGCTGAAGTACTCGAGGTTGAAGTTCAAGCGCCCGTTCCATAGACTGCCGTCAATACCTACGTTGAACATCTCAGCGGCTTCCCAGCGAGTACCAGCGTTACCAACCACGCTCGGACGATAACCGATCACTGGCGCGCCGTTCTGGCCCGCTATGTCGTAGGCAGTTCCTCCGATGCTCGCTCCAAAAAATGAGTACGCGTTGGTTGGATTCACGTTGCGCTGGCTACCCATTTGGCCCCAGCTACCCCGCAGTTTCAGATCAGATATGGCCGATATGTTTTTGATAAAAGGCTCTTCTGACATCCTCCAGGCAAGACCCACCGCTGGGAACACCGCCCGGCGATTTTCTGGCCCAAATACCGACGCCGCATCCTGGCGAACCGTTACGCTCATCATGTAGCGATCGTTGTACTGGTATTCTACTTTTCCAAAAATTGAATATAAAGTGCGTGGTGTACTTGGAGCACCACCTACTTGGGGCAGGTTTTTACCAGTATTCAAAGACCTAAAATCAGGATCACTGAAATCATAATCGACTCTTGAACCTCCTACGCTGCGAAACTGCTCAAAGATAGACTCGGTAGCGGCAAACATTTTGAGGTTGTGTTTTTCGCCCAATTGCTTGTTGTACTGCAAACTATTGGTCCAAGTCCACGAACCACCCCTAAACAAATACTCACTAAATGAGTTGTTTTTCTGATTCTCCGCACGCTCGTAGGTAATGTACGTAAAGCCCCATCCGTTGCCGAAGCGCTGATCGACCCCGAAGGTACTCGAAAGAATAAGTCCTTTGTACAACTCCGCCTGGGCGTATATATTACCCAAAATGCCGTAGCCATTGTACCTGTTGTCTTGGGCGCGTATCTGGGCTGCCACCGGGTTTGTACCGTTGCCCGACTCGCCTACGCCATTACCACCAAAACCACCGTTAATATCATACACAGGGATGTAAGGAACCATGCGATAGGCCTGCGCCCATGGGCTGCCCTCGCCACCAAAATCTAAGCCACCCCCAAAATCAAAGGGGTTGCCATTGCTACCTTGCTGATTTACGTAGCTAACCTGCAAGTTCTGGCCTACTTTCAACCATTTTGTTGGTTTAAAGCTGGTATTTGCACGGAGTGTGTAGCGCGCCAAGTCCGTGAACTTAAACACGCCGCTTTGGCCAAAGTAGTTGAGTCCCAACGAGTAAGTACCTTTATCTGTGCCGCCCGAGGCCGAAATTTGGTGGCTCTGCACGGGCGCGGCTTGGGTCACTTCGCGGTGCCAGTTTGTGCCAGGGCTGGTGTTATAGACCTGATAAGGGCCATAATTGTCAGGATTCACATCCTGAAAAACCTTGTAGCGACTCGGATCTGGTGCCACCCCTGGGGTCATTGCCGTAAACAACTGGGCAGGGATCACTGGCGTTGCGCCAGTGCCAAATATGTTACTATTTGACTTGATACCCGCCCCCGCAAAACCGCGAAAGAGCATATCAGCGTACTGTTGAGTGTTAAGCATCGATGGGAAAGCCCTGTCAGGAATTTTCTGTGAGCCATAGTATCCGTCGTAGCTAATCTCGGTTTTGCCAGCAGTTCCCTGCTTAGTTGTCACCACGATTACACCATTGGCCGCCCGCGACCCGTAAATCGAAGCCGAGGCGGGGTCTTTCAACACCTGCACCGACTCCACGTCTTGGGGGTTCAATGAGTTTGCATTGTCGGTCGGTACGCCGTCGATCACGTACAGTGGGTCGTTGTTTCCGAACGACACAAAGCCGCGTATCCTGACCTTAGAGGCCGAACCTGGCGCACCCGTTCCGCTTACCACCACGCCAGCGGCGCGTCCTTGGAGCATAGAACTTAGGTTAGAACTGGGTTGAGCCACCATCGTTTTGGTGTTTACGACCGAAACCGAACCGATAATATCTTTCTTTTTCTCCGAGGTGTAGCCCGTCACGACCACCTCGTCGAGCAGACTTGCGTCGGGGGCCAAAATGAGATCGATGCTGGTGCGCGTGCCGATGTCTACTGTTTGTGCCAAATATCCCACAAACGAGAATACCAAAGTTGCGTTTGCGGCTGCACTTATCGAGTATTTACCGTCGGCATCGGTGGTAGAACCCACTTTGGTGCCTTTCACTAAAACCGTCACGCCGGGCATGGTTGCGCCCGTTTCGCTGTCGGTTATTTTACCCATCACTTTGCGGTCTTGAGCCAGCACATCAGGTGCCAACAGGGTCATTACCAGCATCCACGCACCGAGCGCGAAGAAGTAGCTTTTTTTCATAGTGGATCACTTTAAGGTTAAATGTTATAATTGTTCGATATTATAAGACCAATCAAGTGCCAGTCTACTTGAAAAATATTGTTATTTTTAACTTAAAACTTTGAATCAGTCTATTTTGTTTTAAAATATTTTAGGCCAGAGAAGTCTGTAGGTTAAAAAAGTAGAAAAATAGTCGGTATTTTGTGGAGGTCAAGTTTTGTTTTGCGCCATTCGCCCACCGTTTTGGTTTGGAGGCGTTCGTCGGGAGAGGTCAGGTTGGCGGCGATGCAGAGTTGGGTTTGGGGCTGGGCCTGCGCCAGAATATCTTCTAACATTTGGTTGTTGCGGAAGGGGGTTTCCATGAAAATTTGCGTTTGTTTGAGCTCCTGCGCGGCTTTTTCTAACTGCTTGATGCGTTCGATCCTCCCCTTGCGGTCGATGGGCAGGTAGCCATGAAACACGAACGATTGCCCGCTAAAACCCGACGCCATGAGTGCCAACAGGATAGAACTTGGCCCCACCAACGGCACCACTCGAATGCCTGCTTTGTGGGCCAGGCGCACAACCGCGCTGCCGGGGTCGGCCACGCCTGGGCAGCCCGCTTCGGAGATGACCCCGGCGTTGTGGCCACCCTCCAAAATTTTTATGTACGTTCTGACCTGAGCCTCGGGCGTTTTTTTGCTGAGTTCGTAAAAATGTAGGTTTTCGATTACTTTACCAGTTTTCAAGCTGCTTATAAAGCGGCGGGCGGTGCGGAGTTCTTCCACGAAAAAATGGTCGGTGTGCGCAATTATTTCTTTAATCTGCGGCGACAGCACGCGTTCGGCGGTGTTTTCGGCCAGCACAGTGGGTATAAGATACAAAATTCCTTTGGTCATGCGTGGGGTGCAGCAGGTGTTTAGTTGGCCACTAAGTAGTTATAATTGCGAACGATGGTATTGTTTTTAAGATCGAGCTCCAAGATGTCGCCCGATTTCATCGGGATAGAATTGGGCTTGTTGGCGGTTTTGAGGGTCAGAAACCCACTCGATAGTTCGACTCTTAAACGGTTTTGGTCTTGAGATATGTTCAAGGAAGTTCCCTCGGTGCGGAGAACAACACCATTGAGATGAATTTTAAATTGGGCGTTGGCATGCGTGGGGTGCACGTCAAAGTAGCCGTTGCCAGCCAGCCAAACGTCGCGGTCTTTTTGCAGCGACCACTCACGGGCGTAGCGAACGGAGCTTTTGCCGTTGAGCTGCACCACCGACCCGTCCGAAAGCACAATGCGCTTGGGGCTACCTACTTGGGTGGTTACGACCAAAAATTCGTCTTGCGCGGGGATGGCCAAAAAAATCCAGCCAATAAAAAACGCACAAGCCGCCACTACACTCGCCCGGCGCCAAAAATGAAAATGGGTAGTTTTAGGGTCTAAGGTTTCTACGTCGGGCAGCTCGCGAATAGATGCCTGAATGCGTTTCCACAAACTTGCGGTCTCGTTGGGAGCCAAATCGCGTGCCTTAAACCGACACAGCTCTTCGACCAACTGCCGCGCCAGATTCACCTGGCGCACTTTATAGGGGTTGTTTCGCGTCCAGGTTTGCCAGAAGTTTTCCACCTCTTCATCGTGCGGGTTTTGCACCCAGCGAACAAAAAGCTCGTCGGCAGCAAAATCCTCGGCAGAATAATCGGCGTAATGTTTTATCATGGGCGAAGTGTATTTGATGAAAAAAACGGCAGAAAGCCACCATTTGACAACCAAAGGCGGGGCGTTTTTTTATATACCCAAAAAAGTACTAAATCTTATCGAATGGCACAAAGGTGGGGACGTTGAAATTCATCACGAACTGTTCTATTTTAAAAGCCGAAAGCGGCCTGATGGCGCTCACATCGGGAAAGTAAGCGGCATCTATTTTCATGTTTTTCACATTAACAAAACTCGCTCGGCCCCGAGCCGATGGCTCGGTTAGAACCAGGTCGTTGCCCAATTTCTGGGTTATTCTGAACGGAAACAGGGCGGTGGAGACGGGAAACGAAACGAATTTCTTTTTGAGTTGTACCGAAAAAAAAGGATTATTTCCCAGCGAAACGTCGATACGCTCCGTTTTTGCGTCGAGGGCCGTAACCGTAAAATCGGCCAGTTCTTTGGGAATCCCCCAGTTCTGAATGCCGTTCCAGACGCTGTCGTGGCTCGATACGTATATTTTTGAAATCGAAAACGACCGCTTGCCCGCCAAGTCGAACAGACCAGGTATAAACAAAAGCTCAAAATAGGGCCCCACCGGCGACGTTCGGTAGTCGACCAGCATCATACTACCGATAACTCCCTGGTAGGCATCGCGCTGGTAAGGAGCCAAAAAAGCATGCTGCTCAACAAATTTTGGGGGGAACCGAAACAAAAACACGTAGCCGCTGCCAGTGAGGGTCCAGGGGGCGGGGGCTACAACCGTTGGCGCGGGCAAATGTTGGTTTTCGAGCACGTTCAAATTCGATCAAAAGCTACACCGTCGGCCTCTAAAATGCCAATTATTCGGGGGCTATCGGCCAGCAAATAAATGAGTTCTTTCTGGTCAAAATCCTCCACATCGTCCTCCGTTTCCATCCACTTCCAATCCTCGGCCGAAGCATCCATGAGGTTAATTAAGTCGGAGATTTTGTCCTCTTTTTTCTCATCCACCAAAAACTGGTCGGTTTCGGTGATGTAGATGGCTATTTTTTCTTCTTTGATCCACTCAAAATCATTCAACAATTCGTCGAAAGAGTCTAAGTTGAAACCAAAATAATCAGGAAAGTCAAGCGCGTGGGCCACTTGCTCGAAGAACGCTTTGAGCGTCCGGGCCTTTGAGCCGTCTACGCGCCCAATGCGGTGCTTTTTGAAAGCCTGCGGAAGGGCGTTGTTCGATAAAATTAAAAAGTTAGCTTCCATATTGGTGGGTGTAACTACAAAATTGACCTAAATAAAATAAAGAGCGTAGCCGACAAAATAATGGTAACTGGCAGGGTGAGCACCCAGGCCAGGGCAATGTTGCGGATGGTGCTGGCTTGGAGATTTTTGACCCCTTTGCTGGCCACCATGGCCCCCGCAATACCCGACGAAAGCACGTGGGTGGTGCTCACTGGCAAGCCCGATGCCGACGCCACGCCAATCATGGTGGCCGCCACCAGCTCGGCCGAGGCACCCTGCGCGTAGGTGAGGTGCTGCTTACCAATCTTCTCGCCGACCGTCACGACGATGCGCTTCCAGCCTACCATCGTACCCAAACCCAGCGCCAGCGAAATCATTAGCACAACCCAGTCGGGGCTGTAGTCGGTGAGCTCGCGCATTGATTCGGTGGCAGTCTTGAAAGATTTCTTGTCGGCATCGCTCAAGTTTACTGCTTCGCTGTTGGCCAGTTTTTTGACGTTGTCAGAAATGACAAGAATATCCTTGCGGGCGTTCATGCGCTGGTTGCTGGGCAGTTGGCGATTGGCATCTTTGAGAGGCAAAATTTGCTTTAAGTTGGCAATGCTCTGAACAGTTTTTCGGTATTTTTCGCGTTCTGGCACCGACAATACGGTGGTGTCTATTTTGGGCAACAAGCCCGCAATTGTGGACACCTGCGTTTGGGTTTGTTGTATGTTGTGGTTGGCATCGATGGCAAAGTAGGCGGGCGTTATGCCAATCAGAATGAGCATAACCAAACCTACGCCCTTTTGGCCGTCGTTGTTGCCATGAAAAAAACTCACCAGTGTGCAGGTGGTTATCAGCGTGGCGCGGATCCAGATTGGGGGAACGTTGTTTTTTTCGGGCTCACTAAAAATTTCTTTCCGAATGTCTTTGTTGAGCGTGCGGCGCAGTACGAACATCAAAATAATGGCCAGACTAAACCCCGCCAACGGCGACAGTAAGAGCGACAATCCGATTTCTTGTGCTTTGTCCCAATTGACCGAATTTTTGCCCGAAATGTACATATATCCCAATCCAACGCCCAAAATAGAGCCGATCAGCGTGTGCGAACTCGATGCTGGCAGGCCAAAATACCAGGTGCCCAAGTTCCAAATAATGGCACTGATGAGCAACGCCAAGATCATGGCTACGCTGTGGTACACGTTTTGGTCGATGAGCAGCTCGATGGGCAACAAATTTACAATGCCCATGGCCACTGCCACTCCCCCGAATAATACCCCAATAAAATTCCAGATACCCGCCCACACCACGGCGTAGGTTGGCTTGAGCGAGTTGGTGTAAATGACGGTGGCAACGGCGTTGGCGGTGTCGTGAAAACCATTTACGAACTCAAATATGCAGGCACACGACAAACAGAGAATGAGGAGAATAAAAATAGAGGTCTCTAAACCGAACATAAGAGCTGACGTTTGAAGAAAGGGTATTTTTAGATTAAACCCCAAAAGTAGGGTAAAGAACCGTACCGAATGTTAAGAAATTAATAAAAAGGCAATTCCTCAACTAAAATTAGGTGGGTTTGGGATTAGATCGTCAGAAAAAAATCTGTTTTCGGCTTTCTGCCGAGATCTAATACTTGTAGCTATACTTGCATCTTGTAATTTGCCAAACACGATTGGCACTTTTTCGATTTTTGTTTTAACTATTCAAACAAAATATAAATTTTATTCCTAATAACTTGCAAGTCACGGTGTGGTGCCCCAAATTTCTGTTTAAAATTTCAGCAACACACAAATGCAACCAAAACTGACGCTCGTGGGGGCGGGTCCAGGTGATGCCGAACTCATTACGATCAAAGGCATCAGAGCCATCCAGTCGGCCGACGTGGTCATGTACGACGCGCTGGCCAACGACGACCTGCTCGACTACGCACCCAAGCACGCGCTGCTGCTCTACGTGGGCAAGCGCAAAGGCGACCATTATTTGAAGCAGGCCGAAATAAACGACCTCATCGTAAACTACGCCACCAACTACGGCCACGTGGTGCGCCTCAAGGGCGGCGATCCGTTTGTGTTTGGGCGCGGGTTCGAGGAGATCGAGTTTGCCCAGCAACACGGCATCGAAACCGAGGTAGTGCCTGGGGTGTCGAGTGCGGTGGGCGTGGCGGCGCGGCAGGGCATCCCCGTTACGCACCGCGACTTGGCGCAAAGTTTTTGGGTCGTCACGGGGCACACCCAAGCCAACAAACTCCCCGACGACATTCATCTGGCGGCTCAGTCGTCGGCTACAGTCATTATTCTGATGGGCATGAGCAAAATCAAAGAAATTGTGGCTGTCTATGAGCAACACGGCAAAACCCAAACCCCCGTGGCCATTATTCAGAACGGAACCACCGACCGAGAGAAATACGTACTCGGCACCCTCCAAGACATTGAACAGAAAGTGGCCCTGGCACAAATCACAAACCCCGCCGTTATTGTGATTGGCGAGGTAGTGGGGCTTCACCGCAGCTTAACGGCAGGGCGCTCCGTCGCAGATTTACTACCAATAACGGGTCTGCAAAACTTATAACCCAAGCTCATTTGCTGAGAAATTAGGCTTTTTTCGGCACGCGCATCGGCACGTGAACGACCTTTTTGGTTTCAAAAAACTCGCCCGCAAAATAATCGGAGAGTTCAAACACGCGGTTTCGCTTTTTAAGTTCGCTCAGTTCTTGGGCCAGATCGCCCCCTTTGAGGTACAAAATGCCGTTGTTGAGGTCGTGGAAGTGGTTTTTGCTAATTTTGTTTTCTACCCACCCGTAGAACGGTTGCAGGCGCGTCACGGCGCGGCTCACAATAAACTCGTACTCATCGGTGAGTTGTTCGGCCCTGGTTTGTTCGGCCCGAACGTTTTGCAACCCAAGTGCCGCCGCTACTTCTTGCACCACCTTAATTTTTTTTCCGATGCTGTCTACCAAATGAAACTGCACCTCTGGAAACAAAATAGCCAACGGCACACCCGGAAAACCGCCGCCCGTGCCCACGTCTAAAACGCTGGTGGTGGGCTTAAAAGCCACCACCTTGGCAATACCGAGGGAGTGTAGCACGTGTTTTTCGTACAGGTTTTCTACGTCTTGCCTCGAAATGACGTTGATCTGGGCGTTCCAGTGGGCATACAAAGCCCCCAACTCACCGAATTGTTGCTTTTGTTGGTCGGTAATTTGGGGAAAATACTGGGCAATTGTATCTGCATTCATGATTAGAATCAATCTGTTTTTATACTTTTTTGGGGCACGTTTTTTTTAACCGAGCAATTTTTTCCACTAAAAATATACCCTTCAACGGGTGTTTCTAAATAATCTTGTGCCGCTTGAACTCCTTGCTGCGGTCGAAAAGAAACCGATAGGTGGCGTGCTTTTTGTTGGCCACCCCTCCGAGCATTTTAGAGAAACGAAGCATTTTTACGTTAAAATCGCCCACCCAGTTTAGTTCCAAATCTTTGTACTGAAAGTCTGGGTGCCAACCCAACTTCGTAAAAGCAATGGCTATGGCCGACTCTACGCCCTTAGACTGGTACTCGGGCGTGACCCCAAAAATAACACCGAAGGCTTTGGTGTTGGTTTTGAGGAGTTTATGGTACAAAAATTTGAGCTTGCCGATCCAGTCCAACTTGCCGTTCATGTGCTTAAAGACCTGATTGAGCTCGGGGAGCATAATAAAAAAGGCCACGGGTTCGTCGTGGTAGTACCCAAACCACATTAGTTTTTCGTCTAAAATCGGCTTCATGCGCGTCATCACCGCCACGGCTTTTTCTTTGCTCATGTCGCCAACGCCAAGGTGGCCCGCCCACGCCTTGTTATAAACGACCCTAAAATCTTCGGCATACTGGGCCAATTTACTTTTTTCGATGTGCCTAAACTCGTAGCCAGGCGTGTTGTAAATGCGCTCGGCGCGTTCTAAAACGGCGGGGTGCATACCAGCCCGGCAGCGTGCTTCTTCGATGGCCACCGAAAAAGTAAGCTGCTTGAAGTACTCCATGAAGCCGTATTTCTCAAAAAAATCTTTGTAATACTGAAAATGATACCCCATGCCATAGAGAGGTTCTTGGTCGTAGCCCTCGATGAGGAGCCCCCAATGCTGGTCGCGCTCGCCAAAATTAATGGGGCCGTCCATGGCCTCCATACCCCGCGCGAGCAGCCATTTTTTACAAGTTTCAAACATCAAAAAAGCCACGGCTTCGTCTTGAACGCACTCAAAAAAACCCATCCCTCCCGTTGGTTGGTCGTTGTCTTTGGTGGCCGTTCGGTGGTTTATAAACGCCGCCACGCGGCCCACAGTTTGGCCACGGGGGTCTTGCACCACCCACCTAATACACTCGCCATCGGCAAAAAACTTATTTTTTTTGGCATCGAATACCTCCGCCACGTCCTTGTCTAACGGTCTGATCCAGTACGGGTTGCCTTCATAAAGGCGAACGGGGAGCATTAAAAACTCTTTTTGAAGGGTACTATCGTTGCCTACTTCGCGAATTTGCATGGGTGTTGTTTTGCGGTAAAATAATTATAGCCGCGAAGGTACTGAATAATACCAGATTTTTTGTAGTTTGGCAACGGCCAATAATCTTAAAACCCTCACTCCCGTTATTTCAACGATGCAACTTTCTAATTTACTGTCAGATGCCGTGCTGGCAGCCACGGGGGTCTACGTTTTTCTGCGTTTCTGCACCGCCAGGCCTCACTTTGAAAAACTTCTCTGGGGTATTTTTCTGATAACGCTCTCGGTTACGGCCTTGGCGGGCGTGGTGCGTTTTGCGGGTGTGGCGGGCATCGTGGCCATGCACCAGTCATTGCAATTGCTGGTGGGTAGCCTCGGTGTTTTGGCGTTGGTAGTGGCTGTTTGGTGCAACATCAGTGGGCAAGCCGCCACGGCGCGTGCTTTCTATACTACCGTGGCCGCTGGGTTTGTGGTCTTTGGCTTTTTTGCCCAAACCCAATACGGCAGCTTTGCCGTCGTGTTGCAGTCGTTGGCCATGCTGGTGGTTATGCTGCTGGCGGTTTGGGGGCTTCTTCAAAAACAAAAAACCGCCGTTTGGTTCGTACTTGCCGTGATGGTGGCGGGCATTGCCACCAAAGTGGGTAGTTTTGGGCTACCTATCAACCCAACCGATGCCTACCACTACGCACTGGCACTATCACTATTTGCTTTCGGAAAGGGAGCAGCTGGCCCTAAAACACGGCCTTGACCTGATACCCCGCCTGGCGGAGGAGATTTATGACACCCGTTTCGCCGCCTAAATGTCCCGCGCCCACGGCAAAAAAGGTTGGTTTTTCGGCACTGTGTTTTATTATTTTGGGCACCCATTTCTCGTTTCTGTCTTTCAATAGCACATCCGCGTGGTTGGCCATGTCGGGCGATTCTTTAATCAACTTCTCCAACGCGGCCACATCTTTCGCTTTGTAGGCTTGAATCAACTGAGCCATTTCAGCCTTGTTTTTTTCTGAATCACCCACAAATTTTAGCAACATTTGGGCTTGTTCGGCGTAGGTTATTTTGTCAAAAATAGCCAACTGCTCCTCCACGGTTTCTAAACCAAGCACTTCGGCGTTTTGCTTTTTTGCCATCTCCACCAGCGACATCTCCCACGAAGCAGGCTGGCATTCCATCATCGACGGAATCAGCATACTCATCGTCATAAATGGTTTCATGCCGCCCAGCATATCCAAACTCATGCCCATTTTTGCCTTGAAATAATCAGCCACGGTGGCATATTCGGACGGAGTAAGTAGTTTTTTGAGCTGACCACCGTCCTTCATGAACATATTTTTCTGCATGGTCTGCATCATGGCGGGGTCGTCAAAATCAAGTTCCAAATACAACTGTTGGACGACACCAAATTTTTCTTTGACTTGGTCAGAAACCACCAAATCTTGCGGGCACAGCACGTGGATGGTGCCGTATAGGTACGACGGTGCCGAGATTTGATTGCCCGTAATTTCCCAGAGCAGGGTTTTTTCGACTGGTTTTTGGGCGGTGGTCTCCGCAAAAAAGAAGCCAACGAACAAGACTGATAGGATGAAGTTTCTCATTTTTTTGGGTGAGGTGAATGATAATTTTCGCCCTTGTCAGTGTCCCCACTGACAAGTAAAATCGTAAGTACATCGTCGCCTGTGGAGACACAGGCAACGGTTAGGCAACGGACTAATCAGTAGGCGTTTTTTTCTTTTTTGGCCAAAAAAGGCAACCAGCTTTCTTCGGTATTGCCCGAATAGTCGCGCATGAACATAATGAACGACGGTTTAAATGGCCGCTGGCGCAGGGGCATGGCCGCTTCTTCGGGCGTGAAATCGCCTTTGCGGGCGTTGCAGCGGCGGCAGGCGGTGGCCAAATTATCCCAGTTTGATTTCCCCCCGCGCGATTTGGGCAGAACGTGGTCTAACGTAAGGTCTTGGGTAGCAGCGCAGTACTGGCACTTGTAGCCGTCGCGCTTGAAAATATTCTGGCGGCTCATCATCACACCTTTGTAGGGAAGCGACACGTAGCGTTGCAGGCGGATGACGGTTGGCAGTGGGTACACCTCCGAAACTGTTCGGAGGGCGTGCGTCTGGGATTCGGCGACGAGCTCGGCCTTGTTGAGATAGACCAACAAAAAGGCTTTCGGAACGGAAATAATACTGAGTGCGGTGTAATCTTGGTTTAAGACTAAGACTTTCCTGCTCATACTCACTAAGATTATTTTTGAGTTTGGGGCAATATACTGGTTTGGGGTGTAAATAAAAAATGTTGGCCAAACATTAAATTGGCCTAAGTAGTTTTAACCAAACAATCGCCATTTTTTATTCCGTAACTACTTAACTAATAAATACTTATTCAATAATTCACAATTCAACATTATTACTTAATAGCGGTCGGTGTCGCGTTGCACGTCGCGCTCTTTGATCGATTCGCGTTTGTCGTACAATTTCTTACCCTTTGCCAGGGCAATTTCAAACTTGGCGCGCCCCCGGTCGTTTATGTACAGGCGCGTCGGAACGATGGTCAAGCCCTGGTCTTTGAGTTTGATCGACAGCCGTTTAAGCTCTCTTTTTTTGAGCAACAGTTTCCGTTCTCTCAGCGGCGGGTGGTTGTAGTGCGTTCCTTTTTCGTAGGGCGAGATGTGGAAATTAGTAATAAACAACTCCCCGTCCTTAAAACTACAGAAGGCATCTTGCATATTGAACTGGCTCATCCTGATCGATTTTATCTCGGTGCCAGTCAATACAACACCCGCCGTAAAATTTTCGAGAAAAAAGAACTCATACGATGCCCGCCGATTGTGCGCATCGATGGTTTTGGCTATCTGGTTTTTGTCGGACATAAAAAAAAATCAAGTGGCCTAATGTTGCGGGCCAGTGTAAGCATCAAACTGCTTTGAGGCGCATAATAGTTCCAGCGTTCAAATACCGGTCATCGTCAAAATGCCTCCCATCATAATTAGCTTGCAGCCCAGGCTCAACTGCCCAAAATCGTGCTTGGTGTCGGCGCGGGCGAGTTTTTTCGTTAAAAAAACCACTGCTGGTAAGATCACAACGCTAAAAACAACGCTTAAATAAATACTATCTAACCACCACGCACCAAGGTAAAGACTGACTATGAGCAGGGCGATGAGGCCATAAATGAAATTTTTGGTGGACGATATTCCCCACAAAATAGGAAGGGTTTTACAACCATGGTTGGCATCGCCTTTGAGGTCTTCCATGTCTTTAATGATCTCGCGGATGAGCGTTATAAAAAAGGCAAAAATGGCGTAGGTGGCAATTAGTTCAACGTGGTGGGCGTAGTAAACGGCCATCACCAAGAGCGAAAGCGCACTCAGCAACGCCACCACAAAGTTGCCCACGAAGGGCTGCCGCTTGAGCCGCTCCGAATACAACCACAACAACGTAATACAAAAACCATTGAACAAAAATATCCATTTACTAACAACCAAACCCAGCATGACCCCCGCCACGCTGAGGCTTTGGTGGAGCAACATGGCGCGCCGACGGGGCAAATAGCGGCCAATTACTACCCGCTCGGGTTTGTTGATAAGGTCTATTTTGACATCAAAATAGTCGTTGATAATGTAACCCGCCGCCGCAATGAGCACCGTAGAAACCACAATGAGTGTGAGCTCGGGCTCAATTACAATGCTGCGCCAGTTGGATGGTGGGCCAACCAGAAAAATACGCGCCAGGTACTGCGTCAGGGCCATAATCAATAAATTAGGCCAGCGGATAAGTTGTAGTATGGGTTTCATAATTTTACGAACCGCGACACCACCGACGATACCGCCAGCAGCACACCCACCATGACCAAACCGTGCGCCAAACCAAACTGCTGCGCCACGAACCCAATGAGCGGGGGGCCAGCCAAAAAACCCACAAAACTAAAAGTAGCAAAACTGGCCAGACCAGCGGCGGGCGCAACGCCCTCGACGCGCATGGAGGCAGCGTATAAAATGGGCGCACCCAACGAACACCCGAAACCCAGCAACACAAAACCCACCAAAACCACCGCAGGAATGGGCACCGCCACCGCCAGCACCAAGCCCGAGGCCGCCACGAAACCGCCGAAAAATAAAATTCGACGCTGCCCAATGAGCGGAATGATGGCATCGCCGGCGAAGCGGCCCAGCGTCATGGCCAGCGCAAAGGCGGCAAAACCAAGGGCGGCTATTTGATTGCTGGCCTTGGCAACGTCCTTCAAATAAACGGCACTCCAATCGAACGCAAGCCCCTCTCCCATCGACAAACATAGACCCACAAAAATCATTAATACCAGGTTTGAGTTCAGCTTAACGATGCCGCCGCTGGCGGTCTCAACGTGGGGTGGCTCTTGTATTTTTTGGATGATTGGGCGCAAAAATAGCGTCAGGGTGGCCACAAAAAGGCACATAAAAAGGGCGTGGAGGGCGGGCGAGATGCCGAGAAAAATAACAATGCCAGACAGGGTCGCACCGATCATACCGCCCAAACTCCACATTCCGTGGCAGGCCGACATAATTTTGGTTTTGCTTTGGTACTCCACGGCGGTGGCGCAGGTGTTCATGGCCACGTTGAGAAGAGCCGCGCAAACCCCCGCCCAAAACAACCCGAAGGCCGCCAGCCATATTTGGGATGTACTGAGCGGAACCAGCAGGGCGGCACTTAGCGACAGCGCGGTCACAAAACAGGTTTTGGCGGCCCCAAAACGCCCAACAATGCGGCCCGTGAAGGGGTTCATCACAAAGCAACCGATGGGCATGGCAAAAAGTAGCAATCCCAGTTGGCCGTCGGAGAGGTTCCATCTGGCCTTAACCGACGGAATATGCGCCACCCAAGTGCCAAACAAAACACTGTCTGACAAAAATATGAGACCCACCGCTCGGGCGGAGGCGTGCGAAAAAAACTGCGCTAAATTTTGCCAAATGAAGCCGAAATATCCCAGCGGAGGGTCAGCAATTGTTGGAGTATCTTTCAATGAGGTAAACTGGTTTTTAAAAACTAAAACGCAAGCCTGCCGATGTATTCAGCACAGCCACGGGGAGGGTCTCGGTACTGAGCGTAGCGGCACTGATGCTCCCGATGGTGGTTGTACTGGGCACATCCAGGAGGGTAATTTGGCTTTGCAAATACGAAACGTTCAGACACGCGGCCACGTTTCCAAAAATGGTGTACGCCAGCGACCCGCTCATGCCGAAGGCAAACCCTTGGGCGGTTTTCGACTGTGTTTCTACGTTGGCAGCGCGGTTTAGGTACGTGCCAGTGAGCGCAAAAGCTGGGCTAACCACGCGTGCGATGCCCGCCAGGGCACGAATGTCCATTCGAAATGCACCCTTTTCGAGCCGCCAGTACGGCCCAATCAAGGCGGTAGTCATTTTCCAATGCGCCACATTTTTCACTTTCCAACTGGCCGCCAAGCGTTGGTCGGCCTGCACCAGCAAGTTGGCCTGGTTAATCTCGTTCTGGTTGTAACTCAGCAGCGCGGCCACGCCCAAGTTGTCTTTAAAAACGCGGTAGCCTCCTATTATTTCAGCAGCGTAGCCACCGCCCGCCAGGCCAGCCAACTGCTTGCCAGTCACGTTTTTAGCAAATTCACCCAGCGGCAGACTTGGCCCAGCGGTGAGCTGAATATAGCCACGTTTTTGGGCAAACGCCAGCGTTTGAAAACCAAGAAACAAACTTACAAGAATTGCTATTTTTGACATCACGAACAATATTAATTACCTAAAACGCCAAGCAGCGACCCGAACGGGCTCAAAAATACAAAAAAGCAGTTAGGTACGTTACCTAACTGCTCCATATTAGACAATTATTAAAATTTCTGCGAGCCGAACCCTACCTTCTGGTTCGCTGAAATGCAAATGGAACACAAATGGCGGGAAGGCATATGCTGCACTTTTCTGTAATCACTACGGGGCAACAGCCCTCAGCTGGACAAGAGTTCAGATTGACTCTCAGGGTGTATTTGCCCGCCACCGACGCTACATAAATACGGGAAGTGGCCTGCGGAATAGCCACTCCGTCCAAAAACCAAGCGTAGGAAGCGTAAGTGGCAGAAGCAGCAAGCTCCATTGTTTCGCCTCGAGCGGTACACAACTCAATGGGTACGCTAGCGCAGATGCGGGCGTTGTCGTCTTCGTTTTCGGATTTATTGTTGGGCGATGAATCTCGGTCGGTTCCACCCATGGCTATTATTTCGGCGTAGCTACAAACCAACCCACCCTCAAAACCAGCGCCACCCACAACTTTGAGGCGCATGGTGAGTATGGCAGAATCGCCAGCGGCTAATTTTAGGCCTGTCCACAGACCCGTAACGGGGTTGAAAGCACCCTTGGTAGGAAGTGCCTCCACAACGGTAAATTGGTTTGGAATACTGTCCTTCACCACTATTCCGCCGAGCGTATCGGCGAGTGAATCCTGGCGTTTAATAATCATCTGAACCGTTACCTCCTGGCCGATAGCCCGCTGGCAGTCTGTTAGCAACACCTTTCTCAGCGAGAGATCAGCGTTGATGATGGGCGGAAACAGCGTCTGGCAGAGTACCTCTGACTGTACGTCGTTGCCAATGTAGGCTTCCTCGTCGACCAATGAACGCTCATAAATAGAGGGAGCCAAACCGATCGAAAACGCCCCGTTGATCCAGGTTTTCACGTCAGGGTCGTTACCGTCGATCAGCTTTACCGAAGATTTACAGCCAATGCCTTTGAAACTAAACAGCGCAATGGGGCTATTTGCAACAATGGGAAGATTAGACATAGTTAGCCCTAAACCAAACGCAATAATATTTTGGGGTGGATTTCCTATAAGACTACCTTTATAAGTAGCATAACTCCAAATACCCCTGATGTCGGTTTGAGAAGTTATCCTAAAAGAGGAATCGACTTTGATAGTCAATTGAGAAGTGGCTACCTCCCCAGCCGTAGCAAGGGTGTAGTTCGGCACTGCAAGAGCCGTATATTCTTGGGTTGTGCTGTTATAGGTTAGCTTAAACTTAAATCCACTTTGGGCATGCAATACTACAACCGATAGAAGCAGTATGATGGATAAAAAAAGTCGCGAAATTTTCATGGGTGATAAGGGGTTTTGCTTCACTCAATAGCTGATGTCAAAAATTGTGCCAAAACCTCCTTTAACCTTTCATTACATTCTTTCTGTTAAGAGCAAACTCGCTATGATTACACCTAAAAAAGGCCTTCTTACTACTAAGAAAGCCTTTTTTATTCCAATTTATTATTATTTAGGATTTATTAAAAAAAATATTTTTATTGGCTTTCTTACCAAAAACCCACTTTTCAATTTGCGCTAACAAGCATAAAATTACCAGCTCGTTAATTAGAAAATATGCCTCTAAATGGTGTGAGACTCGCCCCCTCTTTGACGTTAATAATCGTGGGCTCTGAGTCAATTTTATCCGCAATATTGCGCAGAAGAATGAACGAGATCAGACTTAAACTTGAACCATTTGATGAGGTTGTTTGTAGGCAAGCTGGTGGTGCGAATTTTAGAACGACAGCTGTCCTTTCACCAACCTTACTCTTGACTATTGCAAAAAGATGTGGCTACTACTAAATATCCCCAATTTTTATTAATTATGGTTACATTTGACTGTCAGAAACAACTACTATCAATCTCAAAATCAAATACAGAAGTAATTTTTCAATGAAAAAACGGACTATAATTCTATCGGTGGCACTATTTTGCTGCTTGCAGCTGGCTCTCAGCCAGGAGTTGGCCGGCTTCAATGTCAGCAATAACATGGGAATTTATCGTGCCACTTTCAACCCGTCGGCCATTGTTGGAACAAAATATAAAGCACACGTAAATGTGGTAACTATAAACGCCAGCATCAACGGCCGGTATTTTAAATACTTTGCCAGCGATGCCCTCCTGCACGGCATAAAAGCCCCCTACACCACCAGCGAACTGTACGGAAAATCGAAGGTGATCGCCTCCTTCACGCAGCGCGACATAAACCTATCGACCGAGTTGCGCGGCCCGTCTTTTTATTACAGCCTCTCGCCACGTTTTGCGGTGGGTTTCCAGACCCGTATGCGCGGTTTTGAGCAGGGCTACGGGTTTCCAGAGGCAGTTCGGTACGCTTATTTTTGGCGGTTAGACGATGACTACTACATAAAACCAACCGCTGGCGCGGGGTCGAGTTTTTTGTTGAACCAGCACTCTTTTTTTGAAATGGGACTTATTTTGGCTGGCACGCTGGTAGACACCGACCCAATCCGTCTGAAAGTTGGGGCGAGTATAAAACGTTTGTCGGGCGCGCGAAGCGCCTATTGGAAAGGGAGTTTTGACCGTTTTCAGGTTGTAGCCAAGCCAAATACCAACCCGACCGAGTTCAACCTCGAACTCAGCAATTTGCAGTATGGCTACGGATACAGCCAGGCCACCAACGAACAGTTCGGGGCTGGCGATCTCATATCGAGCAACTACGGCGCGGGCTGGGCCATTGATGCTGGCGTGACCATAGAACTCGGCCGCGCCCGCGACCCCCGCCCCCACCGCGCCAACTACGCCCTGCGCTTGGGTGCCGCCCTGACCGACGTTGGCAGCATACTTTATCCGCAAAGCGGGCGGACAGTGAAAACGGTAAGCAGTCCCAAATTTGTGGTAGATCAAGCACGGTTGGAAGCACTGATAAATAATGCCCCAAAAACACTGGACACCTGGGCGGGCAACGCGCCCAAAACCACTTTTGGGGCCACTACCAACCTACCCAAAAACTTAAACATAGACGCTGACTTACAAGTACTTAAAACCTTTTTTATCAATGCCAGCTTTACTAAAAGTATGCGGCAGGCTTTTTCTGAAACCGACATTAGGCAGCCCCAGGTGCTCACCATTACACCCAGGTTCGAGGACGCAGACACAGAGTTTTCGATGCCCGTGTCGTGGGTTGAGGGCAACGATGCCCCGTCGGTGGGGCTGGCGTTGCGGGTTGGCCCAGCTTTTATTGGCTTCAGCAATTTTAGCGGGATGCTCGGCATAGCTCCGCCGCGCGGCACGATGGCCTATTTGGGCATTAACGTTTTTCACTTCCAAAAAAAGCGCGATTAAGACAACAAACCACCTTCATTTTACCGTAATCGTTTATCTACCAATCAATTAAAAATATGAAAACACGTTTTTCGAAATTATTCATTGCGATTCTTGTCGCTTCGTTTTCGGATGCGGGAGCCCAAAACAACCCCGCTGCACCAGATTTTGACCAAACCAACTCCGACCAAAAAGCCATTGCCGTGGCCGACCAGGCAATGAATGCCATGGGCGGACGGAAAAACTGGGACGATACGCGTTACGTAACCTGGAATTTTTTTGGGGTTAGAAAACACGTTTGGGATAAATGGACGGGCGACGTTAGAATCGAAAACGTGCGCGACGACCAGGTGATTTTAATGAACATAAACACCAATAAAGGTCGCATTTTTAAATTTGGGGCCGAACAAACCAACGCTGACTCGCTCACCAAATACCTCAAAATAGGCAAAGGAGCCTGGATAAACGACAGCTACTGGCTCGTGATGCCCTTTAAACTGAAAGACTCGGGCGTGACCCTAAAACACCTCGGAGACAGCAAAACCAAAGACGGTAAAGAAGCTGATTTACTGCAACTTACCTTCAAAAATGTGGGCAACACACCCGACAATAAATACAATGTCTGGGTTGATAAACAAAGCCACTTGGTGTGGCAGTGGGCCTACTACCCAAAATACGAGGCCGAAAAACCTGGTTTTGTATTGCCGTGGACAAACTACCAGCAGTGCGGAAACATCCTGCTGTCGGGCGAGCGGGGAGACCGCGATTTAACCGACATCAAAGTGCTAAAAAAACTCCCAGGCGCGGTCTTCACGAGTTTCGAGAAAGTGAGTTACTGAAAAAAAATCAAACTTTACCGTCACGCAAATGGTTTTAAAACAGTGGTTACTCTCTAAAAGGCCGACCACTATTTTTACTTAGATCAACAAAAAGACAATGAGTGTAGTAGTACCCTATAAAGAAAAAGACAGCTCGAAGCGCGAGCAGGTGGCCGAAATGTTCGACAACATATCGCCCAAATACGACTTTCTGAACCACCTCCTGAGCGCAGGCGTGGATATTTATTGGCGTAAAAAAGCCATCGGTTTGCTCAAAAAAGAAAAACCTATGACTATTTTGGACATTGCCACCGGCACTGGCGACTTTGCCATCGAAGCCTTGGCGTTGAAACCAAAAAAAATAATCGGTGTCGATATTTCGGAGGGAATGCTGGCGGTGGGCCGCGAAAAAATCAAGAAAATGGGCAAACAAGACCTCATTGAACTTCGGACTGGCGACTCGCAACAACTATTGTTTGACAACGACAGCTTCGATGCCGTCATTGCGTCGTTTGGGGTGCGTAATTTTCAAGACCTACTGGCGGGCCTCACCGACATGAACCGCGTGATGCGCCCAGGCGGAACGTGCGTGGTGGTAGAATTTTCAAAACCCAAAAGTTTCCCCTTCAAACAATTATATAATTTTTATTTTCGTTATGTGTTACCAGTTATCGGAAAACTTGTGTCCAAAGATACGTCGGCCTACACCTACTTGCCCGAATCGGTGAAGGCGTTTCCAGATGGTGACGATTTTCTGAAAATATACCAACAGGCGGGATTTAAAAACACACAATGCATACCACTCACGTTCGGAATTTGCTCAATTTACGTTGGAAAAAAATAATTGTTCTCTCACTTGTAGCACTCAACGGGGCGCACGCCCAGAGCGTTTACAAGCGTAAGTTTCAGGAAAATTACGACGACAAACGGTTTCACCTCGGTATTCAGTTTGGCACCGCCATTACACGCTTCAACATTAGGCACTCCGACGCTTTTGTGAGCCGAGATTCGGCCTATGCCATCTTTTCGCCCACCAAGAGCGGCATCAACGCGGGCGGAATTGTAAGCTACGTTCTCAATGAGCATTTCGATCTGCGCTTCACGCCCACGTTGTCGCTGTCGGGGCGGGCGGTCACGTACCGTTTCAACCGAGGCTTTGAGCACACCGCATTCAGAGACTGGACGGCCTGGGTGGATTTTCCGCTGCTGCTCAAATACAAATCTCAGCGCCGCATGAACACCCGAATGTATGCCGTGGCGGGCGGCCAGTTTAGCGTAGAAACCAACGTGAAACGCCAGCAGCTGGCCCTAAACACACTCAACTCTAAAAGCCGCGATTTTAGCATTGTTTACGGCGCTGGCTTCGAGCAATTTCTCCAACACAGCAAACTGACGCTCGAAATACGGTTTGCGCACGGCCTAATGAACGCCCTACAACCAGCCACCAACGTGTATAGCGTGGGCATTGCCAGCATGACTACCCACACCATCAATATTTATTTAATATTTGAGTGATTGATTATCAAGAGGATAGATTTTATTTTCACATTTTTGAGATTTTTTTTCTCCATTTATTTGGACAATCAAAAGTAAACCTGCACCTTTGCAGTCCCAAATCGAGAGAAAAGGGAGTTTAGCTCAGTTGGTTCAGAGCATCTGCCTTACAAGCAGAGGGTCGGGGGTTCGAATCCCTCAACTCCCACAGCAAGTTCAAAAAAGCCTTAAATCATGTTGATTTGAGGCTTTTTTATTGGAATACTGCTCGAGGCTAAGTACACTTCCATTCTCAGAATTATCTCAGCCACCCACCCGCACCTTTTTTTTGACAAATCAATTTTTCGGGCCACAAAAAAGCCGCTTCGTAGATACAAAACGGCTTTTTAAACCCTAAACCTCTAACAAAAATCTTTTTAAACTCTCTGCTGCAACAATCTACGCGCAAATAATGAGTTTGGTTTTATAAATCTATGATCGCCATCGTCAGGCGGCTGGCGCAAACCAGTTTGTCGTCTTCGGTAGTTATCTTAATGTCCCAAATATGCGTGCTGCGGCCCAAATGCAAAGGCGTAGCCTTGCCATAAACCCACCCAGATTTCACCGAGCGCACGTGGTTGGCGTTTATTTCTAGCCCCACAGCGCGCTGTTTCATGGGGCTACTAAGTGCCAAAAAAGATGCCGTACTGCCAATTGTTTCGGCCAAAACCACCGATGCGCCACCGTGCAAAATGCCAAAGGGCTGGTGCGTGCGGTGATCTACGGGCATTCGGGCGGTGATAAAATCGGCACCGATTTCTATGAACTCAATGCCCAGGTGCGTCACAATGGTGGCTTGCTCGAGGTCGTTCAGTTTGTCGGCGGTGGCTTCTTTAAAAATACCCATGGCACTAAGTTTTATAATCGGTGGTTCAGATTAACACTCGGTTGCGTAACTTTGAGCGCTAAAACATAAACCGTTTTTGAGCCCACTTTGTTGTTCATTCATTAGAAAATAGCTTTGAAAACTAAAATTATTTATTTGATCCGCCACGGCGAGACTGATTTCAACCGGCGCGGCATCGTGCAGGGCAGCGGCGTCGATTCTGACCTCAACTCCCTCGGCCAAGCCCAAGCCAAGGCTTTTTATGAGGCGTACCAAGCCGTGGCGTTCGACAAAATATACGTTTCGGCCCTCAAACGAACCCACCAGTCCGTTGCTGGGTTCGTCGGCAAAAACATCCCGTGCGAGATCCACGCGGGTCTCAACGAAATTAGCTGGGGAATACGCGAGGGTTTAATACCAAATTATACCGACAATGCCTACTATAAAATGCTCGTTGGCCGCTGGCGATCGGGAGACTTGGCTTTCCCTGCCGACGGCGGCGAAAGCCCGCTCGATGTGCAAGCACGTCAACAACCCGTAGTGAATTTGATGCTCGCGCGGCCAGCCGAAAAAACCATTTTGGTGGCCATGCACGGACGCGCCATGCGGGTGCTGTTGGCCACCCTCACCAAAAAACCATTGGAGCTCATGGATTATTTTGAGCACAGCAATCTGGGGCTGTACGTGTTGCAGTACTCATACGAGGATCAGACGTATAGCATCCAAAAACACAACGACGTGGCACACCTTCAAAAATTAGACCCGCAAAATTTGTTGATAGACTAACCTGCCAAGCAATTGAACAAACAAAAACTGTACTGGCTGTGCCAGATCATCGGCTGGTCGGCCATTATCGTGTACGAGTACTTTGTTTACACCCTCGAAACCGGTTTCGAGGTGGAGGTGTTTTACCTGAGCATTCTCAATATTATTTTGTCTATTACGCTCACGCACATCTACCGGCTCATTATCAGACGCTGGAACTGGGTTTCGTTGCCGCTCTACCGGCTCATTCCGCGCACCGTCATTTCTGGTCTTGTTTTGGGTCTAATTATGACGCTCGTAAATTTACCCTACGACCTGGCCTACGCCCAAGAGCTCATCACGTCGTCGCCCGCCATTTTTTGGTCAAATCTGCTGT
Organism: Cytophagales bacterium; assembly: GCA_013298215.1. Lineage (GTDB taxonomy): Bacteria > Bacteroidota > Bacteroidia > Cytophagales > Spirosomataceae > JAAFKE01. The sequence goes on along the minus strand of JAAFKE010000027.1, from coordinate 9,989 downwards.
CGTGGAGTAAAAGTATGTTCATCTGGATTAGCAGCTACACCGTCTATCATTACGGCGAAAATTCGCGCACGGTGCAGATCGAAAAGATACTTTTGAGGTCGTCCATGCGCGAGGCCGAAGCCAAGGTGTTGCGCTCGCAACTAAACCCGCATTTCACTTTCAATGCCCTCAATAGCATTAGGGCGCTCATTTCCGAAGACCCCACCCGCGCCATTGCGGGCGTTACACAATTGGCCAATATTTTGAGAAACTCGCTGCTGGCCGACCGCCGCAAAACTGTCGAATTGCGCGAGGAAATGAAAACGGTGGAGGATTATTTAGCCCTCGAAAAGATCAGGTACGAAGACCGCCTTTCGTTTACAATCGACCTCGACCCCAAAACGCTCTACCTGCACCTGCCGCCCATGATGCTGCAAACGCTGGTCGAAAACGGCATCAAACACGGCGTGCAAAAAGCCCGCCAGGGTGGATTTATCGCCATCGTTAGTGTTTGGAAAAACGAGCGACTGCACATTGTAATCCGAAACACGGGTACTTTGGGCAGCAAAGAATCGGGCGGGTTGGGCCTGCAAAATACCGAACAACGCCTGGAACTCATATACGGCAGCGATGCGCAGTTTAGCATCGATCAAGAATCAGAAGGGGTAGTTCGGGCCGAGGTAATGGTGCCAATTCAGTCGGAGGCGTTGTTTAAAAATTTTCAACGCTGAGATTACTTCCCAAAACGCATTCCCCCACCACGAATGGTGCGGCCCCAAAAGTAGCTGTGGCCACCGTTGCGAATGGTCTGCTTCTGGGCCTCAGCCCGAATATTGGCGTTGTTGAGGTCTCTGAGCCCGAAGCCGCGCGTTGAACCGTAGTAGGCTGCAACCGTTAGCAAACTCAGAGCACTGATGGCAAGGATTTGGGCAAAGTTTTTCATAAAAAAAGTTTATTGGCCGAAATTAGGGTTTATATTTGACTTTTTGAAAAAACACAAGCCTAATTCTAACTTTAAACCGCCAATTATTTTGTAATTTTCGGTTCAATGTATAGTTTTAGCAAACTTTTACCCAATCAATGTGGTTTTACGGTAAATATTAACTAATAAAAAGCTGAATGGCGCAACAATTTAACAAATCAAACAAGAGTTTCAACCGCGACCCGCGTCGCTTCCAACCAGAAGAACCCTTTAAAATCAATGAGCGCATCCGCGTTCCCGAAGTCCGTTTGGTAGGCGAAGGCATCGAACCTGGCATCTACGAAATTAGCAAGGCTTTAGCGATGGCCGCCGCTCAGGGACTCGATTTGGTTGAAATTGCCCCCACCGCCACCCCGCCAGTCTGCAAAATAACAGACTACTCCAAGTTCAAGTACGAACAAAAGAAAAAACAGAAGGAAATCAAAGCAAAAGCCGCCAAAGTGGTGGTGAAAGAAGTGCGTTTTTCGCCCAATACCGACGACCACGACTTCGATTTTAAACTCAAACACGCCGTCAATTTCTTGAAAGAAGGCGCAAAGGTAAAGGTGTTTGTTCAGTTCAAGGGCCGCGAAATCGTTTTCAAAGACATCGGCTACAAACTCATCGAACGTTTTTTGAAAGGCTTGGAAGAAGTTGGCAAACCCGACCAGGAGCCGCGTTTGGAAGGCAAGCGCCTCAGCGTGATGGTTGCGCCCAAGCCCGCCAAAACAGCGGCCAAATAATTTACTTTGCGGGCGGCCAGTTTCTACTCGGCCGCCCGCAAATTTTATTTTCCACTCACCCTATGCGCTGGCTTGCATGGCCACCAAAAGTCGCTGCACGTGGCTGTATCCCATCAAAAAAAAGTTTCCTTTCTTGTCTAAGTCGTTTAAATTCACGTCCAAAACTATTTCTGTCACACCAGAATAATCGTGGCGTTTGTCTTTCTTTTGCTTAAAGGCGCGTCCTCGGCGGGTGTCAGTAAAAATCGAAACTGCGTAATGCTTGCCTTTGTAGGTAATCGACAGATCGATACCGAGCTCAAAATCGGTTTTAAGCGAGTACACCACCTCTTCAAAAAGGGAGCTTTCGAGGCACACAAAGTAGAAGTGAAGGTCTCTGATGAGCGACGGATAGGAACGCAGCAATCGATTTTTTACGTCTTGGGCGGCAAAAGTATTCGACTGATACCTAAAATACATGTCGCGGTCGGCGGCCTGCTCGGTCCAGTTGCAGTAAGTTTGCCAAAACGCGTCTTGGCTCGGAACGGCATACCGCTGAAAAAACAAATAATAAAAAACTTGAATGAAAGGTGGGAGGCGAGAATTTTCAACGTCGGGGTTTTTATTCTGGGCGGCTCCCTCGTAGGGAAGTTGGGCTATTTGTAATTCTAAGGCCACCACGCTGGGAAAACCACCCCGCACAATACCAATCTGACCGTTTTTGATTGAAATATCTGCTATTTTTTTGAGGAACATCGTCGCTAAGTACTGTTTATACGCGTAACTTTGCCCACAATTTATTAAAAAATTAATATCTACATAAAACAAATATGTCAGCATTTGTCGAATCAGTGAGTCTTTTGGCCGACCGTATCAATGCCCTGGAAGAATCTTCTACGCTCGGAATGACCAAAAAAGCCCGCGAACTGGCCGCCCAAGGCCACAAAGTGATTAGTTTGAGCGTGGGCGAGCCTGATTTCAAAACCCCAAAACACATTTGCGATGCCGCCAAAGATGCCATCGACGCGGGATTTCACGGGTACTCGCCCGTGGCGGGATACGCCGACCTGCGCCAGGCGATTGCTGATAAATTTAAGCGCGAAAACAACTTAGACTGGAAACCCGAAAACATCGTTGTTTCGACGGGTGCAAAACACTCTTTGGCCAACGTGATTCAGGTGCTGGTGAACCCCGGCGAGGAGGTAGTGATTCTGGCCCCCTACTGGGTGAGCTACTCCGAAATGGTGAAACTGGCCGAAGGCAAGACCGTGGTGGTAGAGGGCTCGTTCGAGAACGACTTTAAGGTAACGCCCGCGCAGCTGGAAGCAGCCATTACGGGGCGCACCAGGATCGTCATGTTCGCGTCGCCAAACAACCCAACTGGGTCGGTTTATTCGGAAGCCGAGCTCCGCGCATTGGCAGCCATTATTGAGCAACACGAAGATATTTTTGTGCTTGCCGACGAAATTTACGAACACATTAATTTTACGGACGAAGGCCATTTTAGCATTGGCACTATTGCGGCCATCAAAGACCGCGTCATAACCGTAAACGGCGTGGCCAAGGGTTTTGCCATGACGGGCTGGCGGATTGGTTACATTGGCGCCGCCAAATGGATTGCCGACGGCGTTGAAAAACTTCAAGGGCAGGTAACTTCTGGTACCAACTCAATTGCCCAGCGGGCAACTTTGGCCGCCTTGAACGGCCCCATGGAACCCACCCAAGAGATGTCGAAGGCCTACGCCCGCCGCCGCGACCTGGTGGTGGGTTTGCTCAAAACCATCGAGGGCTTCAAGGTAAATGTGCCACAGGGAGCGTTTTATGCCTTTCCTGATGTGAGCCATTATTTTGGAAAAACCGACGGCACCACTACCATTAATAATTGCGATGACCTGGCTTCGTACCTACTCAGCGAGGTTTACGTGGCCACGGTTTCGGGTTCGGGTTTTGGGGCGCCAAACTGCCTGAGAATCTCCACCGCCGCGTCCGACAAAAACCTCATTGAAGCCATAGAGCGCATTAAAACGGCCGTGCAAAAATTGAAATAACGGCATGGTTGGCACAACCTGCCAGCGGTTGATTGAACACTGAATTATTTTAAATATAAACCAAAAAAAGTAATGACAACAGACCTGTTGAAAGACTTGAAAGCCCGTGTTTCGGCTTTGAGGAGATATCTTTGACTACGATAGCAAAATTGAACGCCTCGGCGAGTTAGAACAAGTGCAGATGCAACCCGAATTTTGGAACGATTCGGAAAGAGCAGAAAAGACAATGAAGGAAGTCCGAACCCTCAAAGGTTGGACCGAAGACTTTGCCAAGCTCAACGTCCAACTGGGCGATTTAGAAACCCTCCAAGAGTTTTTTGAAGCCCACGAAGCCACTGAGACGGAGGTAGAGGTAGAGTACCGAAAAATGTTGTTGGTTTTGGAGGAGGTCGAACTAAAAAAGATGCTCTCAAATGAGGAAGACCAGTTCAATGCCATCTTGGAGATAAATTCGGGCGCGGGCGGCACGGAGAGCCAAGACTGGGCCGAAATGCTGTACCGAATGTACATCCGTTGGGCCGAGAAAAGCAATTATAAAGTAACCCAGGTGGACTACCAAGACGGCGACGGAGCGGGTATAAAATCGGCCTCTATTCAGATTGATGGCTCGCTTGCCTACGGCTATTTGAAGTCCGAAAACGGGGTGCATCGTTTGGTAAGAATTTCGCCGTTCGACTCCAACGCCCGCCGACACACTTCTTTTGCGTCGGTATATGTGTACCCACTGGTAGACGACAGCATCGAAATAGAAATAAAACCCGCTGACATTGAGTGGGATACCTTTCGGTCGGGCGGAGCGGGTGGCCAGAACGTGAACAAAGTAGAAACCGCCGTGCGGTTGCGCCATGCACCGTCGGGTCTGGTGATTGAATGCCAGCAAGAACGGAGCCAGCACATGAACCGCGACGTGGCTTTGCGCCTTTTGAAATCGAAATTATACCAAATTGAGATTGATAAACGCAACGCCGCACGCGCCGATGTGGAGGCCAATAAAAAGAAAATTGAGTGGGGCAGTCAGATCAGAAACTACGTAATGCACCCCTACAAATTGGTGAAAGACGTGCGAACTGGCGTGGAAACATCCAACGTACAAGGGGTGATGGACGGCGATCTGGACGGGTTCATCAAGGCATACCTAATGATGCAGTAATTACGTGTCGCCCATTTTTTTGAAGCCGTATGGGCAGTGCAAACACCCGTTCTTGCAGCAGTAGCCACGCTTGCGGTGGTGCGCCTCCGTGAAGACCATGAAACCCTGCTCGTTGGTGTAAAAATCTTCGGGCGTTAGGCCACCATGGGCAGCTTTATCGGTCTTTTTTGGCTTATTTGCGTTCAACGGTCTAAAAAACTAATGGACTTTTGAATAGGCAAACAGCGCGTTGGCGCCGATCGTTCAATAAAATATTTCTTCGAGTAAATGATCCGAACAATGTTCGGGCCATTTACTCGAAGAAATAGATCATTATCTTCCTTTCTTCTTCTTAGGTTTTTGTCCCCCTTGATTTACGGTGTCCTTGGGCGGCTTATTTGCCTTCAAAGTGTCGTTTTTGGGGTGGTCGTGCTGCAAGCTGTCGCGCTCGTGGCGGGTACTGTCGGTGTGGTTCGTGCTGTCTTTGCACGGCTTTTTGTTTTTCGCCGTGTCGGGTGCTGCCGCAGCTGCGCGGGCATTGGATGCACTGACAGTTTCATCGGCGGGCGACATGAGGTCTTTGCTGCACGACACCAACGCAATGTTGGCCAGCATAAAGAGGCTAACTACTACTTTTTTCATGGTTAGAATAAAGCTAAATTGTGAGAAATTAGTAAAAAGGAACGGCCAGTATGTATTGGCATCGATCGACAAATTCGTTTTCAAATAGCATTACGAGGCCTACTTGCCGAAAGGTGGGGTGGCTACCGAAGTTTATTTATTTACAGACCCGCCCCACCTTTTGCGCGTCAGTTGCGTATTTGTAACGGACGCTACCCAACCAAACACCGCTAAACTTTGTTTTTTGACAAAAAAATAACCTTCAACGAAAAAGACCTGCAAAGTGTGCTTTCAGCTTGCTTGGCACGCAACCAGCAGGCCGAAAGAACACTGATTACGCTGTTTTTGGGGTATGCTAAGAGTATTTGTATTCGGTACGCCAGCAGCGAGCAAGAGGCCGAGGAGATTATTAACGACGGGTTTTTGAAGGTGTTTTCTAATTTGAGTAAGTACGACAACGCGCAGTCGTTTAGGGCGTGGCTTCGGAAAATTATGGTAAACACCGCCATCGATTACTACCGGAGCAACGAAAAGTATCGACTCAACAGTACAATTGATGCGGGCGGTGAGGTAACAGATTTTGATCCCGACGTGCTGACCAAAATATCAGCCGACGAGATCATGGTACTCGTGCAGAAACTTCCGCCAGCTTACCGAATGGTGTTTATGCTCCACGTGGTAGAGGGCTACAACCACCGCGAAATAGCCGAGCGGCTGGGTATTCAGGAGGGAACGTCGAAGTCGAACCTGCGCGATGCCCGGCTAAAATTACAGCAGATGATAAAAATAGCCCACCCAGAATTATACGATATTTATGCGTTAAGGAACCGTAAGATAAATGAAAACTGACCAATTTGATGACGCCTTCCGCCGAAAAGTGGAGGAGCTGCATCCACCCGCCTACCCCGATGAGGCCGACCGAATACACAAATACGTTCGCCAACATTTGCCACTGAGTTTCTGGCAAAAGTTCGGAACGGGCATTTCGTATTCCATCACTGCCGTTACAGTAACAGCCTTATTATCAACCCTTTTATACCAAAACTATGTAAATAAAACTCTACTCAAACAGGTGTCCGAATTGAGCCAAAAAGTCGAAAAATTGACGGTGGCAATTTCTCAAAAAACAGATGCCGTGCAAATAGAAACAGACAAAGCCGCCGTTCGGTTAGATGCCCGCGAGAGCACACAGTCGCTATCAACCCCAAACAGTAGCAGCCACCAGGCAGCGGCAGAAGGTGTTTATGGGCAACAAACAGACAATGAAGCAACCGCAGAGGGGGTGTATGGGCAAAAATCTGACAATAGAACTGTAACAGCTTTGTTAGATGCAAATGCAAAAAACATTAGTGGTGCTGTGGCTGGTAGAACAAAGAAAGAGCGGAAAGCACAGCTGTTGGACGTGGCCCAAGGAAGCCAGGAAAGCGACTTTGGGACGGCACAGGAGACTATTTCGGCCAACAGATCAGTGCTTAAAAAAGGCAGTCGAGGTGGATCAAGCGGCACGGGGTCCGAAAAAAACTATTCCGAGACCAGAAACAATGCACCTCTTACGACGCAATTTAGTGGCAACGACCAAGCCGCTGCCCCCGACCAAGCCGAAATAAAGAACGCGTTTTCGGCCAATCTGCTGGTCGCCAAGCCTTTTATTCCAGATTCAAATTTGAGAATTGCGCACGTTTTGCCCTCATCGGCATTCAGTCAGTTTACCGTCAGTACGGTAGCACCGCCGCCAGCACGCGACCGAGTCAAGCTAAAATGGCCAGACATATCCTTAGAAAACCTAAAACTTAGGGTTGGTTTGGGCGGCAATCTCTACCCAAACTTAGTGGGTGCCGGGCTGCTGGCCGAGGTGTTGGTGAGCAAGCGGTGGAGCATTACAACTGGGGCGGGTGTGGCTGCCCTCGGCACGCAGGAGTATGCCGATGAAGACCAGTTTAAACGGCGCACCAAAGACGATTTTAGGGACCAAAGTCGAGACCAACAGAACGGCCCACCCAATTTTAGGGCCGAAAACATCAGAGCAACGGAGCGTTTGGTGATCTTGCCCGCATACATCAATTACCGAATGCCCATCAAATCAGACTTCACACTCACGGTTTCGGCGGGCAGCGAATTTGACCTGGCACTGAGCCGGCACACGTCGTTCAACCGGCGGGAGCCTGGCCCTTTTGTACCGCGCCCAAACCCCGATGCCAACCAAGGGGCATTTACCGAAAGGTTGCGAAACCCGTTTTTCAACAACATAGTACTGGCAGCGGGCATCGAAAAAAGGTGGAAGAACGTGTCGTTTCAGCTAAACCCTTCGCTGAAACTTCAGGTCATAAATGTACCCTATCAGCGACAAAACCTGGTGATGGGTCTGCAGTTTAGAACATTTTACCGCATTGGTAAATAACGATAATTATAGAGTAGTTGGTTGATACCGAAAGCCGCTGACCCTTGGTTGGTGGCTTTTTTGTTGCTCCGCTCTCAAACCTCCGTCAAGAACCTCACTGCCAACTCGTATCCTTTCAGTCCGAGGCCACAGATCATGCCCTTGCAGCGGCTCGACAAGTAGCTGTGGTGCCGAAACGCCTCGCGGGCGTGGATGTTAGAAATGTGTACCTCCACGGCGGGGGCTGTGACCGCCGACAGGGCATCGGCCAGTGCCACCGAGGTGTGCGTTAAACCGCCAGCGTTGATGACGATTCCCTGAAAATCGAAGCCTACTTCGTGTATTTTGTCAATGAGCGCACCTTCGTGGTTCGATTGAAAATAGTGCAACTCGATGCCCCCAAAAGTAGTTCTCAGGCCTTCGAGATACGCCTCAAAAGTCTGGGAGCCGTAAATGCTCGGCTCGCGCTTGCCCAAAAGGTTCAAGTTTGGGCCGTTTATTATTAATATTCTACCCATTATTGGTTTGTTTAGTCATCGCGCCGGTTGAGGAACATCATCAAAAAATAAAACAAGTTGGCCAACGCGCCCAAAGCTGCCACCACGTAGGTGCGTGCCGCCCATTTGAGCGAGTCTTCGGCCATGTCGTACTCGCCGCCCGTTACCACCCCACTCGACTTCATCCAAGCCAAGGCGCGGTTGCTGGCATCGTACTCAACTGGCAGCGTGATGAGCGCAAAAGCCACCAAACCTAAATTGGCCGCCACCAGCACCAGCAAAATTGCACTGGGCATTGACCCCGAATTGGCAAACATAAACCCACCAAAACCCAACAAGATCATGTTGGCGTAGTTCATAACCGTAGAACAAATATTGACGGCAGGCACCAACGCGGAGCGCATTTTTAGCGCAGCGTAGGCGCGGGCGTGTTGCACGGCGTGTCCACATTCGTGGGCGGCCACGGCGGCAGCAGCGGCACTGCGCCCACCAAAAACATCGTCGCTGAGGTTCACGGTTTTGTCGGCGGGGTTGTAGTGGTCGGTTAGCTGGCCTGGCACGTGGATCACTTTCACGTCGTAGATGCCGTTGTCGTTGAGCATTTTTTGGGCAATCTGCGCACCCGACATTCCGTTGGCGAGGCCAAATTGGGAATAGTGGGCAAATTTGCTTTTGAGGCGGTTGCTCACCAGCATACTTACGCCCATCATAACAAGTGAAATGAGAATCAACATGGTTTTTTAGTTTAAAAGGCTTTTTTAATTTTTTCGATTATTTTGGAAGTCGAGTAGCCATCTACCAACGGAATGGTTTTTACCGACCCGCCATTTGCAACAACAAAATCTGCGCCAACGATGTTTTGGGGGCTGTAGTCGTTTCCTTTGACCAAAATGTCAGGTTTTATGGCCCGAATCAGACTTTCTGGCGTAGATTCATCAAACAGCACCACCACATCCACAAACGCCAGACTGGCCATGAGCCTCGCCCTGGCGTATTGATCTACGACGGGGCGCAGGGGGCCTTTTATGCGCCCCACCGACGCGTCGGTGTTAATGCCCAGCACCAGTTTATGGCCCAGATTACGGGCTTTTTCCAGGTAATCTACGTGACCCAGGTGTAGAATATCAAAACAGCCGTTGGTAAAAACAACCGTTTGCCCAGCCTCGCGCCACTGCTGGGCGAGGCTCACTGTTTCTTCGAGGGTCTTTACTTTAGATGCGGTGTTTGTCATTGCACAAATTGGTGGGTCAATATTAAGAAATATTTGGTCTAAGTAGCGCGCAAGCAGTAAATTTAATGCCTGTGCGTTCTGGCTCAAAGAGTAGAAACAAAAAAGCCACTCAGTGCCAAAAAATATTTTATCACACTATTTTTTTGGAAAACACCAAAATATCTCGCACCTTTGCACCCACAATGGGGGATTAGCTCAGCTGGCTAGAGCGCTTGCATGGCATGCAAGAGGTCATCGGTTCGACTCCGATATTCTCCACAGGCGAGAGGTCATCAGTTCGACCGCAGCGGCGGACCGTTCCGATATTCTCCACAGGCGAGAGGTCATCAGTTCGACCGCAGCGGCGGACCGTTCCGATATTCTCCACAGGCGAGAGGTCATCAGTTCGACCGCAGCGGCGGACCGTTCCGATATTCTCCACAGG
>JAAFKE010000026.1 GCA_013298215.1 Cytophagales bacterium | reverse complement strand
TATTCTGCGGGGCTGCCTACCAAATACTCCTTCAATCGCACCTTCGGGTATTGAAACTACAAACAAGGTGAAGAATATGGCACTGGATATACATCCCTTCAATCGCACCTTCGGGTATTGAAACAAATTATTGAGGGAAAACAGTACTCCGAAAACGTGCCCTTCAATCGCACCTTCGGGTATTGAAACCCAATCCCGAGGCCAGCCCAGCGTCAATTTTGCACTCCTTCAATCGCACCTTCGGGTATTGAAACAAAACTGCTGCGGCACCATATTTTTGAGGCCCAGCTCCTTCAATCGCACCTTCGGGTATTGAAACACGCGCTGGCCTACAAAGTGCAGTACCAAAATGGGCAGACCTTCAATCGCACCTTCGGGTATTGAAACTTGGGGCGCGTGTTTTGGGGCTGCCCGCAGCGGCCAGGCCCTTCAATCGCACCTTCGGGTATTGAAACTAAACAGGAAAAAAGCCTAAAAAAAATAAAGGGGGCCCTTCAATCGCACCTTCGGGTATTGAAACTTTTATTTCACCCTGCAACCAATACACATTCGGGAACCTTCAATCGCACCTTCGGGTATTGAAACAAGAAAACAGTTTAAACAATAAACAAAAAGAACATAACCTTCAATCGCACCTTCGGGTATTGAAACAAAAAGCATTTGCTTTTGGCTCTACTTTTCATGAATCCTTCAATCGCACCTTCGGGTATTGAAACCGTTGCGGACACGCAAGCTGGTTTTTGCGGGGGCTAACCTTCAATCGCACCTTCGGGTATTGAAACCAGGACGTTTCGAGAATGGGTAAAATATTGGGATGCCCTTCAATCGCACCTTCGGGTATTGAAACACCTTCGTAACCCTCACACTACCAGCGACCCAGAAGCCCTTCAATCGCACCTTCGGGTATTGAAACATCCTTAAACCCCTAAAATCGAAGTTTCCAATGACCCTTCAATCGCACCTTCGGGTATTGAAACCGGGACGTTTCGAGAATGGGTAAAATATTGGGATGCCCTTCAATCGCACCTTCGGGTATTGAAACATTCATATATTCCTCAAACCTCAAATTGGAAATTTCCTTCAATCGCACCTTCGGGTATTGAAACTGTCATTGGCCTCAATAAACTCCTTTGTCGTGTTGCCCTTCAATCGCACCTTCGGGTATTGAAACTAAAAAAAGCAACACAATACACTCATTATCTCTTCCCTTCAATCGCACCTTCGGGTATTGAAACCTGAAATGGGAGAAGACTTTGCCAAATATTTGACTGACCTTCAATCGCACCTTCGGGTATTGAAACTTTTCATCATTGAAACGAAATTTCACTTCGCGCGTCCCTTCAATCGCACCTTCGGGTATTGAAACTCCTGGTATGCCGCCACGTTTTGCGCCGTCGAACGCGCCCTTCAATCGCACCTTCGGGTATTGAAACGTTTGTTAGTAAGTTCGTTTTTGTGTTAGTTTGCTTTCCATTCTAACGCATCTTTGAATTTTGAAACGATCACGTGAAATTTACCGAACGGGCGGGAAATAAAACCTTCAATCAGATGTCTAAACACACAGCATTGTTTTTAATATTGACATTGCAATTAACTTTTTCATCTGGCCAACTGCACCAATTTAAAATACTTGGCACAGCAAAAGGGTTTGTGAACAATACCGTTTTGTACTTGGACTTTACGGACGAGGGTGACAAAAAAATCGACTCCACCTACGTGGTTGGCGAATCCTTCACTTTCGAGGGAGTTATAAAGTCGGACGTGGTTTATGCTTTGCTCCGAACGCAGAACTACAGTGACTATAAATTCTTTTGGATTGAGAGCGGCACAATTCGGTTTGAGGCGAAGAAAGGCGGTTTTAGGAAGGCAACCATTACTGGCTCTAAAACGCAAGATGAGCAAAATAAATTGAACTTGTCGTTAGAAAACTCCTCCGAAACAGAAAGAAGCAACATTGAAAAACGCTTCGTCAAAGAGAACCCCAATTCGATCATAAGCGCGCACTTACTGAGCAGTTACGCCTCCACTTGGGGTAAAGATACCGCGACATTACTCTTCGATGACCTTTCGATTGAACTGAAAAACACAGCCTACGGAAAAAGTATTGCGGAGTTTATTTCTTTGAACAAAAACGTGAAAGTTGGAGATCGATACGCGGACTTCACCCAAAATGACACAAAAAATAATCCTATAAAGCTCTCTGATTTCAACGGAAAGGTGGTTTTATTGGAGTTTTGGGGCTCTTGGTGCGGGCCATGCAGGCAATCAAATCCTGGGTTGGTTGAAGTTTATAATGAGTTCAAAAACATGGGCTTCGAGATTCTGGGAGTTGGGGCAGAAACAAACCGAGAAACTTGGTTGAAAGCGATCGAAAAAGACAAACTCACTTGGACCAACGTTAGCGATTTGAAGGGCGACAAAAACACGGCTGCAATAATCTACGGGATTTCATACTATCCAACCAACTTTTTGATCGACAAAAATGGAGTAATTGTTGCCAAGGATTTGAAGGGCGACAAACTGCGGAGAAAATTGAAACAAATATTAGCAGAATGAGACGGCCAAACACCGAACTGCATTCTGCCTTTCCGTCAGTCTTCGATAGTTAGCTCAAAAATGGTTTCAACGGGCTTTTCAAAAAAACGGGCTATCTTCATGGCCAGTACTACCGAGGGTACATACTTGGCTGCCTCGAGCGCATTGATGGTTTGCCGCGACACGCCCACGGCCGCCGCCAAATCGGCCTGCGTAATGCGTTTTATAGCTCTTTCTACGTGAATGGTGTTGGTCATGCGGCCAGTTTCTTTTGTTCAAAGTAGGGTTTCGCGTAAACAATCCAATTGAAACGCACCAAAAAAGTAACAGGTGCTACCAGCATATTCCACGCCAACCAAATGTAAAAATTAAGGCCGTAGCTGCCCCAAGTGGCTATAATAAAGAAACCAGTATGCAAATAGAAACCCCAAAGCAACGACTCCAAGCGAACTTTACCAATCCATTCGTCTTCTATTTGTAGCCTCGAAAAAGCCACGCAAAAAAAGCCCAACGTCGTTAGAGTCATCAAGATTTCGCCCGCAAAATCGTCGTTGGCAAAAATATTAGAATTAAAATTTCTACATGTAGTCCACCGCGAAAACACGTGACTACTCTCAAAAAAGTTGAGCGGCGGAAACCAGTCGGATTCTGAAAAAATAAGGCTCAAAAGCGTTAAGACAAAACAAGGAACGAAGACAATCCAGCCGATTGTCCTAAAATAACTTGGCAAAAGTAGTTTGGTTTTCATGGCTGTTAATAGAGTTTAGTTTGAGAAAAAATACTTTTCCCAAATGTAAAACAAATATTACATTTAGACAAAATATTTTTACAAAAAAATAACTACCATCACGCCATCGGTCAGCGCTATCCAAGTGCTGGCCTTGCTTGGTTTATCGCTCGTAGAATTGGATGCCCGCGCGGGCGACCCCATGCTGCGTCAGCAGGACAAAACTATACCGCTACGTCTCCTGCCTTCTCAGATTTAAGTTCTTGCTCGCCGATGGCCTCTTTGTGGCTTTTGGACAGGTACGTATAAACCGCTGGGATGATGTAGAGCGTGAGTGCCGTGGCAAACATGAGGCCACCCACCACGGCGATGCCCATTGAAACGCGGCTTTCTGAGCCCGCCCCAAGTGCCAGCGCAATGGGCAATATACCCAGAATTGTGCAGAGGCTGGTCATCAGAATAGGTCGAAAACGCGCCACGGCCGCTTGGCGCACGGCTTCGGTTTTGGTGAGTCCGGTCTCTTTGCGCTGGTTGGCAAACTCCACGATCAGGATTCCGTTTTTGGTGACGAGCCCCACCAATGTAATGATCCCGATTTGCGAAAACACGTTGAGCGTTTGACCAAAATCCCAGAGCGACAGCAGCGCCCCGCAAACGGCCAGCGGCACGGTAAGCAAAATAATAATTGGGTCGATGAAAGATTCGAACTGGGCGGCCAAAATGAGGTAAATGAGCACCAAGGCCAGGGCAAAGGCAAAGAGCAGGCTCGACGAACTTTCGCGAAACTCGCGGGCGGTGCCATCGAGGGTAGTCGTGAAGGTGTCGTCCAAGACTTCTTTCGCAATTCGGTCCATTTCTTTGATACCGTCGCCGAGGGATGTGCCTTTTGCCAAGCCCGCCGACACGGTGGCCGACAGCGACCGGTTGAAGCGAAAAAGCTGCGGCGGCGAACTTTGCTCGGTTATTTTCACTAAATTGTCCAATTGAATCAGCTCTCCACGCGCGTTTTTGACGTACAAAGATTTTAAATCCATGATGTCGTTTCGGTCCGATTTCTCGATCTGCCCCACCACTTGGTACTGCTTTCCGTTCATTAAAAAATACCCAAAACGCCGCCCCGACAACCCCAATTGGAGCGTTTGGGCAATGTCTTGAATCGACACTTGGAGGTTTTGTGCTTTGTCGCGGTCAATTTCTAACCTGATCTCGGGTTTGGTAAATTTCAAATTCACGTCGTTGCCCTGAAATTTATCGCTTTCGCCCACTTTTTTCATAAACGCTGGCAACACTTTCCGCAGTTTATCGTAGCTGGTGGCCTGGATCACGTATTCGAGCGGCAGTGCGCTTCCGCGCCGCCCCGTGGAGATGGTCTGGTCTTGCACCACAAAAGTTTTGGCTCCCGAAACGCCCTTTAATTTCCCCTGGATGGCTTCGGCAATCTCGGACTGCTTGCGCTTGCGGGTGGCTGCGTCGGTCAGAACAACCCTGACAAAACCCGTGTTGGTGGCGTTGGTTGCAAAGCCTGGCGCAGTAATGGTAATGAGTGCCGAGCGTTCTTCGGGTTTTACCTCGTTCTTAACAATCTCGCCGAGTTCCTTCATCAGGTTGTCGGTAAAACTAAAAGTGGCTCCCTCTTGGGCATTGACCGAAACCCGCAACGCCGATCGGTCTTCCATCGGAGTGAGTTCCGACGGAATAAGCTGGTAACTGAACATGCCATAAATAATGCCAATCAGCCCCGCGATGAGTACCCAGGCCAGCCACCGAATTTTCAAAAACCGAACCAGCGAGGCTTCGTAGCCAGCGTTGAGCCACACAAAAAACGGTTCAGTTTTGCGGTACAACCACGGCTGTTGGTTGTGGTGTTTGAGGATTCGCGAACTGAGCATGGGCGTGAGCGTGAGCGAAACAAAGGCCGAAATGATAACCGACCCCGCCACCACAATTCCAAACTCGCGGAAAAGCCGCCCCGTGAGACCTTGCAAGAAAATAACGGGCAAAAATACCGACGCCAACGTGACAGTCGTGGAGATGATGGCAAAGTATATTTCGCTCGACCCCTCCATGGATGCCTTCATGGGCGACATTCCCGTTTCTATTTTGGCGTAGATATTCTCTAAAACAACAATCGCGTCATCTACAACCAGGCCGATCGACAGCACGATGCCCAACAGCGTGAGTACATTGATGGAAAAACCGCAAACGTACATCAGAAAAAACGTCCCGACCAACGACACTGGAATGGCCGTGAGCGGAATGAGCGTGGAACGCCAATCGCGAAAAAACAGGAAAATAATGGCCGCCACCAGCACAAAAGCCAACAGAATGGTTTCTTCTACCTCCTTGACCGACTGCCGCACGTAGCGGGTGTAATCAAAACCCAGTGCCGCCACCACGTCGGAGGGTAGGTCTTTTTTAATTTGTTCGTACCTTTTGTAGGCTTGGTCTACAATCGCAATTTGGTTGGCCCCTGGTTGCGGCACCAGTGCCACGCCGATCATCGGCACGCCGTCGCGCTTCATGAGGGTACGTTCGTTTTCGGGGTATAATTCGGCCCGGCCCACGTCGCTAAACTTTACCACGCGGTCGGCCTCTTCTTTCACAATCAAGTTATTGAACTCCTCCGGGGTGGTCATGCGGCCGAGCGTTCGCACGGTTAGCTCGGTGTTTTTGCCCTCAATGCTGCCAGATGGCAACTCAATGTTTTGTTTGGTGAGGGCCGTCAGTACGTCAATGGCCGTGAGCCGGTACGATGCCAATTTGACGGGGTCGATCCAGAGGCGCATCGAGTAGCGTTTTTCGCCCCAAAGTTGGATCGAACTAACGCCTGGAATGGTCTGCATTCGTTCTTTGAAGAGCCGTTCGGCAATGTCGTTGAGGTCGAGCAGCGAGCGTTTATCGCTTCGGATGTTCAAAAAGAAAATGGGCTGCGAGTCGGCATCGGCCTTCGATACAATCGGCGGATCGACGTCGCGCGGCAGTTGGCCAATGGCCCGCGCCACCCGGTCGCGCACGTCGTTGGCGGCTGTTTCGAGGTCGGTATCCAAACTAAACTCTACCGTAATCGAACTACGTCCGTCGCGGCTCGACGAAGTCAGGGTTTTAACGCCCGCAATGCCGTTGATCGACTCTTCGAGTGGCTCGGTTATCTGCGACTCCACGATCTCGGCGTTGGCGCCCGTGTACGACGTTTGTACCGTAATAATGGGCGGATCGACGCTCGGGTACTCTCTGATTCCCAACGAGTTGAACCCAATTAAACCAAAAATAATAATAACCAGCGACATCACAATTGCAAGAACTGGCCGCTGAATACTGGTGGTTGATATATTTGCCATGACTATTGTTTAACTGCCTTGATGCTTACTTCGCCGCCTGGTTTGACCAGCAAAATCCCCGACGTTATGAGGGTATCGCCCACGCTCAAACCCGTATTTATTTCTATGCTGCGTTCGTTGCGGGTGCCAATTTCTACTTGAACCGATTCTACCTTACCGCCCCGCACCACAAACACCCGGTGGCCTTTCACGTCGGGAATTACGGCTTCGGTGGGTACTAAAATGGCGGCGGGTTTAGAATTTAGCACAATCTCGACCCGCGCAAACGCGCCTGGCACCAACTCACGGTTTGGGTTTGGCGCAATGGCCCGCAACAAAATGGTGCGGGTGTTGGGGTCTATCTTGGGTTCAACGGCGTATACCGCGCCCTTGAAATTTTTCTCCAAACCCTCAACCATAAATCTAATCTGCGAGCCCTTCCGAACGATGTTGGCGTATTTGGCTGGCACGTTGAAATCTATTTTGGCGGGATTTGAGTTCGTCAAGGTGGCTATCCGCACGGCTGGCGACAGGTAACTGCCGTTTGAAATGTACCGCAAACCGATTGTGCCATCGAAGGGCGCCCGGATGACGGTTCTCGACACCTGGGCTTTCAAGTTTTCGATGTCGGCCAGGTTGCTGTTGAGCGTCGTTATGCTGATGTCGTACTCTCGCTGGCTGATGGCCTCTTTTTGGAGGAGCGTTTTTTGGCGTTCTTCGTTTACTTCGGCCAAGCGCTTTTGGTAGCTCAGTTTGAGGAGTTGAGCCTGCAAATCGGCATCATAAATAGTCACCAGAACGCTGCCTTTGCGCACGTAGTCGCCCTCATTGAATTTTATGCCCGTCACGCGTCCATTGATCTCTGACCTAATTTCTACCTCTTCATTAGGAATAATTGTGCCAGTTGCCAGAATTTTCTCGTCCGTCTGGCTCGTTCTCACCACCAATATCTCAACTGGGGCTGGGCCGCCTTTTGCCGCCCCTTTGCCCGCGTCGGCCGCTTTGCCACCAGCGGTTTTGTTGGCCGCCTCGGCTTTGAAGTAACCCTTAATTTTGGGATAAAAGGCTATGGCAACCACAACCAAAATAATAAGTATCGTAAGGAGTGTACGCGTAACTTTGTTCATCGTGAAACTGTTTTTTCTTCTTGTGTGGACACCGCCAAAACTGCTCGACCGCCCACCAACGTTTTGTTGTAGTTAGCAACCTATAAATAAAGTGCCATTAAAACTGAATTTCCCTACTGACTTGCCAAAAAAATAGACAAACACCGCAAAACGAGTAGGCTCCAGCGCCCCCAAAAGGTGGGCAATATTAGAGTTCGTCGCGCATTTGCTGCAAAAAACCCTTGATTTCGGTCAGCCGCGTCACCAGCGATTTTCGGTACATATCGTCTCCTTTGCGGCGTTTTATTTCTTCCATTGCACCCGCCAATTTCATTTTTTTTACCTTCACCAAATAATGAATCTCGGCCACCAGTTCCAAGTCGTCTTTCGAGTAGAGCCGCCCTCCGCTGCCGCTGCGCTTGGGGCGCAACATCGGAAAAGCCTTCTCCCAGTTTCGGAGGGTGTGGTCTTCCATACCCTCAAACTTTTGGGCAACTTCCTTAATGTCCAAGTAAAGTTTATCGTCGCTGTTCATTTTTGAGCCGTAATTTTGACATAAAAACGTAAATTTGCCATTTAATTCGTCAAACAAAAAAGTTGATTACCAAATTCAAGATGACTTCACCCGAAATACGCCAAGCATTTTTAGATTTTTTCCAGCAACGCGGCCACCTTATTGTTCAGTCTGCCCCATTGGTTGCCAAAAACGACCCTACGCTCATGTTCAACAACTCGGGCATGGCGCAGTTTAAAGATTTTTTTCTGGGCAACGGCACGCCACCCCGCAGCCGCATTGCCGACACCCAAAAGTGCCTGCGCGTGAGCGGCAAACACAACGATTTGGAAGACGTGGGTTTTGATACCTACCACCACACCATGTTCGAGATGTTGGGAAACTGGTCGTTTGGCGACTATTTCAAAAAAGAGGCACTGGCCTGGTCGTGGGAGCTGCTGACGGAGGTTTATAAATTGCCCAAAGAAAGAATATACGTGTCGGTTTTTGGGGGAGATGAAACGGACGGCGTGCCGTTCGACCAGGAGGCTTTTGATTTGTGGAAAGGCATCATCGGCGACGATTCCCGCATTATTTTGGGCAATAAAAAAGACAACTTCTGGGAAATGGGCGAGGTTGGCCCTTGCGGCCCGTGTTCGGAGATTCACATCGACCTGCGCAATGCCGATGAAGTGGCCGCCACCCCTGGCAAAGACCTCGTGAACGCCGACCACCCGCAGGTGGTTGAGATTTGGAACAACGTTTTTATGCAATTTGAGCGCAAAGCCGACGGCTCGTTGGTCAATTTGCCCGCCAAACACGTGGACACTGGCATGGGTTTTGAGCGCCTTTGCATGGCCATTCAGGGCAAACAATCCAATTACGACACCGACGTTTTTAGGCACACAATTGAGGTACTCGAAGAACTATCGGGCATAAAATACCAGGCCAGCCCACAAATGACCGACGTGGCTTTGCGGGTTATTGCCGACCACATCAGGGCGGTGGCTTTCACGATTGCCGACGGCCAGTTGCCCTCAAATGCCAAGGCAGGCTACGTCATCCGCCGAATTTTGCGCCGTGCCGTTCGCTACGGCTACTCGTACTTGGGTTTCCAGGCCCCATTTATGACCAAATTAGTGCCCGTGCTGGCCGAACAATTCAAAGACGTGTTTCCCGAATTATATGCCCAAAAAGATTTTGTGGGCAAGGTCATCGAAGAAGAAGAACTGAGCTTTCTGAGAACACTCGCCCTCGGCCTCAAAAGGTTAGATGTGCTGTTTGCCAACCTCGAACAATCGAAAAATACCGTTATAGACGGCGACACCGTCTTTGAACTAAACGATACTTTCGGTTTTCCAGCCGATTTGACCGCGCTCATTGCCCGCGAAAAAGGGTTCACCACCGACGAAGCTGGGTTCAAAACCGCCCTGCAAGCCCAAAAAGCCCGCTCCCGAAAGGACGCTGAAAAATCGGCTACGGATTGGATCGAACTCAACGAAACAACGGGCAATGCCTCCGAGTTTGTGGGCTACACCCAATACCAAGCCGATGCCAAAGTGGTGAAATACCGCAAAGTGACCACCAAAAACGGGGAAGAGTACCACGTGGTGCTCGACAAAACGCCTTTCTACGCCGAAATGGGCGGCCAAGTGGGCGACACTGGTCACCTGTCGATCAATAATGGGCAACTCTCGGTGCAGATCGTGGACTGTAAAAAAGAAAACGACCTGTTTATCCACGTGACCAAAGACGAGGAATTTGTGGAAAAAATGCAGCAAACCGTGCAGATTACGGCCCACATAGACCGCCACCGCCGGCAACTTATTGAGGCCAACCACAGCGTGACGCACCTCATGCTGGCAGCTTTGCGGCGGGTAGTTGGCGGGCACATTGTCCAAAAAGGTTCGTTCCAAAACGAAGACGTGACCCGGTTCGACTTTTCGCATTTCTCGAAAGTAACTCCCGCCGAATTGTTGCAAGTGGAGGCAATCGTGAACCAAAAAATAAGGGAGAACATCGCCCAAAACACGCTGGTAGATGTACCCATCAACGACGCAATTCAGTTGGGTGCAACGGCCACTTTCGGCGAAAAATACGGCGACTTTGTGCGCGTCGTAACTTTTGACCCCACTTTTTCGGTGGAGCTTTGCGGTGGTACGCACGTGGCTTCGACGGGGCAGATCGGTCTCTTCAAGTTTGTATCCGAGGGCTCAGTTTCGGCGGGTGTACGGCGCGTGGAGGCCGTCACGGGCGAGCGGGCATTGGTAACTATCAACAACGATTTGAAGATAATCGACGGCATCTCAGACTTATTTAAGGGCCAAAAAGACTTGGTCAAGGCCGTTGAACAGCTGATGGCCGAAAAAACTGCCCTCCAAAAGCGAATAGATCAGCTGGAAAACGAAAAACTGGGCAGCCTAAAAGATCAATTACTCGGCCAGATTGTGGTGAACAACGGCCAAAACGTACTCGTGGCCAGCGTAACTGTTCCCAACGCCGACGCGCTCAAATCGTTGATCTACCAGCTCCGCGATGCCGCCCAAAACTTGGCCGTGGTACTCGGAACGGAGTTTGGGGGCAAGCCGCAGTTGGCCGTGATGATCCCCGAAAACTTGCAAGCCAAAGGACTCCACGCGGGCAATATCGTCAAGGAACTTGCCCGCCACATAAAAGGCGGCGGCGGCGGGCAGGCGTTTTTTGCCACTGCTGGCGGCAACGATGCCATCGGGTTGCAGGCCGCACTCGACCAGGGCACGCGGCTACTGGCGGGTGTCTAACCAAATGCCCAGTTGAAGCACCGCATTAAAATGCAGCAACGAGGGCGGTTGATCCGAAAAGTTTTGGCAACTCCGCGCAAAGAGCTCGCGGTTGGCGTGTTGCCAAAGTGGGTGATTTTTGCCAAATATTCCGAGCGCGTCGGTGGCCATAAGCTGGCTCACTTGTCGGTTGTAGGCATTAAAATACGACTTCTGAGTGCGCAAACGGGTTATTTCGGGCAAAACACCGCGCATGGCGCGTCGCAGCGGCCCGCGCCCACTTCCGTGGTCGAACCGTAGCTTTTCGGGCGTGGCCAAGCAAAGTGCTACCAGCTCGCGGTCGTAGAACGGGTGCGCGTACTGGTGGCCAAAATGCCGCCCCACGTGGGTGAGCTGCTCGGTCACGTCCAACATTCGCCCGCAGTAAATCTGTTGGTAGTGGGTGGCTTTGGTGGCTGGGTTTTCTTTAATTTCCCGTTTGTCAATCGCAAAATGCACGGCTTCGGTGCGGGGTGCGGAGGTAGCGGGCGGGCGGCGTTTGCGCCACCACTCAAAAACCTGCCAAGGGTACACCCCAAAGCGCAGAGAAGCCGAAAATAAATGGTTAAGCGTACTAAAAAACGCCCTATTTTGGAGCGATTTCTTGATCTCATTGCCCCAAAACGCCACCTCAAAAGCACTTATTTTCTCGGTTTCGGAGAGGCTATCCCAGTTCTTCACCAAGTTAGAAATATCTCTTTTACGCGCCAATTGCGCCATCGCCAGGGCCAAATTGTCCCATTGCCGTTGCTCAAGAATGGTCTGAACGTGGCCGTTGCCGTAGCCCACCACAGTGTCGCCGTCGTGGCCCGTAAGCAGCACATCGCAGCCCAATTCTGCTGCTTTGGCCGATGCCGCCCAGTGAAAACACGGTGGCAGGGCAAGCTGGTGCGGGTAGCCCAGCAGCGCGGTGGTGGCGGTGAGCTGTTGCCAAACTTGGTCGGAGGGTTGCACCACGTGGTGCGACGTTCCACTGTTTCGGGCCACGGCCTCCGCAAACGGGCGTTCGTCGATGGTTTCGAGACCCGTATGAACCTGCACCGTTTCAATGGGTTTTAGATTTTTGAGTTGAGCCACCGCACTCACCGACGATGAGTCTAAACCACCGCTCAAGTGGCTACCAATGGTTTGGCAGTGGTCGGTTTGGAAAGAAACAGACTCATTGAAAAGTTCGGCAAAACGAACAACCCAATCCGATTCGGTTAGCTCGGTATGGGTTGAGATTTCTGGGTACAACGGCAGCGGCCACGCCGTTTTGTTGGCAATCGCGCCTGCGCTGAAACTTACCCCGTAACCTGGTTCGATGCGTTTGACGGCTTCGTAAAAAGAGTCGGGCGCGTATGGGCTGTAATCTTGCGCACCTCTCAAATAACGCCCAATGGTTTGGTTATCAATGTGTTTTGGCACATTTTCAAAACTCAAAACGTCCTGAATACGCGTTCCGAAGGCAAAAAAATGGTTGGGTTCAAAACAATAATAAAGCGGGTGGGTGCCCGACGGGTCGCGGGCGCAGAAAATGCGCTGCGCCACTGGATCAATAACCACCAACGCAAACGTTCCCAACAAATGCTGCACACAATTGTGGCCCCAACGCTGGTAGGCCGCCACTGCCAGGTCGGCGGGGTTGCGGGTCAAAAAAATACCCGCAAGTTCATCGGTATTTTTTATTTTTCCCTCGAAATAAACCTCCGTTTGCCCAACATGAACTCGAGCACCCTCAAAACGCACGCACTTTTTCATGGTTAGGGGGCGTAGAAAAATTGCCCTGTTTTGGCCAACTTACCGTTTTCTGACTTGAGGTCGTACAAATAAACCCCCGCTGCCGCCCGTCCGTTTTCGCCCGCGTCTCCCAGCCAAAAAACGCGGTTTTCGCCCGCCTGCATATTAAACACCGTTTGTTTAACCAGCCTGCCAGCGACGTTGTAAATTTTCAGCACGGCTGCTTCGCCAACTTGGGCTTCATTCGGAGTAAAATTAAACTGAATAAAACCAACGGCAGGATTCGGGAATACCCGTAGATTATCCAACTGCTCGCCCGCTCCCACCCTAAAACCCACGGCATAAGTCCCTTTGTTTGCCTCGTTGCCAGCGGCATCGGTGGCCCGCACGCGCAACTGATATTTGCCCGTTGGTAGGGTTTCGAGGCCGAGATCGACCCGCAAAACATTTCGACTTGGGTTGCTCCATTTGATAGATGCCACCTTGGCGGTCACTTTTTCTAATGGGCACTGGCCGCAAGGGCGCTGCAAAAAGACCTCCACCGCCGCCGAATCTGGGAGGTTGTCCATGGGGTTGTCGTCGATCACCAGCACCCCGAGCGTTGGTCTGGCGGCCACAAAATCGTTTTCGGCCAGGCGCCGTCCATCGGCCGACACTTCTAAAATGGGCGGCGTTCGGTCAGGAAAAAGCGCGCGCGAAAACACCGACACCTCCAACAACTCGCGGAAAGTTACCGCCAGTTGGGCCGCGTTATTTTTCTCGTTTATTTCATCGACGGCGTTGTCGCTGTCGGTTTTCACTTCCCAAAGCACCACGTTTGGGTTGTTCTCCACCTTAAAAGTGAGCGTATCTATTTTGCCAGCCAAGGTAGTTGTCAGCACTTTTCCGTCGTTGAGCGTTCGTTTTAGGCTCACCCTAAACACCTGAGCGGGGTCGAAACGCCCCAAGTTCTGCACGGGAACTTTCAAAAATACCGAGTCGGCGACCGCAAAAAGCACATTGGCCCGGCGGGTAGTGAGCGTCAAAGTCTTGTCGGAGATTTCAAAATCGGGTTTGGTAAACGGAAAAAACCGCACCGCTGGATCACCTTGGAGAATCATTTGCTGCGAATTGGCCACGTCGTAGGGGTCAAAAAACGCCGTCGCAACTCGCTGGGCGGTGCGCTGGTAGATGGTTCCGATGGGCAAATGAGAACTGGTGCTGTCCTGAAAAAGCGTTTGGTAAAGTTTGCCCAAGTAATGTACGTTGGGTTGAAAAAAACTAAAATAATCGTGGGCAATAATGGCCACCGATCCCGCATCTGGCGTTAGCAGCCAGTCGGTTGTGAGTGGATCGTTGTTAAAAAACACGTTTCCTACGCCGCACCCATTAAAAACCATGAGTGGGTATTTTTGCTTGTTTCGGTAGCTGTTTTCGGGTTTAGACGCAAAGCCAATGTCCAGGTCAGTAACCGTTGAGCCCGAATGTCCAAAAAACGCCACCACTCCCACCCCCGCGTTGATGAAGGGCGCAACGTTGGCTTTTTCGACGGCATTGGTTGTGGCCTTGCCCACGGATCTGACGGTTGCCCCCACGTATTTTTGTTGCGCCAGTTCGCCCACGTCGGCCAGGGTTTGTTTGAAAGCGTCAAGCTCATCAAACGTCTTCCCTCCACTTAAATGGAGTATATTTTTGCGCCATGATGTAGTCGTGGGCAGTTGCTCAAATTCCTTCACCTTGTTGAGGTACGTCATAATTTGCGCGTTGGTGGTCACGTTTAGCCGCCCCGTTGGCACGCTTGGCACGTTTTCTGGGCTACCCGCCATGTTATCCGTCAGCAGCAGGTCTGAGCCTGGGTAGCCTACCGTTGGCACCAAATCGGCCGATGCCAGTTCGTTGCGGGTGTCGTAAATACTCACCGCTCGGCCCACCAAAAAAAGCATTTTGGGTTTTCCCGAACTGTGCATAAACGCCACAAACCGCCTGATAGCCAATGGGCTGCGTTCGCCGTAGTTAAAATAATCGCGCAGGGTTTGGTAATCTACCACCAGCGGTCGGTAGCCGCCGCCCGTCGCGGTGGCGCGGTAGGCAGCATAGGCGTTGGCGGCGGGCTTCAGCCGCGCATCCGTCACAATCAAATAATCGAACTGAGCGGGGTCAATTGGTTTATATAAAATAGGGCTCAACCCCGTTGCCTTCTTAAAATCGGCGGTGAGCAGCAGCGTTCGGGCGGTTTGGGTCTGCGAAACCACCGCTCGCAACGTTCCACCTTGGGCCACGTATGCTACAACGATGGGCGATTGCGGGTCGGTCAGATCGTACAAAGCAGCCCCTGTCGGCACGTTCGGAATCTCCACCAGCGAACGCTGGGCGGGGTTTGGCCGCAAATAATAAAATTTTTGTCGTTCGTTTTTAAAATCAAAAACCTGCGGAAACACCGTCTGAATGTAACTCACCGAGTACCGGTCATTAATACCGAATCCGCCAACCGATTGGGTTTGGAGGCTAAATTCGTTCTGGGCAGAAATCAAATTGGCATTGACCGTTTGCTGCACCAGCTCGGGGTCAAAGTCTTGAAAGGCTACCTCCTGGGGCGCACCGTCGTTGCCAATGCGCCAAACTACCCGGTGCGGCGACTGGTCGCGCCCCTGCAACAGAAAAGACAGCTGGGGCAGCGGGGTGGCGTTTTTTACCCAATTATCGAGCTTTACGTTCCACAGCCCCGCCACATTTTTGTTGCGCATCTTGCCAGTCCAGCCCTCCCCTTTTTCAAAGTGGCTGTATTTCAAAAATGGCACGGGCCCAGTGCGCGAGTTGAACGAATACTCGTCGGTAAGGAGCGTTAGTTGGCGTTCGAGGTGGTAGGGTTCGGCGGCTTGCGGCACTGGGGCATTGGCAGCACCCACCACCGCCATTCGTTTGCCCAACTGGCCGTTGGTCTGGTAAGTCAAATAGTAGTAGGTCGTGTCCGAATACAAACTGTAGCGTTGGTGCGGTTGGGCGTTGGTGGGGCGATAGAGCGCCGAATCGGCCGCGCCGTTGTTGCGGGTGGCGTAGAGTTCAATAAAATCGGCGGGGTCAAACCGTCCGTCGGTTTGGTCGTTTAAGCCAATGGCCACCTCGCGCCCACGGTGAAAAACCTGAACTGTACGGGGGTCTATTTTATCCAACTCCCAACCAGCGCGTTTAAGCTCATCGGCATAAATACGGTAAATGCCGCCCTCCACCACGGGCATTTTAAGGTAAATCTGGCCAGTTTTTAACCAGTTCTGTTGGGCAAAACCACCGATTGCTGAAAGTATCAGGCAGAGCCAAAGAAATAAAAAGTGCGGGCTACGTAGTCGAGTCAAGTTCAAATTGTGTTATTTAGGCAAACAATTTCAAAATTACCAAAAAAAGGTGTGGGCGCACAATAGTGGCCAAGAAAAGTCCACAATTCTGATTGGATAACATTTTATTTCTTAGTACATATTCTTTACTGTATTTATGTACTTTTGCGTACCGAGTATGTACACTGTTAAAACACTAAAATAACAAACAAAATTTATGAAAAGAAAGCTACTATTTTTATCGTTATGCTCGGTGCTGGCCATTGCCACGGCGGAGGCCCAATTTGTGGCAACGCCAGCGGGCTTTGCCACGCCCGCAAATGGTTTCGCATGGTTTAAGGTGGGAGCCAGCACCTACACCAGCGCCGCCGCCAACACTGGCGATGTGGCCGGAGACACGCGCTTTGGCCTGCCGCTATCATCGGCCGTCACTAACGGTTGCGCCACCATTCAAGTTCAGGTGTTTGGCTCGCCAGGTTCGGGGGTTTGCAACGCCCAGGCAACTACCATAAACTCGACGCAGAGCCGCAAAGTTACGCTTAATGCTTGGGACAACACCAACAAGATCTCGGGCGTTGCGGCGGGAGCCACCGGCGGTACAGTTTGGTCGGCAACCAGTGCCAAGATCAAGATTTTGGGCGGCACTGGCGCTGGCGGTAGCGACGCAACTTTTAGTGTAATTGGCGGCAACGGCGGCAGCAACCGTACCAAACTAAACGGAACCGTTTTCTGGACAATGGCCTGGGCCGACAGCCGATTTACGCAAAGTGGCACTGGCGCAGAGGGTAATTTTGTTTTTAACAACGACGATCCAACTTTTGGAATGTCTGAGCCTGGTGGTGGTGGCGTTAATACAAAAAACCTTGGAGGGGCTGGCAATGGCTACACCTCCGAGATGGTTATTCCGCTCAACAATGCCCAGTTGGGTGCGGGAGGCACGACCGACGTTACCTTCACGGCCAACGTCGGACTTCGTAACTTTGGGCGCGAGTTTGGTAACGCCGACGGGCGCATGGGCTTTAACCCTGGCATGAAAGGCGAGGCGCAAGTGGAGGTAGTCTATGATGTTTTCGAGATCCGAAGAGTTGTCCAACCAGTTGAGCTAACGACTTTCAACTTGCGCGGCGAAGGCCGCTCGGTGGTGGCCGAGTGGGAAACCGCCTCCGAGCGCGACAATAGCCACTTTTTGTTGGAACGCAGTGCCGACGTGCGGTCTTTTGAGGCCGTGGGGCGCGTAGACGGCAAGGGTACAACCGCCAGCGTGTCGAAGTATTTGTTTGAAGACAAAAACCCAGCCGTGGGCATTAACTATTACCGCCTCAAACAAGTCGATCTGAACGGTGCGTTCACGTATTCGGCCGTAAAAAGCTACACGGTGAGAGAGAGCGGTGCGTTGGTCGTGTTGCCCAACCCAACCGCAGACTACTTGACCGTCAATGGATTGACCGAGGTAAGCAAATTGCAAATTGTGGATATGGCGGGCCGCGTGCGCCTCGAAAAGCAGGCCGAAAAAGCCAGTACGACCGTCGATATCAGCGGCTTGCAGCCAGGCGTGTACTTTGCTCGGATCATTGAGGGAGGCCAAAGCCAGAGTCTCAAATTTGTTGTTAATCGTTAATTCATCCCCAACACTTAAAATAACAAGGCATTGAAAAATATCACCACGACCAAAAGCAAAGGGCTGAAGCAATACAAAAAACCTGTGCTCACAAAAATGGGAAGCGTCCGCAAACTAACCCTCAAAACAGGCTCGCAATTTGACGTACTCACGAATACCAACGACTTTAATTAACAAATCGAAACATAAGTAAATAGATGAGTTGGTTTGCTCGAACGCCCACAAACTAAAATTAAGCACTGTTTTTGATACGTATTTTTGAGATAAAGCGTTTACTTTGTTAGAAAATTGAACCAAAAAGTGCCGCATCACCCTAAAAATAAACTTTCGTATTTGAACAACTGGCCCACGGCGTTCGTCCGTGGGCTTTTTGGCGCGTTATTGGGCGCATTGGGGCTGTTGTCGTGCTCCCAATATAGCACGGGGCGGCTCCCAGTGGCCTACCACAACCTCACGGCGCGTTTCAATGCCTACGTAATTGCGCGCGACAAACTCAAACTGGCCGAAGAGCAAATGGCCAACGAGCGCAAAGATACCTACACGCAGTTGCTGCCAATTTACGAAAAACTCGACTCAAACAAAACGATTCTGGTTAGGCCACTGTTGGAGGATGCCATCAAAAAGGCATCGACCATTGCCGACCGCCACCAAAACAGCAAATGGCTCGACAACGCCTACAACATGATTGGCGTTGCTAAACTGTACCGCCAAAAATTTGGGGAGGCCATCGAGACCTTTAAGTATGTGAACACAAAAGGCCAAAACACCGACCAAAAACACCTCGCGGTGGTGGGCCTCATGCGCGGCTACTTAGAAACCGAAGACTACACCGCCGCCGCAAACGTGGCCGAATACCTGCGCCAGCAGCCCCTCAACCAAGAAAATACCGTAAAATACTACCTCACCAAAGCCACCCTGCACCAACGCCGGGGTGAGTATAAACAAGCCGTGGCCGTTTTAGATGCAACTTTTGGCGGCCTGCAAAAAAACGAAGAAACGGCCAGGCTGCACTTTATAGCGGGGCAACTCCACGATATTCTGGGCAATTATCAAAAAGCAAACGACCACTACGCGTTGGTTCAAGAGAACCGCCCCGCCTACGACCTCGGCTTTTTTGCCAACATGAACGCCGTACAAAATGAGGCACTTACGGGCAAAAACAGCACGCATTTAGACCTAAAACAAATGCTGGCCGACCGCAAAAATAGCGACCTTAAAGACCGTATTTATTACACCATGGGCGTGATAGAGACCCGCAAGGCAAACTACCCACTGGCGGTTTCGTACTTCCAGAAGTCGGTCAAAGAAACAACCACCAACACCGTTCAGATTCCGTACACGTATTTGGAGCTGGCGCAGTTGCACTACGACAAACTCCAAAAATACGAACTGGCGCAGGCATACTACGACAGCACCTTGGCGCTGCTACCCCCAGATGTTGTTGATTATCAACGAATTGCCGAAAGGAAAAAGACCTTGGACGAGTTTGTGAAGCAGCTCACCGTGGTGCGAACCGAAGACAGCCTGCAACGGTTGGCCAACATGAACCCAGTGGCATTGGATCAGCTGTTGGATGAGGTCATAGAGAAGCAAGTTGAAGCCGAAAGGGCCAGAGCAGCACTGGCGCAGCAACTGCTCGACCAGGCCAAGCTCATTCAGTCCAATAACTTTGAGGGCAACCCCGCCGAGCGGTTTTCGCTCTACGATGCGGTGGCGGTGAGCCGGGGCAAAATTGATTTTAAGCAAAAGTGGGGCAACCGAACGTTGGAAGACGACTGGCGGCGGAGCTCAAAAGAAAAACTATTGGTGGGCAGTGCCGACAACCCCAAACCCAACAACAACGGCGAGACCATAAACTCCGCTGGCATAGACAACTCAGATGCGCTAAAAAGAGGATCGCCCGAGTGGAAATCTCGCAAGGATGCACTATTGGCAAATGTTCCTTTTCGGCAGGAAGAAAAAGAGCAGTCGAACAAAAAAGTTGAGGACGCACTCTACCGGCTGGGTAAGATTTACAAATACGAGCTCAACGAAACGCCCAACTCCATCCGAACCTTTGAACGGCTGGTGGCCCAATACCCAAAGACTGAGTTTAGGGCAGAGGCCTATTATTTACTTTATTTGATGACCGAAAACAGCCCCAAACAGTCCGTTTGGCGGGAGAAATTGCAGACCGAGTTCCCAGCGGCCTCCTACACCAGGCTGATGCTACGCAACGCCAGCGGGGTGTCGGCGGGGAGCGATGCCGACGCACTACGCGCCTACGCGTCGGTGTATGAGCTCTATAAAAACAGCAATTATTCTGAGGCGCAGGCCAAGGTCGAAGACGCACTTTTACAATACGCAGGCAGCCAGATAGAAGACCGTTTTGCGGTGTTGAACGTATTTTTGGCGGGAAAACTTCGGGGCAAGGACGACTATTTGAAGGCCCTCAACGAGTTCGTAAAAAACTACCCCAACAGCGCGTCGCTGCCCAGGATGAAAGAAATATTGGAGGTTTTTCAGCCCGCAACGGCCAAACGAAAGGAATAGTCGCGTTAAATCGATTCCATTTGCCTCAATTGTGTTCCAAAAATTTGCTTAAAAGCACAGAAACACTATTTTTGTGGAATAGCATCCATACAACCCATTTATAAATTGCTCGCATGATTGAGTTCCAATCAGGAAAATTCCGAAAATCAATTTTACGCTACTGGCGCTGGGCGTTGTTTTTGGTGGCCCTCGTGGTGGCCTACCCCATTGCAGTAAACAACAATTTTTTCTGGGCCTTTGGCGGAATGCCAGACCTGAAAGCCCTCGAAAACCCCCAGTCGGAAGAAGCATCTGAAATACTGACCGCCGACGGCAAGTCGCTCGGAAAGTATTTTATCGAAAACCGAACGCCAATTGAGTTCGATCAACTGTCGCCCAACATTATAAAAGCGTTGGTGGCAACCGAAGATGCCCGATTCTTGGACCACTCGGGCATTGACCCGCGCTCGCTGGGGCGGGTTTTGCAGGGCGTGCTAACGGGCAAAACGGGCAGCTCGGGCGGGGGCAGTACGCTCACACAGCAGTTGGCCAAGAACCTTTTTGAGATTCGGACCGACGAAAAATACAAGGGCTGGCTGCACAACCTACCCGTGGTACGCACGGTTGTGAACAAAACCAAAGAATGGATACTGTCGGTGCGGCTCGAGCGCAATTATACCAAACAAGAAATAATGGCCATGTACCTAAACACGGTCTCGTTTGGCAACAATACCTACGGGGTGAAAGTAGCCGCCAAAACGTATTTTAACAAAGAACCCTGGCAGGTAAAGCTGGAGGAAGCCGCCATGCTGGTTGGGATGCTGCAAAACCCGTCGCGCTACAACCCACGCCTGTTCAAGGAACGCGCCCTGACGCGCCGCAACGTGGTGCTGTCGCAGATGAAAAAATACGGTTTTATGACCGATGCCGAATACGTCTCGAGCGCGTCGAAGCCCCTGAAACTCAATTTTACGATCGAAAACCATAACTCTGGCCCAGCCCCTTATTTTAGAGAAGCCCTCCGCGACTACCTCAACGACTGGATTACGCAGTATAACGACAACAACAACACCGACCTCAATATTTACACGTCGGGGCTTAGGATTTATACCACCGTGGACTCGCGGATGCAGCAATACGGCGAAGAAGCCATGGAAACGAACATGCGCGACCAGCAAAAGAAGTTTTTTGCCCACTGGAAAGCCCTGAAAATGAGGCCGTGGACGGAGCGCGACGGCCGAACCCGAAAACTAAAGGAAGCACCGAACTTTATTGCCAAGATGATTCGCAAAACGGGGCGCTACCAGGAGCTTAAACGCGCCTATGGCGATGATACCGCCAAAATATGGAAAGCCCTCCGCACGCCCTCGCGCATGAAGGTTTTTACCTGGAACCGGGGGAGTTTTGAGAAAGATACCATGATGAGTTCGCTGGACTCGCTGAAATACTACCTCTATTTTCTCAGGTCGGCGTTCGTGTCGATGGATCCGCGCAATGGCGACATAAAAGCCTACGTGGGGGGTATAAATTTCAAGTATTTTAAGTACGACCAAGCCCGGCAGGGCAGCCGCCAGCCTGGCTCTACGTTCAAGCCATTTTTGTATTGCACGGCCATCGACAACAGCTACGTGACCCCCTGCGAAACGGTTATTGACCAACAGGTGTGCATTGGCGACTGGTGTCCCAAAAACTCTGATGGCCGCTTTTCGGGACGAGCCCTCACGCTCAGGCAGGCCCTGGGCAAGTCTATCAACTCAGTGAGCGCGTACCTCATCAAGCGGGTTGGCCCCGTCAAAACGATCGAATATGCCCACAAGCTGGGCATTAAATCGTACATAAAACCCGATTATACGATTGCATTGGGCAGCTGCGACGTGAAAGTACTCGAAATGATAAACGCCTACTGTACTTTTGCCAACGGTGGCAACCACGTGGAGCCACGCCTGGTGACGCGCATCGAAGACAAGGACGGCAATATTTTGGCCGAGTCGGAATTTACGCCCAAACTCACCCAGGTTATCAGCGAACAGGTTGCTTACCAGATGTTGTTTTTGATGCGCGGTGCCACCGAAGACCCAGGCGGAACAGCCATGCGTCTGCGGGGTATGTACAAGCTGTTGGACTACAAAAACGAAATTTCGGCCAAAACGGGGACTACCTCAGAGTATTCGGACGGTTGGTTCATGGGCGTAACGCCCAACCTGGTGTCGGGCGTTTGGGTGGGAGGCGAAAGCAACAAGATTCACTTTACGACCATGGATTTGGGCCAGGGAGCGCGAATGGCCATGCCAGCCTGGGCAATGTATATGCAAAAAGTGTACAAAGACCCCGAACTTGGCGGGATTACGGGGATGTATCGCCCCGAAAAATTTCAGAAACCGCAGAAAATGGACATGGCCTTGGACTGCGCCAGCCCCTACCGCAACGACAGTACCAACACGTACTTGGCACCAACCGTTACCGACGACGAGGGCGTAATTTTCTAATTGCGCGATGTGCAAACGCCGCCGTCCGTAGAGAAATCTGATTTTTGCAGTAAATATAGATCAGTCGCTGAGTAAATCTGGGCGGCGCGCCCTTGTTCGGGCCAAAGACTGCTCGAAACGCCATTCATCGATCTTGGCCTCGTGGCCCGACAGTAGTATTTCGGGGACCTTCATCCCCTCGAAATCGGCGGGGCGGGTGTAAACGGGCGGAGCCAAAAGATCGTCTTGAAATGAATCGGTTAGGGCCGAGGTTTCGTCGTTCAATACGCCAGGCAACAACCGAATGATGGCATCGGAAACCACGCAAGCCGCCAACTCGCCACCCGAAAGCACGTAGTCGCCGATACTGATTTCGCGGGTTATGAACTGCTCCCGAACGCGCTCGTCCACGCCCTTGTAATGCCCGCAAAGGATAATTAAGTTTTCAAAAAGCGACAAGCGATTGGCTATTTTCTGCTCAAACCGCTCGCCGTCGGGAGTCATGTACAAAACCGCATCGTAGGTTCGTTCGGCCTGCAACTGCCTGATGCACCGCGCAATGGGTTCGATCGTCATGACCATTCCCGCTCCGCCACCAAATGCGTAGTCGTCTATTTGGCGTTGTTTGTTGAGGGAGTAGTCGCGCAGATCGTGCACCAGTACCTGCACGTGTCCAGCATCTTGCGCCCTTTTAAGAATTGAGTGGGCAAAAAAACTGTCCAACAAACGCGGCAGGCAGGTAATAATGTCAATTCTCATCGTCGTCGGAGTCATCGGGCACTGATTCAATCTCCGAGCTATAAAGATCAAGCAGCCCGTCGGGAAGGTTTACCAGCAACGTTTTGTTGGTGCGATCTACGTTGAGCACAATGTCGTCGTGGATCGGAATGAGCACCTGCTGGCCTTCGTAGAGCATCCCAATTAAGTCCTGGGCGGTGTTGGTGATTACCTCACTTACAACTCCGAGTTGCCCCAGTTGCTGGTCAGTCACCTTGAAACCAATAATTTCGTGGTAGTAAAAACTGGTTTCGCCGAGGTCGTCGAGTGTTTCTTCGGGCAAAAACAATTTGCTACCAATCAGGGCTTTGGCTTTTTCGATGCTGTCCACGTCCTCGAGCCGCACAATCGCTTTATTGTCGCGCTGGATGTTTATACTTTCAATGAAATAAGGAACCAACGCTCCTTTAATCTCCAAAAAGACGGAGTCCATGTCGTCGTAATCCGACGAGTCGTCCACGTCCAAGAAAAAAATCAGCTCGCCGCGCGTGCCGTGGGTGCGCGTAATGTGGCCAAGTTCGTAACACTCTTCAATTTTCATATTCGGTTGTAAAAACAATGTGCTGCCATCCAGGTGGAATGACAGCACAGGGTTAAGATTTTGGGCAAAAGCTAATAGTAAACTACGCGGCTGGTTGATCTTCAACTGCTGCGGGAGCTTCTGCTACGGCAACAACTTCTTCAACTGCTGCGGGAGCTTCTGCTACGGCAACAACTTCTTCAACTGCTGCGGGAGCTTCTACTACGGCAACAACTTCTTCAACTGCTGCGGGAGCTTCTACTACGGCAACAACTTCTTCAACTGCTGCGGGGGCTTCTACCACCGGTGCTACCTCAATAACTCTATTTTTGAGTGCAATGGCTTCGGCACGGGCTTCATTTACTTTTTTCTCGGCATCGAAAGCGGCTTGCTTTGCGTTGGCGGCTTTCTTGCTTGCTCCGTCGGCTTTGTCGGCAATTTTAGCGGTTTTACCAGCTTTCCAATCGGCAAAACGTGCATCAGCAGTTTCCTGGGTGATCGCACCTTTGTTCACTCCAACTTGGAGGTGTTTCATCATCATCACACCCTCGTGCGACAATATATTGCGGGCGGTATCAGTAGGCTGCGCACCATTGAAGAGCCATTGCATGGCACTTTTGGTGTTCAAGACCACCGTAGCGGGGTCAGAATTGGGATTGTACGAACCCAGTTTTTCAATAAACTTACCATCACGCGGGGCGCGTGCGTCGGCCACCACGATGTCGTAGATGGCCCTAAATTTGCGTCCTCGACGCGCTAAACGAATCTTTACCATTTCTCGTCTTTGTTAAATTAAATGTATGCGGAGGGATCACGTCCCTCTTAAATTAGGGTGCAAAAATACGACTATTACCCGTTATATTGTGTTTTCAAAACTATTTTCCCTGAAAAATTCACCAACTTGTTAAAAATCAGTACCTTGTTCATCGAAACTTACCCTTAAAGCAGTCGCTTTTTATGACAAAATCTACTTTACTTTTCATATTTCTTGTCGTTTCCTATCAAAATTCGTTCGCCCAAAACGTGTGCAATGGCACCCAAACGGGCGGATTTCGGATACCCGTACTGGCCAACTCGGTAGTAGCACTAAACACCACCGACTACCGCCTCTGCAACCCAGGCTCGGTGAGCACCCAACTATCTGTGGCTATAACTACTGGGAGCACAGTAACTTACGATTATAATTATGGCGGCGGTGCTTTCAATGGGGTGGCAGCCACTACCCGCGCCTACCCCACAGCGGGGACTTTCACGATTGCCCAGCGAATAGCCGAAGCAAACGGAACGTTCAGGTACGCCTGCCGAAAAATAGAGGTTGTTAGCACGCCACCCGTGCGAGCAGCCTTGGTGCAAAGTTGCGTCGATAGAGAGGTGATCGTAGTTCTGAACACCGCCAACCCGTACCCAAATTATTTATTGAATTGGGGCGACAACAGCTTGGTTCAGCGCCTAACCACAAACGATCGGGGGCTACAGCTCAAAAAAACCTACGCCAACACCCAGCCCAAGCTACTCTCTATTTCGACTCCTACGGTGGTGAATGGCTGCAGCCCCGCACCATTTCAGACCACCTTTATTCCCATCGTAAACGGAACGCCACCCGCGCCAGTAATCCAGGCCGTAACCATGCAAAACGCCGCTCAGGCAACCATTGTTTTTCAACAATCGCCTAACACTACATACGAAATATTTGTAAAAGACGGGGCAAACGGAACTTATAAATCGGCGGGGCCAGCCACCAGCCCAAAAGTAGTGGCGGGTTTAGATAGCACCAAGGTAAATTTTTTTCAGGTGGTGGCTCGCAATACCTGCAACAAAACGAATAGTTCGCTCGAAACGCCCAATCTTAGGCTAAATGTGGTTGCCGAAAACAACAAGAACACCCTCAACTGGAATGCCTTCCCAAACAGTCCGTTCAGGGTTCTGACCATTAACCGCGTAGGCGGGCCAAACACGCCCTTCGCAAACACCAGCCGAACCGAGTTTATTGACACCAACATTGAGTGTGGCGTGAATTATACCTACCAATTGCAGGCGCAAGTAGGGAATGTTACGCCCGTGGTGCTGACATCGCAACCGCGAACGATAAAAGCCATTTCTGACAAAATCCCAGTGGCTCTGACCGACCTCATAGTGAACGTACTAAAAAATCAAGCGACACTTTCGATCAATATTCGGGGCAACTACAGCGAAGTTTTGGTGGCGAGGGCAACCCAAACGACTGGCAAATTTGAAGAAATTGCCAGGATTCCTAAGACTGTGGGTTTTAACGGCCTTTACACCGATCTCAAGGCCGACCCCTCGAAAGAAAGATTGTATTACCAGGTCTCCTACACCAACCTCTGCAACATAAAGTCAGACACGTCGGCGCAGTTGTCACCCATTTTTTTGGACAAAAACTATAAAACTGGGGGCAGTAACGATTTATATGCGCTAAACTGGACTCCCTACCGCGCATTTAGACCCGCCGACCGACTGGTGAGCTACGTAACGGAGTACATTACCCAAACTGGCACGCGGGCAACCGACATAAACGGGCGTGCCCTGCCCCCAGGCGCGGCAAGCACGCAGCTGTTTCAGGTATTCGACCCGCTAAAACTGAACACCCAGCAGGCCAAAATCAGAATTAGAATGACCTCGCGGGCGGGTGTGGTTAGTTATTCCAACGAGATTGACTACGCCGTACCAGCCCACGTTTTCGTTCCTGACGCGTTTTCGCCCGATAACAGTGGGCTTAACGACGTTTTAGAGGTGAAAGGTTTTTTTATTAAAACATTCAAGATCATTATTTTCAATCGCTGGGGGCAGGCCGTTTATGCGTCCGAGGACCGTAAAAAAGCCTGGGATGCCACCATAAACGGTGCGCCAGCCGAGGCGGGCAACTACGCCTACACCGCCGAAATTAGTGATTTTTTAGGCGCAAAAACCGTAAAAACGGGTAAACTCGTCTTGATAAGATAAGAGGAAACACCTTTTTTGGCCCCGCAAACGAATGTGAGTCTTTATTTTCCGATATTTGCGCCCTACCGTTAGAACACATTATCGATTTTTAGTGTTGATATTACAGAAACAAATACAAGGCGAATGGGCAATCAGGCAGATATTTTAGAAGAATTAACAACATCGGAATACAAGTACGGTTTCATCAATGATTTTGAGGCCGACGAGGCCCCCGCAGGCTTAGATGAAAGCACCGTTCGGTTTATATCAGCCAAAAAAAATGAACCCGAATGGATGCTCGACTGGCGTTTGAAAGCGTTTAAGCTGTGGCAGGAAATGACCCCGCCCACGTGGCCAAATGTGTATTATCCAACCATCGACTACCAGGCCATCAAGTATTATTCGGCCCCCAAGCAAGCCAAAGAAGTGAAGTCGCTCGACGACATTGACCCCGAACTACGCGCAACTTTTGAGCGGCTGGGTATATCGCTCAATGAGCAAAAAAGGATGTCGAACGTGGCAGTTGATGCCGTGATAGACTCGGTTTCGGTGGCCACGACTTTCAAGGCGGACCTTAAAAAACTGGGCATCATTTTTTGCTCTATATCGGAGGCAGTTCAGGAACATCCAGACCTTATCAAAAAATACATCGGGTCGGTTATTCCCGTGAAAGACAATTATTTTGCGGCCTTAAACTCCGCCGTTTTCTCGGACGGGTCGTTCTGCTACATTCCAAAGGGCGTTAGAAGCCCCATGGAGCTTTCGACTTATTTTAGGATCAATGCTGCGGGCACGGGGCAGTTTGAGCGGACGCTGATTGTGGCCGACGAGGGCTCTTACGTGAGCTATTTGGAGGGATGCACCGCCCCCATGCGCGACGAAAACCAATTGCACGCCGCCGTCGTGGAGATTTTTGCCCACCAAGACGCAACCGTGAAGTACTCGACGGTGCAAAACTGGTATCCTGGCGACAAAGAAGGACGCGGTGGTATCTATAACTTTGTGACCAAACGGGGGATTTGCGACGGAGCCAACGCAAAAATCTCGTGGACGCAGGTAGAAACTGGCTCGGCCATCACCTGGAAGTACCCGTCGGTGATCTTGAAGGGCGACAACTCGATCGGGGAGTTTTACTCGGTGGCCGTTACCAACAATATGCAGCAGGCCGATACGGGAACGAAGATGATCCACATCGGCAAAAATACCAAAAGTAGGATTGTATCGAAGGGAATCTCGGCGGGCAAGAGCCAAAACTCGTACCGTGGGCTGGTGAAAGTATTCAAGCGCGCCGAAAATGCCCGTAATTTTTCGCAGTGCGATTCGCTTTTGCTCGGCGACCGCTGCGGGGCGCACACTTTCCCGTACATTGAGGTAAACAATACGTCTGCCACCGTTGAACACGAAGCAACAACCTCCAAAATTGGTGAAGATCAGCTGTTTTATTGCAACCAGCGCGGTATTCCAACCGAGCAAGCCGTGGCGCTGATCGTGAACGGCTACGCCAAAGAGGTACTTAACCAACTACCCATGGAGTTTGCCGTTGAAGCCCAAAAATTGCTCGAAATTAGTTTAGAGGGCAGCGTAGGATAAAGCATTGCAACTACACGAACGAAAAATCCTGCCGCCACGCGCAGGATTTTTCGTTTAT
Source organism: Cytophagales bacterium (assembly GCA_013298215.1). Classification (GTDB taxonomy): domain Bacteria; phylum Bacteroidota; class Bacteroidia; order Cytophagales; family Spirosomataceae; genus JAAFKE01. The sequence continues at coordinate 22,610 of JAAFKE010000026.1, read as the reverse complement.
GACAAAGCACAACACCCATGGCCCAAAAAGACGACTGGCGCGACGACACCAAAAAAATCAATAACTACGCCCGGTTTTCGGGGCTGGCCTTCCAGATGTTGGCCACAATAGCCATCGGCACCTACGCTGGTGTGAAGTTAGACGCGTGGTTGGGGCTTAAAAAAATCCCCGTTTTCACCCTACTGCTTTCGCTGGGGGCGGTGGGTGCGTCGATGTATTTATTGATTAAACAAGTGACAAAAAAATAAGTTTGTGGCACACACGTTAGGACTTTCGGCGGGTATTGGAATTGCTTTTTTTTTATTCAGCCAACTTCAAATGTTCGGCATATTGCCCCCCGAAAAGTGGATTATTCTCCTCTTTTTTGCCAGTTTATCCTTTTTCACGCACCGCATTATTGCCCTCGCCATGGCCGATAAACGCGAAAAATTTATCGAATACTTCCTGGCGAGCGTTGTAGCTCGGCTTTTACTGTCGGTGCTGTTTGTGGGCTGTTTTTTGTACACGGGTGTCTACAGCGTGCGTAGCTTCATCATTACCTTTTTTGTACTTTATTTACTTTACACATTTTTTGAAATCTTTGGATTGTACCGCAGCTTGCAACGCGATTTGAAAAAGTAGCTTAAAAACAACGCGCATCAATCCTATTTCTTACGCGACATATCGTTTTTCAGAGGTTTAGGCTTGTAAGTACAAATGTCGGCCATCAACTCAAATATCCCGCCACGTAGGCCAACGAGAAACGCGCCTTCATCCAAGCAGTTTTGGGAACAGTTGCTTTTAGTGCAGCTACTGGGAGGGTTAAAACAACTTTTATGGCAAATAAAATTTGGCGCGCAGCACCCCACGTAGAGCCCTCAATTACGGCCGCAGCTTGGCCACTGGCGCGGGCGCGTTGCAGGCGGTAAGCGGGCAAAAAATTACGAACGGGTGTCCAGTGGTTGATCTTCATGCGTGGTTCGTACCAAAACGCTTGCGCCAAACGTTCTTTGTTTTGCGCCGCAATGCGGTGAAATAAATCGGTTTCTTCGCCCATTCTGATCTGACCACCCACCATGCCGTGGGACGTGGAAAAACCACCGAGTTGCGCCAAAAGGCTGCGGTTCAGCGCCAAATTGCCGCCCGCAAACCCGTAACGCGCCTTCGAGGCTGGCAGAAACTGGGCGTGGTTGCCCCACTTTCGGGCCTCAAAATCGTCGGTAAACCAGCTTGGCGGAGCGCTTTCGTACCACGGAACGATCAGCCCCCCAACCGCCAGCGGCTGGGGTTTCACGTTGGCGAAGGCATCTAAAATGGCCCCAACCCAGCCCGAACTCGCGGTAGCGTCGTCGTCGAGATAGGCCACAAAATCGGTTTGGGCAGCCTTGTAGCCTGCGTTTCGGGCGTGGCTCAAACCTTGGGCGGGTTCAAACAAATAGGTAAAGTTGTCGTATTTTTTCACAAACGCATCAACCACCTGCGCCGTGCCGTCGCTCGAATTGTTATCAACCACAATCACATTGAAATCGTCGTCGTTGGCAATTTGCGCGGCAACCGATTCTAAGCAAAGCTGCAAAAAAGGCGCGCGGTTGTAGGTGCAAACGATCACGGTCAGAACGGGAACCCTCATCTTATTTTTGATTTAATGGCCATCACCCAACGCCTAAACCGCGCCTCCCAACCGTAAAAATGGCGGCGGGCAATCATTTTTTTGAGCGTCCGTTCGTCGAGCGCACCGTTAAAACCAGCTGCTTTTATGTCGGATACGTTCCGAACGCGGCACTTTTTGAGCAACTCGGTAAAAAAAGAAAAGTACGGCTGCTGGGCTACGTTCACACGGTGCTTTTGGGCAAAGTAAAAGTACTCGAACAGCATCAGGTTTTTATCTTTTAGGGCGTGGGTTGTCACCTGGGTGGCGCTCACCCCCACGCCCACCAGCGCGCGCGGCTCGTATTGAATGCAGGCATTTTGGCGAATTGCGGCGACGTAAAAATCAACATCAACCAAAAATTTAATGCGCGAATCATACACAGGTATGTCATTATTTCGGCGGTATAAAGTAGCACTCGGTACGCCAAGGATGTTGCCTAAAATCAAACTTTCGGGCAGGTTCACCATCGTTTCGATCTGCTGGGCGGTCGGCTGGTTGAGGCGAACGTGCGCGTTTGTGTCGGCGTTTCTAATATCGGTGGCGCAAAAAACAAAGTCGCTTTCGGGGTGTTGCTCCAAAATTTCGACCAATGCACGCAAGCTATGCCGCTCCGTAAACCAATCGTCGTGGTGCATAATCTTGATATACTTACCGTTCGCACGGCAGACGGCTTCGTTCCAGTTTTGGGGCGTACCCAGGGCGGGAGCATTTCTAAAATACTTAAACCGACTATCAGTCAAGTACTTAATTGCCAATTGCCGAACCGAATCATCGGGCGAATCGTCGGTGATGATAACCTCAAAATTTTTAAAATCTTGCAACAACACCGAATCGAGCAGTTTTTTTAGGTACGCTACCTGCTGGTAGGCTGGTACGCAAACAGAAACGAGCGGCAAAATTTTCGGCGCATCATCGCGCAATATTCCGTCCAACTGCCCTCCCATCACTTGCCCAACTCCGCCAGTACGTTCGCAATTCGCTGCGCCGCCTTGCCGTCCCAGAGCGGTGGTATCGTCCCCTTTTTGGCCTTACCCGACAAAATTTCAAGCACCTTTTCGTGTACTGTTTCTGGGTTTAGGTCAGCCAGCAGTTGGTTCGTCCCCAGCTCAACGGTCGAAGGCCGCTCGGTCGAATCCCTAAACGTGAGGCAGGGCACGCGCAGGTAGGTGGTCTCTTCTTGAATGCCCCCCGAATCGGTGATAATCATTGCCGCGTTTTCCATCAAATTCAAAAACTCCAAGTAGCCCTGGGGTTCCATCAGTACCAGGTTTTGGCACGCATTGAGGCGGTTGGCCAGGCCGAAACGCTCGAAATTGCTGCGCGTGCGTGGGTGCACTGGGAAAAGTACTTTTTTGTGTTTGGCGGTGTCTTCAATCACCCGCAAAATGCTGTTCAGACCACTTTCAGTGTCCACGTTGGCGGGGCGGTGCATGGTCACGAGCACGTAGCTATTGGCTTCTAAACCAAGTTGTTGCGCGGTGTTTAATTCGGCAGCTTTTTGGCGGTAATGCACCAGCGAGTCGATCATGCAATTGCCCACAAAGTGTATTTTTTCTTTCGGCACACCTTCTTTTAGGAGGTTGTCGAGCCCCGCTTGTTCGGTAACAAACAACAAATCGGAGATAGAGTCGGTCAATATTCGGTTAATTTCTTCGGGCATTTTGCGGTCGCCGCTTCGCAGGCCAGCCTCCACGTGGGCTATTGTAACGTGCATTTTGGTGGCCACCAACGCGCAGGCAATCGTGGAGGTCACATCGCCCACCACCAACACCAAATCGGGTTGCTCGGCCTCCATTACCTTCTCAAACTCGACCATAATTTTGGCCGTCTGTTGGGCGTGCGACCCACCACCAATGCCCAAAAAATAGTCGGGTTTTGGCATTTCGAGTTGGTTAAAAAACACATCGCTCATCTTGGCGTCGTAGTGCTGGCCAGTGTGCACAATCATAGAATCTAAGCCCACAATTTGTTGGAAGGCGCGGTGCAGCGGTGCCACTTTCATGAAATTTGGCCGCGCGCCCACAATATTGATAATTTTCATTTGGTCAAAAAATCGTGTTTTTTCCCAAAGGTATTATCTTTTTTAGCAATTTTGTGTTTTTAGCAATCTCCCATTCATGCAATTAGCACCCATCGCCCTGTTTTGTTTCAACCGCCCGTGGCACGTGCAGCAAACCATCGAGTCGCTACAAAAAAATCCGTTGGCCAAAGAATCAGTGCTTTACGTTTTTTCGGACGGCCCCCGAAACGCCCCCGAAAAAATCAAAACGGATGCCGTCAGGGCTTACCTGGCCCAGGTTGCAGGGTTCAAAAACGTGATTATCCAAACCCAAGAACGCAACCGTGGCCTGGCCAACTCGGTGATTGCTGGGGTGAGCGAGGTACTCAAAAACCACAGCTCGGTTGTTGTAATGGAAGACGACCTGCTGTGCGCCACCGATTTTTTAGACTACATAAACGGGGCCTTGCACGCCTACGAGGGCCACGAAAATATTTTTTCGGTCACGGGTTTTTTGTTCCCAATTCAGATTCCAGCCACGTATGCGCCCCAAGTTTGTGCGTTGCCGAGGCCGTCGTCGTTGGGCTGGGGTACGTGGGCATCGAAATGGAAAAAAGCTGATTTTAGCGTTCCCGATTTCGAGGATTTTATGGCCGACACCGCCGCCCAAAACGCCTTCAACGCGGGTGGCGAAGACCTCACCCTCATGCTTCTCAAACAACAAATGGGCGTTGTAAATTCGTGGGCCGTGCGGTGGGCATACGCGCATTTTAGGCACGAAGCGCACTGTTTGTATCCCGTTCGGTCTAAAATACACCACATTGGTGCCGACGGAACGGGGTCTGAAACGGGAAAGACCGATAAATTGGACACCGAAATTTTTGAAGGCCAGGTGCGTTTTGAAGCCAACCTGCAACCCAACGCCCACATCGTTGCTAACCTGCAAGCGTTTTTCAAACAAAAACCCCACCGGCGGCTGATTAACTATTGGAAGTATTTTAGAAAATGGAAACAGCGTAAATAAACGCTGGTTTCGGTGGAGGCCAAACGCTTTCAATTGGGGAGACACTCAAAACAAGATGATGGTTTTTTGATTTTAAATTACTGATAATCAGAAAGTTATGAGTCTCAAACTCACCATTTATAATTCATAATTTTCTTAGAAAAAGTACCGTACCAACATGATCCAAAAAATACTCCAACGGCCCGAGTTTGAGCAACAGCCCCCCGTACTGATCGACGTGGGCGCGTCTGGGCGGTTGCACCCCATCTGGCGGCGCGTGGCCCCCTACGCCGTTTGCGTGGCGTTCGATGCCGACGCGCGCGATTTTGCTTATGCCACCGACGAAAAAGGAAAATACCGCAAACTATACACTTTTAATTGTATTGTGACCGACACCGAAGCGCCCGAGATCGATTTCCACCTGACGGCCCACCCACACTGTTCGAGCCTGCTGAGGCCACAGTCGGAGCTGTTGCAAGAATATGATTTTGCCTGGAAATTTGACGTGGATCGGAAAATAAAACTCAAAAACCGCAGCTTGAACAGCGTGCTTGCCGAACTAAAACTCGACTACGTAGATTGGTTCAAGACCGATTCTCAGGGACTCGACTGGCGACTATTTGAAAACCTGGGGCCGCGCAAAAACGGCGTGAAAGTAGCCGAATTTGAACCTGGTATTATTTCGTCTTACGAGGGCGAGGACAAGATGTATAGTTTGTTGGCTGGCATGGAACAAAACGGCCACTTCTGGATGTCGGATTTTGTCGTTAAAGGCTCGCCGCGCATCAAAAAGGCTGCGCTAAACCAGTTTGGCAAGCAAGGGTTCTGGCGGAAACTCCACTATTTTGCCCACAAACAGACCCCTGGCTGGGGCGAGATCACCTACCTAAACCGCTTCGACAACCCCCAAACTACCCTCCGCGACTACTTGTTGGGATGGGTTTTTGCTATTTTGTGCCAACAACACGGCTTTGCACTTCTGCTCATCGAAAAAGCACGTGTTCGTTTCGACGATGCGGCGTTTGACGACATGGAAACCTACACCAAACGGCAAATTAGCGGGCGCGTTTGGAAATTAAAATTTTGGCACGCCGTAGTCTTAAAATGGAACGACCTTCTAAACGCGTAACTATGCTGCTTTTTAAATACATTTTCAAGGAACTCTACCACACATTCAAAACCAAGGCCGCGCGCCAATTTTTGCGCCTGTTGTGGCAGTACGGCGACGCGCCCCGGCACACCCAAACGGAGGTTCATTTCGAGAAATATACCTTTTTAGTGCCCGATTGCCTGTCGTTCGTGTGGCAGTTTAAAGAAATATTCGTGGACGACTTTTACGCTTTCGCCACCAGTAGCAAGCATCCCGTGGTGTTCGACTGCGGAGCCAACGTCGGTGTGAGCGTGGCGTATTTCAAGCAAAAACACCCCAACGCGCGGGTGGTGGCATTTGAGGCTGACCTTAGAATTGGTCAGATATTGCAACAAAACATCAAAAATAACCGTATCGAGGGCGTTGAAATTGTGAACAAGGCCGTTTGGATCGACGACCAAGGGGTGATGTTCGGTAGCGAGGCCGCCGATTCATCGTCTATTTTTTCGACCGCCGCGTCCAACCGCGTACCGTCGGTTAGGCTGCGCGACCTGCTGCTGCGGGAGGAGACGATTGACTTTTTGAAAATTGACATTGAGGGGGCCGAAATGAGCGTGTTGGCAGATTGCCGCGATGCCCTGGCCCACGTGCAGCACATTTTTGTGGAGTTCCACGCCTACATCGGGCATCCGCAGGCGTTGGCCGAGGTGGTGCAGGTGTTGCAAAACGCGGGGTTTAGGTATTATATAGACACCAACCAGCACCGCAGCGCACCGTTTATGAACCACCGCTACCGCCAAAACGACGTGATGGACTTGCAACTAAACATTTACGGATACCGTCAATAAACACCTCACCGTCAGTTATTTATGAAAATCGTTCAACTCAATACCAGCACGGGCGGGGGCGCGGGAGTGGCGGCCTTGCGGCTCAACCGCGCCATGAATCAGCGGGCTGGTTTTGAGTCGAACTTGTTGGTTCAGGAAAAATTGGTGAACGAACCAAACGTGTTTGGACTCGACGAGACGTACCTGCCCAAAAAAATGGCTTTTGCCCGTTTCGTGGGCGAGCGATTGGCGTTTTTACCCCACGAAAAAGACAAATCGGTGCGCTTCGCATTTTCGCCAGCGCGGTTCGGGGCCCATGTGAGCCAGCACCCGTTGCTCCAAAACGCCGACCTGATTCACCTGCACTGGACGCAGTTCGGGTATTTGTCGCTGGCATCGCTCAAAAAAATATTTGATCTACACAAACCTGTTTTCTGCACCCTCCACGACCAGTGGACTTTCACGGGCGGTTGCCACTACAGCGGCGGCTGCGAGCGCTACGAAGCCGCGTGTGGCCAGTGTAAATTTCTAAAAAGCCCCAGCGAGGGTGATTTATCAGCGCGTATTTTTGAACAAAAACGGCGTTTGTTTGCCAACTTATCCCCCTCGGCGCTTACCTTGGTGTCGCCGAGTGCGTGGCTTGGCAACATGGCCCAAAGAGCCGAGCTAACCAAGAAATTTGACCTGCACGTGGTGCCCAATCCGATCGACACATCCGTTTTTGTGCCGATCGACAAACGCGCCGCCCGTCAGCAATTAGGGCTGCCCGCAGACAAAAAATTAGTGCTTTTTGGCAGTGCCAACACCACCGACCCGCGCAAGGGCTTCGCCTATTTTGAGGCCGCCGTTGCGGCGTTGGGGCAAGAAATGGCCGATGTTGAAGTGGTTTTATTTGGCAAAACTGGCCCAATACTAAACTTAAACACGCCCGTTCGTACCCTTGGTTTGCTAACCGAGGCACAAATAATGTATGCTTACGCGGCAGCCGACGTGATGGTGGTGCCGAGTTTAGAGGATAATTTTCCGAATACTGTTACCGAGTCGATGGCGTGCGGCACGCCGGTGGTGGGTTTTGAAACGGGCGGTATTCCAGAACAGATTGCGCACCTACAAGACGGGTACGTGGCTCGTTTGAAAGACACCAACGACCTAAAACGGGGAATAGAATGGATATTAACCAACCCCAACTACGCGCAAATGCGCCAGCGCGGGGTTCAGAAAATTGGTGCTACGATGCGCAACCAGGTGGTAGCTAAGACCCTGGGAGACTGCTACTTAAAGGCCACTGGGCTCCAACCCTGACGGATGTTGCGAAGCTGCACGTCGGCGTAGTCGAACTTTATTTCCAGGGTATTGGAATACACAAAAGCGTGGGTTTCAGTTTTGGCCTCGCGGCTGTCGATCTGAGTCACTCGCTTGTTAGAATACGGCAATACTACCCGCTGCCAACCCAACACCACCACGTCTACGCCGAGTATTTCGGGGAGTTTTTCTTGGTATGAGAGCAAAAATTCGGCTGGGTCTAAGTGAAGTTCACTAATTTTGAAGTTCGTTTCTTGGGTATCTTGCAGGTCAAAGGTTTTTTCGGTTTGGAGCTCTTGCCGCAACCTTTGGGTTAGCTCCGACTGCATCAGAACCGATTTTGCACGCCCCAGTAGGTCGTCGGGCTGGTAGTAATTTACGTTCCCGCGCTGCCGCATCACAAAAACATCGAAGGGTACAACCGCAATTCGGATCGTATTGGGCTTGGGCGTTGGGTTAATAAACGCCTTGTAGTCGTGGTTATTTACGCTGAGTTGCAGGGCGATAAGGCTCACTACCGAAAATAAAGAATACATATTTTAATGGCTTAAACAGTATGCGTACTTGTTCACAAATACGATGCCAACTTTAAGCCCTTTCTAACATTAATATAAGCAACCCTTAATAGCAGGTGAGTACTTTTACGAAAAACACAGCGTAAAATCTTAAATAGAAATGAACAATACACAAAAAATACTTATCGTTGAAGACGATGTGAAGGTGGCTAATTTTATCAAAAAGGGGCTTTATACCCAAAATTTTGAATCCGAGATAGCTTTTGATGGAAACCAAGCCAAAGAATTACTCACAAAAGAAACATTCGATCTTGTCATATTGGACATAGGCTTACCAGATATGAGCGGCCTTGAGGTTTGTGGCCACATAAGGAAAAAAAACGATAAAATTCCGATATTGATGCTCACCGCCATGGGGAGTATTACCGACAAACTATCTGGTTATGAGGCTGGTACGGACGATTATTTGGTAAAACCATTTGACTTTATGGAGCTACTGGTACGGATAAAAGCACTCCTAAAACGGGCCGTAGAGCCAGCAATCCCAACCGACACATTGCACGTGGCCGACTTACAGTTGGACTTGAAAGAGAAGGTGGCGCGTCGGTCGGGGAAAGTCATTGAGCTAACCGCCCGCGAGTTTAATTTGCTCGAGTACTTGATGCGCAACCGGGGGCGCGTGGTGTCGAAGGTGGACATTGCGGAAAAAGTCTGGGATATTAATTTCGACACGGGAACAAACTTTATCGAGGTCTATATCAACTACCTGCGCAACAAGATCGACAAAGGATTTGACCTAAAACTGATCCATACCGTCATTGGGATGGGATATATGCTCAAAAACAAATGACGATCCGCACCCGCCTAACGCTGTTATTTTTGGGGATCGTGTCGGCGTTGCTAATTGTGTTTTGCGCAGCCATTTATTTTGAAGGCGAACTCTACCGCCAACGCGAGTACAAGACCCGCCTCAGACAAGAGGCACTGGCGGTAGCTACCATCATGTTCAACAAAGCTGAGATAAGTCCCGACCTGTTGAAGTTGCTCAACCGAAATCAGATGACGGTTCTCAACCAAGAAGAAGTAGTTATTTACAACACAAAAAACGAAATTGTTTTTGAAAGCAGCAGCAAAAACTCGAAAGTACAGCCCAATGTGTTGGACAAAATACGCCAAGAACGTGAGTTTTTTTGGGAACACGACAACCTCGAACTTTTCGGGATGGTTTTTGAGAACAACGGCCAAAGTTTTATTGTGTTGGCATCGGCGGTGGATCAGTACGGAGTGGATAAGCAGCAAAACTTGGCGCAAATGCTCGCGCTGGGCGGCCTGCTGATGCTGGCAATTAGCGCGGCAATGGGTTGGTTTTTTGCGGGGCGTATGCTGCTGCCGATTCAGAAAATGATTCAGCGAATTGACGAAATCCGAGCCGCCCAACTAAGTTTGAGGATCGACGAAGGCAACAAAACCGACGAACTTGCCCAGCTCGCAACGCGCTTTAACCAGATGCTCGACCGCCTCGAACGGGCCTTTAAGAGCCAGCAGTCGTTCGTATCGCACGCCTCGCACGAACTCCGAACGCCCCTAACTGCCATTACTGGGCAAATACAGGTTTCGATGTTGGCCAACGACAGCCCCACCGAACTAAAATCTATGATTTGGTCGATCCTCGAGGACGTGCAGCAGCTCAACAAGCTCACCAACAACCTGTTAGACCTCACCAGCATTGACTCCGACGACACCAAAATAAAACTAACCCTGGTGAACGTGGCCGAAATAATTTGGCAAATACGGTCAGAACTCATTAAAAAAAATCCCAACTATCGAATACTGGTAGAACTCGACGAGAACCACGAGATACTGCCCGAAGTCCACGCCAACGAGGGGCTGCTTTATACGGCTATTATTAATTTGATCGACAACGGGGCCAAGTTTTCTCCCCAAAACGAGGTGAACGTGAAACTCAAATTTGCCCTGAAAAACTTACAAGTAATTGTGCACAACGAAGGAACGGCCATTGCGGCGCAAGAGTTAGCGCAAATATTTGAGCCTTTCAGTCGCGGCTCCAACGCCCGCCACGTGAAGGGACACGGCGTGGGGCTGTCGCTCACCCGGCGAATTGCCCAACTACACGGCGGCCGAATAAGCGTTGCGTCGAGCGAGGATGTTGGCACGACGTTCACCCTCGAACTACCCAAATGAACACTAAGGTACTTTTAAGTCCTAACTAAACCCGTTCTAATTTAAAAGTTGTAGATTTGACAAACATCTAACAATCATACTGATATGAAACTCATCACCAGCCTCATAATTTGGCAGCTACTTTTGGTGTTTGCTCCCAAAAGTAATGCGCTCGGCCAGACCGCCGACTCGCTGCTCAACGCCAAAGAATTTACGACCTTAGACGATGCCCTCAAAACGCCCGACCAGGTACTGCGCCTTAATTTGAGCAACCAACGTTTCGACAAGTTTCCCGCCGAGATTACCAAATTCCGAAACCTGCAATACCTGAGCCTCCGCAACGACCACCTCAAAGTAATACCCGCCGAAATAGCGAGCCTGCAAAACCTGCGCGTACTGGATCTGGGCGGCAACGATTTCTCGCTTCTCCCAGCGAGTTTCAGGAAACTCAGAAACTTGGAAGAACTTTATTTGGACGAAGACAAAAACCTAAATTTGTTAAAGGATTTTGAAGTACTGAGCGCTCTCCCGAAGCTGCGGGTGCTGCACTTGGAGAACGACGGCATCAAAAAGCTGCCCGCCAACGTGGGCAAACTCAGGCGCTTAGAGAGCCTCTACCTGGGCAACAACCTGCTCAGGTTTGTGCCGCCACAGATAACGGGCCTCAAAAACCTGCGCTATCTGGACGTGAACCACAACCCGATTAAGCCCCAATTTCATTTGGAGCCGCCCGCAGGAACGGGGGTGAAAATAAATTTCTAACCTTAGAAAACCCCACCGTTCACGCTCAACGTGTGGCCACTTACGTAGCTGGCTTCGTCGGAGGCCAAAAACAGGTAGGCGTTGGCGATGTCTTCGGGGAGGCCCATGCGTTTGACGGGAATACCCGCCACGGTAGCATTGCGAACCTCGTCGGGAATGAGGTCGGTCATGTCTGACTTTATGAAGCCAGGGGCCACCGCATTGGCCGTAATGTTGTACTTACCGAGTTCTTTGGCCCACGTCTTGACCATGCCCACAATGGCGGCTTTGGTGGCCACGTAGTTGGTTTGGCCAAAGTTGCCTGACAGCCCCACCACCGACGACGTGCAGATGATACGCCCAAAGTTGCGCTCCACCATGTAGGGCACAATCACTTTGGTGCAGTTGAAAACGCCGTTTAAGTTCACATCAATAACCTGCTCCCAATCGGTCCACGACATTTTAAGGAGGGTTTTGTCGCGGGTTATGCCAGCGTTGTTCACCAAAATATCGATGCTTCCGTAACGCTCAAAAACGTCGCGGGCGGCGGCCTCAACGGCGGGCACGTCGGTGGTGCTCACTTTCATAAACTCGGCCTCGAAGCCCGCGTCGCGGAGTTGCTGGGCAGTTTGTTGGCCCACGTCGAGCAAATCCCAGATAATAACTTTTGCGCCCTCACGCGTAAATGCCTCGGCGGTGGCCTTTCCAATGCCCCGTGCGCCACCCGTTATAATGGCTACTTTGTGTGTTAGTCTCATGGTGTATAAAGATGAATATAAGGTTATTTTACTGAATAATTGGGTGCTTCGCGGGCAATCTGAACGTCGTGCGGGTGGCTTTCTCTGATACCCGAAGCCGTGATTCTCAGAAACTTAGCCTCTTTGAGGGCTTCAATATCAACCGCACCGCAGTAGCCCATGCCTGCTTTCAGTCCGCCCACCATTTGGTAGAGTATTTCGGCCACTTTGCCCTTCAAAGCAACGCGCCCCACAATGCCCTCGGGTACGAGTTTTTTAATGTCGTCTTCGGCATCCTGAAAATACCGGTCTTTCGAGCCCTCTTCCATGGCCTCCACCGAACCCATGCCCCGGTACGACTTAAAGCGTCGGCCTTCGTACAAGATTTCTTCGCCGGGGGCTTCCTCGGTTCCAGCCAACAGCGAGCCAATCATAACCGTGCTTGCGCCGCCAGCAATGGCCTTGGTGATGTCGCCCGAGAACCGAATGCCGCCGTCGGCAATAATTGGCACGCCCATGCCCAGCACCGCCCGCGCCGATTCGTACACGGCCGTGAGTTGCGGCACGCCAATACCCGCAATAATACGGGTGGTGCAAATGCTACCTGGCCCCACGCCCACTTTTATGGCATCTGCGCCCGCGTCGGCGAGGGCTTTTGCGCCCGCGCCAGTGGCCACGTTGCCCACAATCACGTCTATGGTTGGAAATTTGTCTTTCACAGCTTTCAGCGCGTCGATCACCCCGCGCGAGTGTCCGTGGGCGGTGTCTATGCTAATCACATCTACGCCGGCCTTCGCCAAGGCGGCCACGCGCTCGAGCAGGTCGGGGGTCACGCCCACGGCTGCACCCACGCGCAACCGACCAATGGAGTCTTTGCAGGCGTTGGGGCGGTCTTTGCGTTTGAGGATGTCTTTGTATGTCACCAAACCAACCAAGCGGTAGTCTTTATCGACGATGGGTAGTTTTTCGATCTTAAATTCTTGCAAAATAGCTTCGGCTTTCGACAAGTCCATGCCCTCGCGGGCGGTTATCAGGCGGTCTTTGGTCATAATATCAACCACGGGACGCGCCATGTCTTTCTGAAAACGCAGGTCGCGGTTGGTCAATATGCCGATCAGCTTTTCGGCTTGGTCCACAATCGGGATGCCCCCAATTTTAAACTCTGACATAATTCGGTGGGCATCGGCCAGGGTTGCATCGGCACTGAGCGTAATAGGATCCACGATCATACCACTTTCCGAACGCTTCACCTTGCGCACTTGGGCGGCTTGGGCAACAATACTCATGTTTTTATGAATAATACCGATACCCCCTTCTTGCGCCATGGCAATGGCCAGTTGGTACTCAGTTACGGTGTCCATGGCCGCCGAAATGAGCGGAATGTTCAGCGAGATGTTGCGCGTTAGCTGGGTAACGGTGCTGGTATCGCGCGGTAAAACTTCGGAATAAGCGGGAACGAGCAGTACGTCGTCGTAGGTAAGTGCTTCGCTAAGAAACTTGGAGGGGTCTAATGACATGGCAAACAACAGGATTGGTTATTTGCGGGACAAAATTATGGTTTTATTTTGATTTTTGGGTGGGCCGCCCCGTTTTTTTTTGCGTAACGTCGCCATGCGCCAGCTACCACCAATTAAGTCAGTGCAAGCACTAAACCTTTACGGGCTTTTTTTGTAGTCTGCCTCCTTGGCGAGTGTCGCACTCGACAACTTGCGAAAGCAAAAACCCGAACAATAAGTAACTGATTTTCAATAATATACAATTAAAATGAGTGATCTGCTGTGCTACCGCCAGTTGTCGAGTGGGGACACTCGACACGGGTAAGACGAAATAAATGGCTGTTTACTTCTTCACGACCGCCCGTAATTGATAAAAAAACCGTTCTATCAACCGCAAATCTTCGGTAACAATTTCGCCGCTGGCCGTCAGGCCGTTACGGAAGGTAACGGTTTTGCCCGCGTTTGTTACCAGTCCATCGGGAAAAACCACCCGCAACACGTAGGCCGTGTCTTTGGACATATCGGCGATGCCCGCCACTTGCCCCCGCACCGTGCCAAACTCTTGATACGGATAGCTCGGAAATTTGACAATGACCCGTTGCCCCTTGCGTACTTTACCAAAATTGTACTGACCCACCGCCATTTCGCCGTAGCACGATTCGTTGCTGGGCATGACATAAAACAACTCCTGTCCCGCTTTAACGGCCTGTCCTTCTTGCCATTGCGTCAAAAAAGCAATTTTGCCGTTGGTGGGAGCCGACACCACAAACCGCTGCTGCCAGGCTTCCAAGTCGCTTTTGAGGGTATTGATAGACTGCCGCAAGCCGTTGGTTTGTTCGATACTGGTTTTGGTCAATTCGAGCAATTCTTGCCGCTTTTGGTTTTGGGCCATGCCGTTGTTGTTGAACGAACTTTGGGCTTGGTCGTAGGTTTGTTTTTTGGACAAATAGCGACTCTGCGCTTGGCGCATTTCGTAGTCGGGTATCACTTTGTCGCGGTGTAGTTTTCGTTGCATGTTAATGTCGGCATCGGCCAGTTGCAAATCTGACTGAAAATTGATGAGTTGGCTTTGCAAATTGCTTTCGATGCGCTGCAACTGCTCCAAATCGTTTTGCAGGGCGGCGCGTTTTTGGGCAAAAGCCCCACCCGTTCGCAACGCCTGCGCCCGCACAAATGCCTCCTGAAAAGTTTGGTAGGATTTCTGCAATTCGCCCAATTGGAAATAAGCAGGAACGTCTAAGGCACATACAGGGTCGAGTGGCAATCGGGTTGCCAGTTTCACCAGCGAATCTACCACCACTTTTAGGGCCAGCACTTCGTCGGGGTTGGCGGTGCTTTCCAAAAATGCCAGTTTTTGGCCCCGTTGCACCAGTTGGCCGTCTTTGGCCAGCAAACGCACCAACGCGCCCTCGCTCCGCGCCACCACCAACTTGGGGGCATTGACGGCCACCACGCGCAAAGGTGCCTGCACCAAGTCAGGATATTTGACAAACCAGCTTACCAACAGCAAAGCCAACAGCACAAAAAAGAAGACCGTAATGCCCCAACGCACCAACCAAGCAGGTGGCCGACTCAGCACCTCGTCCACCTCGTGGCTGTGCCTTCCAATTCCCGTAAACGAAGTATGAAGCTGATTTGTAGTGTTTTGATTCATGGTGTAGGTTGCTTTTGCGCGAAATTAACTCGCCAGTTCCAACTGATTCTTAACCAATTCGTAGTATTTGCCCTGCAAACGCGCCAATTCGGCGTGCGTACCCATTTCGGCCACTTGTCCGTGTTCTAAAACCACAATTTGGTCGGCATTTTTTACCGTACTGAGCCGATGCGCCACAATCACTACCGTTCGACCTTGAAAAAACGTGGCCAAATTTTGCATAATCACCCGCTCGTTGTTTGAATCGAGCGAACTTGTGGCCTCGTCAAAAAACAAATAATCGGGGTTTTTGTACACCGCACGGGCTATCAAGATGCGCTGCTTTTGGCCGCCGCTGATGCCCGTTCCTTCCATGCCGATTTTGGTGTTTAGGCCCAACGGCAGCCCGTACACAAACTCTTCCAGGTTGGCCACTTTCACGGCGTGGCGCAGCTTGGTTAAGTTGGGCGACTCGTCGCCGATGGCAATATTGTTGGCAATAGAATCAGAAAAGATAAAGCCGTCTTGGAGCACCGTTCCACATTTGCTTCGCCAACCAGCCAGCCCCCGACTCCCCCCCTCATTCCCCCCTAAAAATAGGGGGGAGGTTTCGGAGGTTTCAATGTTTCCTTGCTGTGGTTCATAAAACTGCAGCAGTAGTTTCAGCAAGGTTGTTTTTCCGCTGCCACTGGTGCCTACTATGGCCGTAATTTTGCCCTGTGGAATGAGCAGGTTGATGTTTTTCAAAACGGGTTCGTTGCCCGCCCCTGGGTAGGTGAAGGTGAGGTTGTTTAACCTCACCCCTTGCCCCTCTCCTAAAAACAGGAGAGGGGGAAATGATCTCGATGAAGTATTTTTGAAAACCGAGTTAAAGCTCCCTTCGGGGCTTGGGCTCCCTTCGTCTTCGAGGGTGTGGATTTCGTTGAGGCGTTCCAGACTTATTTTGGCATCTTGCCAGTGCTGAATAAACTGCACAAACTGCTCGACGGGGGCGTTTAGTTGGCCGATGATGTACTGCAAAGCCACCATGCCGCCCAGCGTCATTTGGCCGTTGATGACGGCCGTAGCCGCCAAAAAGCTGATAAAAATATTTTTGGATTCGTTGATAAACAACGCCCCCGCCTGCTGATATTGCCCAACGGCCAGCCCCTTCATGCTGAGTTTAAACTGCCGCACTTGCAGGTTTTCCCAAGCCCAGCGTTTGAGGTGTTCGGCGTTGTTCAACTTGATTTCTTGAATACCCGTAATGAGCTGAATCAATGAACTTTGATTTTGCGAGGCCAACGCAAAACGCTTGCCGTCTAATTTGCGGCGGTAGCCCAGAAAAAACAGTACCCACCCCACGTACAGCACGCTGGCAAACGCAAAAACACCAAAAATGGTGAGGTTGTAGTAGCCCAACACAACGCTGAAAATCAGTAAGTTGAATATCGAGAACAGCATATTGAGCGACGTTCCCGTTAAAAACTGCTCAATACGGCTGTGGTCGCCGATGCGCTGTAGAATATCGCCCGTCATTTTTGAATCAAAAAATGAGAGGGGCAAACGGAGCAGTTTGGCCAGAAAATCGGAGATGATGGCCAAATTGATGCGCGTGCTGATGTGCAGCAAAATCCAAGACCGAATCAACTCAACCGAAGTGCGACCCACAAAAATGAGCACTTGGGCAACCAGCACCAATGTAATAAAACCCAAATTGCGGGTTTGAATGCCCGTATCTACCACCGACTGCGCCAAAAAAGGCATGATGAGTTGCAGCAACGAACCAACCAACAAACCCAAACAAAGTTGAACAAACAGGCTTTTGTATTTCCAGAAGTAGCCCCACAGTTGCCCAAAACCCACCTTGGTTGCGGTGCTTTCCGTGGGCGTTTCGGCATCGGAATTGAGCAAGCGAGAAGTTGGCTCCAAGAGCAAGGCAATGCCCACGCCCTCGTTTTCTGATGCCGTACTAATCCATTTGCTTTCAAACTCGGCTTGGGTGTATTCCACCAAACCCATGGAAGGGTCGGCGACGTAAACAATACTGCGGCTATTTTCCCTTGTTTTTGGGGTTAAATTGCTGGTAGGCAACGCCTCTGATTTGGCCGACCTGCCGCCCCAAATCTGGCCAAGCCACCTACTCGAACGGGGCCGAATGTCGTAAACCACTGCAAAATGATTTTGCCCCCAATGCACAATACAAGGCAACGGGGCCTCGGTTATTAGTTTGTCAAAGGTTACTCGCACGGCCAGCGTTTTGAAACCAATGGCCTCGCCCGCTTGGGCAATGCCCAGTAAGTTTACGCCCTCCTTGCCAATCTCGCACAACTCGCGCAGCCGCGCCACGGAGTACCCACGTCCATAATGCTTGGCCACCATGCGCAAGCAAGTAGGCCCACAGTCCATTTGGTCGAGTTGCTGGTAGAAGGGGAAGTTTTTCATGGTATGCTATTTCTATTTTTTCAACAACTCATCAAATAACTCTCTAATTTTTGGGTCGCTGGGACGGGGCGCGTTGGCATTGATTAGTTTGCCGTTTTTGCCAATGACTACGTAACGCGGAATGCTGCTGATGTTAAATTGCTTGGCAATGGCCGATTTTTTGGGGTTGGGCGGCAAATAACCGTTGCAAAATTTCATCATCAATTAGCCAGTTTAATGAGTAAAGCCTCCAGTTCTGCACTCTCAACTCTGGGGGCGTTAGGGTATGCTAATTTACCTGTTTTATCAAAAATCATGTAGCGCGGAATGGCATCTATTTTTTGCTGTTTCATAAATGACGCATCTTTAACATTGGCTACCAAATAGCTGTTGGTATATTCCGTAAGACCTTCTTTTTTGTTCGCTTTGGTCCAGTCCTCAAATATCTTATCAATTGACAGATAGACAAATACCACATTTTTATCCTTTAAGCGCGTCCTTAGTTTCGCCGATTCGGGAAAGGCCGCTCGGCAAGGCGCACACCAACTTGCCCAAAAATCTACAAAGATTATTTTCCCCTTGTTTGCCGCGCGGATTTCGTCGAACGAAACCTTTCTTTTCTGCCCATTCATCAAAACAAGGGCGGTCTTTTCGGTACTTTCTTCCTGCAATTGCAAAAAAAATCGCTCCCGTATTTCGTTTACCAACACGGAGTCTTTGGTATCTTGCTCGAATAATTTAAAATACGCTTGAAAATCTAATTTGGGCATTAACTGGGCGATTCTATTTATTTCACGACTCATTAAATATGTTTTGTCCTGTTCTGAAAAAACAGAACTATTTTTAATTAACGCGTACACATCGCGGGGGTCTTTATTTCTATCATCGTCAAGTTTTAAATATTTGGCTTGTGGAAGAATGTATTTTTCTCGGATTGAAACTATAAATTCTCTATGATAATATTCAGGATAGCCAAACGAATTTACTTTGTATTGGGCAACTACCTTTTGCATTTCTTCCGCTGTTAGTTTGTCATTCTCAACTTCTAAAATCAACGCTAAATTTCTTACTTTTTCTTTGTTAAATTGGTACGGCACTTCCGACATCAAGTTCCCCGCGCTAAGCGAATCTAAAAATAAATCGTAGCCTCTCAAATAGCTTTTACATTCGGCGTAAAGCTCGTTTTTAATTTGTGTTACCGCATTTGCATTGCGTTCCGATATTTGTTGCCGCGTTAGTTTTCTTTGTTCTTTCAGCATTTTCGGGTCATTGAATAATTTACGAACAAACAGAAAAATTGCTTGAGAATATTTGCCAAGGGGAGAATATTCGTTGAATTTAAACCGCTTTTTGAATACATCTTCGGCATCGAAATCATGTTGTTTGGTATTTCTATTCAACACCGAAACGGCAGGCATTTTGTTCTGATAGGAGATTAGAACTGAATCGTTGGTTTGGAAAAGGTAATCGTTAAAATCCATATAATTGAGATAATGTCTGACTACGACATAATTTCCCCTTGATTCAACTTTAATTGGTTCATTGATTTTGTTTTTTTTGGATTCAATAAAATCATTTGAATTGTCATAAATGAGGTTTATCAAATGGTCTTTACTAAGTCCCCCAGATTTGGTTGATTTGAATGAAGCATCAACAGTACAAGGGTTTTTGAACAAAATAACGATCTGTTTGTTGGAATGCTGCGCTAATACTTGACTGACTATTAGGCAATAATTAATAATATGGGCGATTCTAAGGAAGACTTTTTTCATGGTATATATACAAAACAGCCATGCGTTATTGTTTTAATAAATCTTCTAACTGCTGTAACAACAAGCTACTATTTGGTGGATAGGCATCTATACTTATGAAACTTCCCTTTTTATCAATCAATGATTGACGCGGAATAGAAGGCTTTGCCAAAATAGTAGCTAACTGCGTTTGAGGGTCTAAACGATAGTGACTTCCCAAAGATGCGTGTCCCCAACTTTGCAGAGCCTGCCGCCAACGTTGCGGGTCAGTGTCTATTGAGATAAAAATAATTTGTAGCTGCGGAAATCGCTTTTTTAGGCTTGCCAAATGCGGCAGATTTTGCTTACAGCCAGCACACCAGCTTGCCCAAAAATCAACGTAAACGATATTACCAGTTTGTTGTTTGATTATTTCGCCCCATTTCATATCTGGACTTTCGGCGCGACTAAGTAAGGTATTTTGAAGGACTTTGCTAGTTGATAGTTCATAAAGCGAACGGTGTTTTTGTCGAACTTTATTTTTATAAGCTTCATTTTTACAAACAAAAAAATAGGTATCCAAGTAATTTGCATTAACATATTCGTTGTTCACTTTATCGAGCATCAAACCCGTTAGGTAGATATTTTTCAAGTCGCCCTTGAAAGTATTTGAGGCTTCTTTGAATTTATAGTCAAATACATTGTCTTGCAGATGTCTGGCGCTATAATTGGAATAATTAACAAGAATCGGCGAAAGCCACAACGAAACCGCATGTAGGTATTTGGCCTCAATCTGGTTTAACCTTGCAACAAGCGAATCTATTTCGGCAAAATAGGCTTCGTGCTGTGTTGGAGGCACAAAACGCGGAATAGGAGTACAACGGTTGTACGGGACCAATAGGTGATTTAATCGGGTTAGCCAATTCAAGGTTTTAAGCAGCTCGTAATAAGCTGGCCTAATGCTGCTTTTGTATGATTCAATGATTTGACCTCGCTTACAAAAACAAAATCTTGCTTGTTGCCGCGATTTTTCAAAACTATCAATCCAACTATACGGCCTTCCTTCGTTGTGAAAAAGAATACCCACCGTGTCTTTTTCTAATGCACTCAATAGATCATATTCGGCTTGATTTTCACCCTTTAGTAAATATAGTCCGTTCTTTGCTAAAATAATTTTTATTGTATCGGAAGGAAACACAAAGAAACTACATATTTTTTCAGAATGGGTATTGAGAAAATAGTGAAATTCCAAGTCGCTCGACGTGGACATAAAAGTAAATTTATTTTTTTTCGTGAGTTCAATACCTTTTACTTCACCAAATGGTGATAATTGAGTCAAAATAATATTGTTCTGACTTTGTATTACCGAGATATTCTTTTGAGAATATGTAATTGAAGTTATTAGCAGCAATAAAATGATTTTTATCATGAGAAATCTGTAAATTTTAACGTATCAATAATGCCTCCTTACTAACACAATATTATGCTTTCAGGAGGCATTAATCTTTTAGCTACACGTCATATTGTAGCCTGTAATTTTACTACTTCCACTAAAACTCCCGCCGATTCGAGAATTTGCCCACTTTACAGCTTTAGATTTATTCGCATTGGTTGCTACAACCATACTACTACATCCTCCATCTGCAGTATCAAAGTAAATTTTACAATATCCCCCTGTCACCCTCTTCATCTCACCCCTTGTCAAGGCAAAATCGCTAAAACTTGCTAACTTGTTCATTTTGTTTGGTTTGGCGGTTCGCCGCCACGTTTTTGTTAGTAAAAAAAATGATTTATTGTTGATTTGCAAATCCGCTGTTGAATATGCCATTATCAAAAGCCGTTTTCTTCAAACAAAACTTCCATGCGAATCATGGGGTTGTAGATAATGAACTGAGGGAAAATCACCCCCCTTTCTAAAGTAAATATTTTCTGAGTTGAATACCATTGTGTTGAATCCGAACGGGTAAAACTTATAGATTCTGAAAATTCCGTGGTTAGCCCTATCTTATGGATAATATTTTGTTTATTCTCAATTTTATTTTTCACAAGATTTTCTTTTACGTTCAACCATTCCATAGAAACGAAGCAACCATTGATTGGAATATTTAGTAAATATTTTGACACATTAAATTTATTCCAAGCATTACTTCTGTAAGTATTTACTGTCACATCTGTGGGTGTTATTTCTACACCTGGGACTCCATTATGATTTGTATAAATATGTATTCGAAAAGGTATCTTAACAGAACTGCCCTTAGTAAAATAGTATGATATAGCCTGTATGTTTCCTTCTCTACCAATTTGATTAGATACTAACAATGCCATTTCGTATTTAGGGTTAATTCCTTCCCCAAACTCTCCATCTGCCGAACGCTCCTGGGCTCCCATTTTTATTCGTTTATATTTTCTCTTGACAACCTTTACTTCTTGAAGCGATATACTTATTTCACTTAGATAAATAATCTGAAAAAGAGTATCATTTGGTAGGATATAGATAGACTGATAGCCCATTGATGATATTTTTAACATATCATATTTACTAATATCACTGATTGAAAATATACCCATTGAGTCAGATACCACACCCAAAGACCTTTTTGAGTCTGTAATAAATGCATAGGCAATAGGTAGTTTAGTAACTTTATCAAACGCTTGCCCCCTTAGCTGTTGAGCCTCTACCTTAACGCCTATAAAAAATAGCAATAAGGGATTTAGAAAAATGACAACCTTAGTTAACATTGCATTAAAATAAAACTTTTTATTTATCATTGGATGGTAATTCACTAATCTAAATCCCTCCCAGAAAATAATACCTACTTTCTGCCACTCTTTTTTGTTAATCCTTTGACAACTGGTTGTACCAACAAAAGAATCTGTTAAGCCGATACTTATCCCCAATCCTTGGTTTCCGTCCTTTAATAAGTCAGGGCAACCGCATTAAAATTTAAGTACAATTGAAGATGACCTCATGCAAAAAATCTTTTTGTCCGTTAGCCTTGACTCTTTTGTGCTGAATCGAAATTTTAGTGCTTTCTTTTTTGAATAAATTGAGGGTTATTCTCCTAAGAAAAGCCATATTGACCGCAGAATTATCCATTCTGTTTCTTCTGCGGTCTTCATCAAATGTTACATCAAGGCTCCAATGGAGGTTGTTCTCAATGCCCCAATGCGAACGAGCCGCTGATAAGACCTTATCAGCAGTAAATGCTTGACTACAAATAAAATATCGAGTCTCAAAGCTAACTTTATTACTGGCTATGATTGTACGTTCACTGGTGATTTTGACGATACTGGTCAAATGTTTCCACTCTTCTTTTGCTTCT
>JAAFKE010000025.1 GCA_013298215.1 Cytophagales bacterium | reverse complement strand
CATATTGATTTATTTTAACAGTATTTTAATTTACTTGTAATCAAGTATTTATGAGACGATTTTGTAGTAGTAGTAATATTATCAATTAAATAGATATTTACGATTAATTGAATTAATACCCTGAAGCTTTTGCAATTGGTATAAGTAAACCACAGGTTGCAAGATATATTGCATTTGCACCAAAAACGACAGGACCTGCCAAGAAAGAAGCATTTAGTATTGACAGTGATACTCCGCAAGAAATGGAATAATAATCCCACCCACTTGCCTTTTTCTCACTTGCTCCCCCTCCATTTGTTCAATCTGTAATTTTTTCATGTTCATAAAAAAGTTAAAAAAAATTGAAATGTTGCCAAAAACTTGAACTGCGGCTCGCTGCTACGGGGTCTTTTGGCTTAACCCACTAAAAAATTGTGTTTTGTCATGACGGCTCAAACATAAAACAAAATTTTAAATAAGGCAAATTTGCTCTAATATTTTTTTTTAATTACTCCCTCCTTTGCGCTGTGAAGTATCTATGCGATAAAGAAGGTCTTTTGTATTTCGGAAAACGCTTGCGCCAAGTACGTTTGGAGCAAGGTTTTTCGCAAGAAGAACTCGCCTACGCCTGCGGCCTCACGCTAAGCCAAATTGGGCGCATTGAGCGTGGGGTTATCAACACCAGCCTCAGTACTGTTTTTGTTATTGCCCGCACCCTGCAAGTAGAACTCCCCTATCTATTCGACCTTACCCTTCCGCCCTTTGAGCATAGGTTATAAATCTTGCCCCAAACTATATGTCAAAAAATCTAAACTCAACGAGCGCAGACCCCATTTCTTGGCGTTTACAATAACTTTCTGCGCGGCCCAAGAAACTGATTCGGGGAAGTTTATGTTAAAAAAACGTAAAATAACTAAAAAAATGATGAGCCAATTTATGGTCGAGTTTGCGTTGGAAGAGTTCACGGAGGAGTTTATTCGCAAAGTTCCGCTCCAGCGCCAAAAAGTGAACGAGCTAATGGAAGAAGGCAAAATACTGGCTTATTCGCTGGCCAGCGACCGCAGCAAGCTCTGGTGCGTGGTAAAAGCCAAGGACGAGTTTGAGGTAATGGGCATTGTGTCGGACTTTCCGTTGATTGACTACATGACCCCGAACATCTCAGAACTGATGTTCAACAACATTGTGGCCCTGCGCATACCGCTAATGTCGCTCAACTGAGCCGCCCGCGTGAAACATATTTAAAGAATCGTGAAACACTAATTTGGGAAAGTCGGTAATAAGGTAGATATTTGCTATTGGTATCGACCTCAAACAAACCGATGGGTAAAATAATTGCCATTGCCAATCAGAAAGGCGGCGTAGGAAAAACAACCACCGCCATTAATCTCGCAGCCAGCCTGGCCGCGCTCGAATTCAAGACCCTCATTGTGGACGCTGACCCACAGGCCAACTCCACCTCGGGCATGGGCTACAACCCCAAAGAAATCGAAAATAGTATTTATGAGTGCATGGTGGAGGGCTACAGAACTGCCGACGCAGTAATCGAAACCGACTTTCCGAACCTGTTCCTGCTGCCGTCGCACATTGATTTGGTGGGCGCAGAAATTGAGATGATAAACCTCAAAAACCGCGAGGAGCGCATGAAAGAAGCCCTCCTAACGATAAAAGACGACTTCGATTTTATCGTCATCGATTGCTCTCCGTCGTTGGGTCTTATTACGATCAACAGCCTGACGGCCGCCGACTCGGTGGTCATTCCCGTGCAGTGCGAGTATTTTGCGCTCGAGGGGCTCGGAAAACTCCTCAATACAGTCAAAATTATTCAATCTCGGCTCAATACCGACTTAGAAATAGAGGGTATTTTATTGACCATGTACGACCTGCGGGTGCGGCTATCGAACCAAGTGGTGAACGAGGTTACTACCCATTTTCAGTCGATGGTTTTCAACACGATTATTCCCCGCAACATCCGTTTGAGCGAGTCGCCCAGTTTCGGAGTACCCGTTATAGCCCAAGATGCCGACAGCAAAGGCGCGATAAGCTACCTAAATTTGGCCCGCGAAATTTTGACGCGCAACGGACTGATCGAACAAGATTAACAAACGCGCCAACCTGACACCAGCACCGATTTGGGGCACAAAACATTGCATAATCCTACATTAGAGATGGAAAAGAACAAAAGAATGATTGGACTTGGGCGCGGGCTGGGGGCTTTGTTGCAAGATTCGGACAACGTGAACCGACCCCAAAACAAAAGCCAACAAAACAGCAACCCGCTCGAGGTCATCAGCTCAATGTCGGAGATTAGCCTGACGCTCATTGAAACCAACCCGTACCAACCCCGCACGCGTTTCGACGAGGAAGCCCTGCAAGAACTGGCCGACTCGATCAGAACGCAGGGCATCATTCAGCCCATTACGGTGCGGCAGATCGGGCGCGACCAGTACCAACTTATCTCGGGCGAACGCCGCTTGCAGGCATCCAAAATAGCTGGACTGACGGCAATTCCAGCCTACATTCGCACGGCCAACGACCAGCAGATGCTCGAGATGGCGCTCATCGAGAACATCCAGCGCGAAAACCTCAACGCCATGGAAATTGCCCTGAGCTACCAAAGGCTCATTACCGAATGTAGCCTCAAACAAGAAGAACTCGGCGAACGCGTGGGCAAAAACCGCACAACAGTTAATAATTACATTCGGCTTCTGAGGCTGCCCCCCGTCATTCAGGCCGCCCTCCGCGACGGAAAAGTGAGCATGGGACACGCGCGCGCGATCATAAACATCGACGATGCAGAACTGCAACTCAAACTGTTTAGAAAAATTTTGGACGACGACTGGTCGGTGCGCAAAATTGAAGAGACAGTCAGAAACTTGGCCATGGCCGCCGAAAGCACCAACCCCGAACGCCGCCCCAACACGATAAAGCAGGAATTTAGGAGTTTGCAGTTCAAGTTGTCCTCGCTGTTTGGCACGAAGGTGTCGGTCAAGGCCGACGATCACAGCAAGGGAGAGATCAAGATTCCGTTCACATCGCAGGAAGAACTCGACAAGATTCTATCAGCCTTAAAAGTGAATGCTTAACACCTTTCGCACTTACCGATCTGTTAGAAAAATTGCGCCAGGGGGTTTCTTTGGCGCAAAAAAAGCGGCGTTGCTCGCGTTAATGTTGGCGGCTTCGTGCTTGTTTGCCAGTGCCCAACGCTTCAATACCGACAGCCTAAACACTTTGACAAGAAGCGCGGTAGCACTCAAAATAGACACGGTCAAGGTCGATTCTCTCCTCAAAAAAGGTCTGCCGCTCAGTAGGTTCCAAAAAGCCCTCAACGCATTCAGCAAGCCCAAAAAGCTGATTCCGAAAAAAGCATTTTTGTACTCCATCGTTGTGCCTGGTTTGGGGCAAGCCTACAACAAACAGGCCTGGAAGATACCGTTTGTGTATGCGGGCATCGGCGTTCCGATTTATTTTATCAATTATTTCAAGATTCGCTACAACGACTACATCGTGCCGCTGGAGTCGTGTTTCAGATCCGACAACGGGCGGCTGGTGGTGGTGAAACCCACCGCCATGGTCTATCGGCGGGCCAACGACACGACCATCGAACTGACGATTGACCAAATGAAACAAGCCGTGGACTTTTATAGCCGCAACCGCGATTTTAACTACATTGTGCTGCTGGCCGTCTGGACGCTGAACGCCGTGGAGGCCAACGTGGCGGCGCACCTAAAAACGTTCGACGAAAGCGAAACCCTAACTTGGAAACTCGCCCCCACCGTGGAGCAGTCGATGGTGGCGGGGCAGTGGGCGGGGCTGAAACTAACCGTCCCAATTCGTTGATCGTCCACCAAGCGCATATTCATCCACCATTCCTACAAAAATGAGAATACTCCTCCTCGGCTACGGCAAAATGGGCAAGGTCATTGAGCAGGTTGCCACCCAACGCGGCCACCAGATTGTTGGCACGATAGACCTGACCAACCGCGCCGACCTGAAGAATTACAACCCCCACAATACCGACGTGGTCATTGAGTTTAGCGCACCCGAAGCCGCCCACCAAAACTTGCAACAAACCATGGCGCAGGGGCTGCGGGTGGTGTGCGGCACAACGGGATGGCTGGCGCACCGCCCCGAAATAGAAGTACTGTGCCAACAACACGGTGCCGCTTTTTTTTATGCCTCCAATTACAGCATCGGGGTCAATCTTTTTTTTAGGCTAAATAAAGCATTGGCCAAAATGATGCAGCCCTACCAAAACGACTACGGCGTTGCCATGACGGAGGTGCACCACACCCAAAAGCTCGATGCGCCCAGCGGCACGGCCATCACCCTGGCCGAAGGAATTGTCGAAAACCTGCCCCTGAAAACCAAATGGGTTGGCAATAGCGGCGCAGCCATTGCCGAAGATGAAATTGAAATTGTATCTTTGCGCCAAGGCGATGTACCTGGCACGCACGTGGTCAAGTACGAATCGGCGGTAGACAGCATCGAAATAGCGCACGTGGCCCACAGCCGAGCGGGTTTTGCCCTCGGGGCGGTGGTAGCCGCTGAGTTTTTAAACCAAAAAACGGGCGTATACGGCATGGACGAACTCCTGGGCGCACCCGTTTATCTTTAATCAGTACCCAAATATTAATACAAAATACGACTATGGCTTTGTTTGAGAAAAAAGAAAGTACCAATCCGCCCGTTAAAAAATCGGCAGCGCGCGAATGGTGGGACTCCGTTTTGTTTGCCGTGGTGGCGGCTACCCTAATCCGCTACCTGTTCTTTGAAGCATACGTTATTCCTACCCCATCGATGGAAAACAGCCTGATGACGGGCGATTTTTTGTTTGTCAGCAAGCTACATTACGGCGTGCGCACCCCAAAAACACCACTTCAAATACCGCTCACCCACCAAACAATCTGGCTCACGCGCATTCCGTCGTATTTAGACTGGATCCAACTTCCGCAGACCCGCTTGCCTGGGTTTTCGGAGGTAAAGCACAACGACGTGGTGGTTTTTAATTATCCTGGCAACGCCAACGACCCCACCGAACGCGACGAGGACGGCAATGGTGGCTTTTGGTTTCACCCCGTAGATTTGCGTACCAACTTTATAAAACGTTGCATTGGCTTGCCTGGCGACGAGATTGAGGTGAAAAACGCCCAAGCCTACATAAACGGCAAGCTGGCTCCCATGCCCGCAGCGATGAACAACGAGTATTTGATCCAGACCAAAGAGGCCGTCGATGAGCAGTTTTTTCAGAACTATGCCGTGCGCAGTTGGAACAACGTTGCGCCCGATTCGAGCAACAAAAACGCGTTTCGGTACGCCATCATCACATCGCCAGAGAGCTTAAACGACATGAAGGCCAGCGGCTACGTGACGAACACTGAGCAGATACCAATGCGCCAGAAAAACGCTGGCGACTACGGCATTTATACCCTAAACCCAACATGGAACGCCGATTTCTTCGGGCCGCTCCTTATTCCCAAAGAAGGACTGACGGTGGCACTCGACTCGAACAATGTGGTGCGCTACGGCAATGTGATTAAGTACTTAGACCACAACGATTCGAGCAGCGTGCAGGTGAGCAAAGGTGCGATAACCATGAACGGCAAGGCTTTGAAAAGCTATACGTTTAAACAAAATTATTACTTTATGATGGGCGACAACCGCTACGAATCGGCCGATTCGCGTTTTTGGGGGTTCGTTCCTGCCGACCACGTGGTGGGCAAGGCCGTCCTGATCTGGATGTCGGTGGACCCAAACCCGAAAACAATCTGGTGGAAGATCCGCTGGAATCGCTTGTTTAAACTGATTCAGTAGGGTTTTGTGGGCTTGTTGTGTGTAAACTACCGCAAAAAACAACCTAAACAATATGTATTAGATTTGGCGACAGAATATATTACTGAAAAAGTGGTTGGACAAACCAGTTATGCAGACTGTTTGCATATTGCCTTAGCAACTATTAACAGAGCTGACTATTTGATTAGTTGGAATTTTAAACACATTGTAAACGTAGAACGAATAAGAGGATACAATGCAATTAATATTAAAAATGGCTACAAACTGTTAGAAATACGTTCACCAAGAGATTTTGTAAAATATGAAGACGACTGAGAAACAATTTGACGCAGTCAAGTTTATGCGTCAGCAAAGAGAAAAGCTGAGTGATAGACTGGCTAAAATGACGAAAACTGAAATTATACAATACTTCAAGATGAAAAAATTAGAATCGCAAGTAAAGCCCTGTGCATAACGATGGTTTGGCAAGGCCGAAAAGCGTTTATTACAACCACTTGCTTCATGCGAATAATTTGATGACGAACAACCAAAAAATTAGCGTTGGTATAATTGGCGGAGCGGGCTACACGGGCGGCGAGTTGCTTCGCATTTTGGTGAACCACCCAGCGGTGAACATCAGCTTTGTGAACAGTAAAAGCCAGGCAGGCAAGCCCCTCCACCACGTGCATACCGACTTGCTGGGCGAAAGCGACCTCGTTTTTAGCTCCCACGTGGGCCCCGTCGATGCGCTGTTTTTGTGCTCGGGCCACGGCGAATCGCGCAAGTTTTTGGCCGAAAACACCCTCGCGCCCTCCACCAAAATCATTGACCTCAGCACCGATTTTAGGGACGAGACCGACGGATTTGTGTATGGTTTGCCCGAATTGCAACGCGAAAAAATAAAAACGGCAAACCGAATTGCCAACCCAGGTTGCTTTGCTACCAGCATTGAACTGGCGTTGCTCCCGCTGGCCAGCGCGGGTTTGTTGCAAGAAGAGGTGCACGTGAGCGCCATGACGGGCAGCACGGGTGCGGGGCAGGCGTTGGGTGCCACCACGCATTTTTCGTGGCGCAACAACAACGTGTCGATTTATAAAGCCTTCGCCCACCAGCACCTCACCGAAATAAAGATGAGCGTTGGCAAATTGCAGCCCAATTTCGAGCACGCCATCCAGTTTATTCCCTACCGTGGCGACTACACGCGGGGCATCATGGCCAACCTTTATACCAAATATGATGGCACGCTGGCCGAGTCCGAGGCACTGTTTCAGCATTTCTACGCGCCGCACCCTTTTACGCATCTTAGTGGCCAACCCCTCGACTTAAAACAAGTTGTGAATACCAATAAGTGTTTTATTTCACTCCAAAAACACAACGACCAGCTGCTCGTTACGAGCATTATCGACAATCTCGTCAAGGGCGCGTCGGGGCAGGCCGTTCAAAACATGAACTTGCTATTCGGCCTGCCCGAAGACGCAGGCCTGCGCCTAAAAGCCGTGGCTTTCTAAAAAGACGACGATTAGAACCATTTGAGACCCCTCCATGCAACCACTCAAAATATACAACACGCTCACCCGCCAAAAGGATTTGTTTGAGCCCCTTTCACCGCCTTTTGTGGGCTTGTACGTCTGCGGACCGACCGTTTATAACAATGTTCACCTCGGAAATGTGCGCACCTTTTTGGCTTTCGACACGCTCTACCGCTACCTAACCCACATTGGCTACAAGGTTCGGTACGTTCGGAATATTACGGACGTGGGCCACCTGGTAGGCGACGGCGACGAGGGAGAGAGTAAGATTGACCGCATGGCAAAACTCGAAAAAGTAGAACCCATGGAAATTGTGCAACGCTACACCAACGATTTTCACGACGTGATGTTGCAGTTCAATGCCATCCCTCCCAACATCGAACCCACCGCCACGGGACATTTGATCGAACAGATCGAGGCTGCCCAAACACTCATCGGCAAAGGACTGGCCTACGAATCGAACGGGTCGGTGTATTTTAATATCGAAGCCTACAACCAACAGGGTGGCAATTACGGTAAACTTTCGGGGCGTATTTTAGACGACTTATTGAACGAAACCCGCAACCTCGACGGGCAGGCCGAAAAACGCAACCCGCTCGATTTTGCCCTTTGGAAAAAGGCCGCCCCCGAACACATTATGCAGTGGAACTCGCCCTGGGGACGGGGGTTTCCGGGCTGGCACTTGGAGTGTACCTGCATGAGTACCAAGTATTTAGGAACGCAGTTCGATATTCATGGCGGTGGGATGGACTTGAAGTTTCCGCACCACGAGTGCGAAATTGCCCAGGGAACGGGCATAAACGGGGCCTCGCCCGCTCGCTACTGGATGCACGCCAATATGCTGACAGTGAACGGCCAAAAGATGTCAAAATCGCTCGGCAACTCGTTTCTGCCCCACGAGCTTTTTGCTGGTAGCCACCCACTTTTGGAGCAGCCATACAGCCCCATGACAACGCGGTTTTTTATGCTTCAAAGCCAGTACCGTTCCACCTTAGACTTCTCGAACGATGCGCTCCGCGCCGCCCAAAAAGGCTACAAACGACTCATCAACGGCCTGCGCGCGGCCAATTCAATGCAGTATATTCCGTCGGAAGAAAACACTGGCGGCGCCGTTTTGAGTGTATCTACGCCTGGCGTGGTGGCCGATGAAAAGAAAAAAGCGGACATCGAAAAATCAGTCCAAGGTATTTATGATGCCCTCAACGACGACCTCAACACGGCGGTGGCCATTGCCAACCTCTTTAATTTGTTGAAATACGTGAACATGATTTATATGAACCAACTGCCTCCCGCCGCACTGGGTGCAGATAGTTTTGGAAAACTCAAAGAGGTGTTCGTGGGCGTGATCGAAAATGTACTCGGCCTGCGCGAAGAACCCACCCAGGGTATGGCCGTCGTGGAGGGTATGTTGGCGCAGTATCGGCAGTTTAAGGCCGCCCAACAATACGACAAAGTGGACGAAGTGCGGCGGTGTTTCAAAGACCAAGGCTTAGTGATTCGCGACATGAAACACCGAATAGACTGGGCATACGAGGAGTAGCCGTCGGTCTGTGGTCACAAAATACGCCACTCAATCCTTCGGTTCTGTCGGCGGCTTTCCTCCGTTGCATTCACGACCAGCGGCCTGGTTTTGCCGTAGCCCGATGCCACCATTCGGGCGGGGTCTATGCCAAGCTGCAACAGGTACGCCACAACCGTCTTGGCACGCTTCTGCGACAGCGCTAGGTTTTCCCGTTCGTTGCCCACATCGTCGGTGTGTCCCGATATTTCTACCCGCAGCAGCGCGTTGGTTTTCAAGAACTTAGCCAGTTTCTCCAACTCGGTTTTAGAGTCTTCGTTGATCGAAAACTGACCCGAATCGAAGAACAGATTACTCAAAACATCGCGGCTATTTTTTTGCAACGGCGTGAGCGCAATGTCAAGCAAAACTCCATTGGTGTTGTTTTTTTGGGAATAATCGAACGACAAACTCTTGAAAAAATAACCAGGCTTATTGACGTACAGCGCGTACTTAGCACCGTTGTTGAGCACCGTCAGGTAGGCCCCCGTTTGGGCATCGGCGCTCATCAGCGCCTTGGTTTGGTTGGTTTTTAGGTCAATTAGCTCAATGTCTGCGCCAATTTTTTGGTTCGTTTTTGCGTCATACACCGTGCCTTTGAGGTAATTGGTCTGGTGGCATTTGGCCTTAATTTCGTCGGGCAAATCGAACGAACACAACAGCACTTTCATTGGGCTTTTTTTGTCCAAAAACGCTTCTTGCCGCAGTTGCGGGTTGTTGTGCTGGTCGAGGGCGTAGTATCCTTTTTGGCAATCGGCACTGATAAAAAGGCTCACCTGGTCTTCTTGGGTGTTGATGGGGTAGCCCAAATTAACGGGCTTGCTCCAGGCTGTGTCCGACAGGTTTTCGGTATAAAACAAGTCTAAACCGCCCATGCCCACCAAACCGTCGGTGGCAAAAAACAGCGTCTGGCCGTTGGCATGAATAAACGGCGATTTGTCCTCGCCCGCAGTATTGACGGTTTTACCCAAATTTGTCGGTTTCCCCCACTGGCCGTTTAGCAACATTTTGCTCACCCAAATGTCGGCTTTGCCCAGGCCACCAGTCCGCTCGGAGCTAAAATAAAGCGTCCGCCCGTCGGCAGAGAGCGCTGGTTGAGAATCCCAATCATATGAATTAACGGCATCGCCCATGTTTTGCGGCACCCCCCAAGTGCTCCCAGTTTTGCCCACAATATACAAGTCGCAGCCCCCGCGCGAGTCAGGGCGGCTGCAAGCGGCAAATACCAAGGTGCGTCCGTCGGCCGAAATACTGCACGTCCCCTCGTTTTGGGGCGTATTGATGGTGTCCGAAATAGAGGCGGGCTGCCGCCAAACGGTGTCGGCGCGGGTACTATAAAAAATGTTTTCGTTGCCCGAATTTTGGGTAAAAAAAATTGTCTCGTTGTCGGCCGTCAGCACTGGAAATGCCTGCGACGCAAACTCGTTGAAGGGTTTTTGCAAAGGTAAACTATTGAATATCAGCGGATTTTTGACCGACTCGAGCGCAAAGCGACAGTTTAGAATCTGGGCTTTTGCCCGTTTATGAATCGAGGTAGCGAACGAGGTTTTGGCCACCGTTTTCTCAAAGTAAGGCAGTGCCTTTTCGTACTGCCCTAATTTGAAGTAGTAATCGCCCGTTTTGTGGTACGACGGCAGTGTCTGCGGCGCGTCGGGTTGCAGCTCGATGCTGCGCTCGTATTGCCGCACGGCCTCGTCTTTTTGGCCGTTCAGTTCGTAGACCAGCCCCATTTTGATGCAAGCCTCCGCCGATTTGGGGTCGAGCACCAGTACTTTTTGGAGCGTTTCGAGACTCTCTTGGCGTTTTCCCACCTGCAAAAATAGCTGCGCCTGCCTAAACAACGCACTAATTTTGGGCGAACTACCCTCAGTTTCTACGCGCTGCTGGCCAAAAGCGAGTTGCCCCGTTGGTGCGGCCCAGCAAAAAGCAACCAGCCAAACCAAAACCCTCAGGGAATGTCCATGTACTTGTGGGTTTGCAGAGAAACGCGCCATTTGGGGTGTTTTTTTACGTATTCAACGATTAATTCGGTCATTTCTTGCACCTTAGACCACTCAGGTTGTAAAAAAAGTTGGCACGCTGCTCCCACTTTGGCGGCGTGTTGTTCGGCAAAATCAAAATCTGATTTGTGATAAACGATCACTTTTAGCTCGTTGGCGTGCGCATAAATGGAGGGATGCGGGTCTTTAAATTTTTTGGGCGAGAAACATATCCAGTCCCAACGCCCCGACAACGGGTGCACGCCCGATGTCTCGATATTGGTCTGAAAACCCTCCGCGTGCAGGGCATCGGTGAGGCCACCGAGCTGGTGCATGAGCGGCTCGCCGCCCGTAACCACCGCCAGCCGCGCGGGGTGCGCGCTGGCCTGCGCCACAATGTCGGCCACAAAATATTGCGGATGCACTGCCGCGTTCCACGACTCTTTTACGTCGCACCAATGGCAACCCACGTCGCAGCCCCCCAGCCTCACAAAATAGGCCGCCCGACCCGAGTGTGCGCCCTCACCTTGCAGCGTATAAAAAGCCTCCATGACGGGCAGTTTTTTTTCGGTTGTTTCAATCATTGGTTCAAATCATGTAAATATTACTTGCAAAAGTAAGCCAAAAACGCCCAATTCGCCTCGCCCAGTTGCTTGCTGTTGAACGAGCATTGCCTATATTTGTAAACATCTGCACCATTTTCTAACACCGTCAGATTTTAATAAGTGCCGTTTTTTCATGAAAGTCTCCACCAGCGCCCCTTTTCAAATTATATACTCACTGCTCCAGCACGAATATTTTGGTTTTTTGTTTGAACCTTTCGTCGTGCAAATCAACAACAAAGGCGAACTCACGTACCAGTTTCAAACCGTTTCGTCCAAAAACGTTGGCGAGTTTGCGGGCGGCCTCGCTCCCATCGACTTTGAATTGGTGCAGCTCATGGAGTCGATTCATCAGGATGCGATCCTCAAAAAATTTAACCCAAAGAAACTCCCCACAATCGATTTTTTTTCGCGGGTTTATCACCCACAAAAACCCGAAAAACTACTCCAAGAGGCCATCGGTGCGTTCGTAGAAGGCGTGCGGGCGCAAATTTTGGAGCGGCTGGCTGGCAAAGCGGTGTTTGTGATGAGCAAAGACGGCGACCCAACCCGGCGGCGCATCGAACTGCCAACCGAGCGGGCACGGGTGTTTTTTCATTTTGTGCGCAACGAAACCGACACGCACTACTTCCCGATCATAAAATACCAGGGCAAAAGCTTGGCGTTTCAGTACAAAAACGCCTTTCTGATTTGCGACCAGCCCGCTTGGCTCATGGTGGACAACCAACTTTTTAATTTTGAGCGCAGCGTGGACGGCAAAAAAATAAGGCCGTTTTTGAACAAAAAATTTATTGTCATACCCAAAAACTTAGAAGACCAATACTACCACAAGTTCGTGGCTCCGCTGGTGGCCACCTACGATGTTTTTGCCAGGGGCTTCGAAATAAAATACCAGACCGCCGTCCCAACGGCTGTATTGACGCTCACCGAAGCTATAAACGACCAAATTGTACCCGCGTTTTTGACCGACGGAAACAGCCCACCACCCGAACCCCACTGCGACGTCAAAGCCGAAAAAAAAATCATTTTCGACCTGTCTTTTCAGTACGGCGAGTTCAATTTTAGGTTCGATAGCTTTGCGGCTAAAGCCAACGTACACATCCAAAAAAACGGCAGTGAGTACATTTTTCATAAAATTAGGCGCGATGTTGCGTTAGAAAAAAAGCAGCTCGCATTTCTGAAACAGCACGGCCTGCAAATAAAACAAGGACGGATAACCCTGCTCAAAGCCGATGCCTTCGCGTGGGTGCACGCGCACGGGGCGGCATTGGAGGCAGCCAACTTTGTGCTCCGCCAAAACACAACCAGCGGCAAACATTATTTTTTGGGGTATTCGTCCATCGACGTGTCCGTTGAAGAAGGCCGCGACTGGTTCGATCTACGCGCCAAGGTACTTTTTGGAGCGTTTGAGATTCCGTTTATCACGCTGCGCAATTTGATTTTGGCCAAAAAAAGGGAATTTGCCCTACCAAACGGTGAGATCGCCGTCATTCCAGAGGTGTGGTTTAGCAAATACGCCGAGCTTTTTTGTTTTTCGGAGCTGGATGCAACCACCAACCACGTTATTTTGAAGAAACACCACGTGGCACTGGTTTTGGAGCTGGCGGCGGGGCAGTTGGCCACCACCACCATGAGCCGAAAGTTGCAAAACCTGAGTAGTTTTTCGGAGATCGAGGCCACCGCCGTTCCCAGCGGTCTGCGCGGAAGCCTGCGTCCGTACCAAAAATCAGGCTACGATTGGCTCTGTTTTTTAAACAAATACCGATTTGGCGGATGCCTCGCCGACGACATGGGACTGGGCAAAACCCTCCAAACTTTGGCTTTGCTGCAAGCCCAAAAAGAGGCGGGAGTCCGCGAACCGTCGATGGTGGTAATGCCCACCTCGTTGCTTTATAATTGGGAGTCGGAGGCACGCAAATTTACGCCCGACCTCAAAGTGGTGTGCTACACTGGCACGCACCGCCACAAAAACCCCGCCCAATTTAGTGGCTACGACGTTGTACTGACCTCCTACGGCATTGTCCGGCTCGACATCGAAGAACTCGAAAATTACCGTTTCAACTACGTGATCCTCGACGAGTCGCAGGCCATCAAAAACCCCAACTCGGGCATAACCAAGGCCGTTATGGCGTTCAATGCCCGCCACCGACTCATTCTTACGGGAACTCCCCTGGAAAATACCACCATGGACTTGTGGACTCAGATGAGTTTTGTAAACCCTGGTCTGCTCGGTAGCCAGTCGTTTTTTAGGGCAAATTTTCAGCAACCCATCGAAAAACAGTCCGACCAGCGGCAACTGCACAAATTAAATAGCATCATCAAACCGTTTTTGTTGCGCCGCCACAAGTCGCAGGTGGCCGTAGATTTGCCCCCCAAAGTAGAGAGCGTTCACTACTGCGAAATGACCGAGGCCCAAAACGAACGCTACGAAGAAACGAAATCGTACTTCAGAAATTTGATTTTGGAGCGCATCGAAACCGACGGAATCGGCAAGTCGCAGATGGTTATTTTGCAGGGTTTAACCAAACTACGGCAACTGGCCAACCACCCACTGATGGTCGAAACCGACTACGAGGCAGACTCTGGCAAGTTGGACGAGGTGTTGGCCAAGTTAGAAACCGTACTTTCGGAAAACAGCAAAGTACTCATTTTCAGTCAGTTCGTAAAACATCTAACCATTGTAAGGCAGGTTTTAGACCAGCAAAGCATTCGTTACGCGTACTTAGATGGCTCCACCACCAACCGCCAGCAGGCAGTAGAGCAGTTTCAGAACGATGCCGGCGTGCAGGTGTTTCTGATCTCCCTCAAAGCGGGCGGCGTGGGCCTGAACCTCACTGCGGCCGAATACGTTTTTGTGCTTGACCCCTGGTGGAACCCCGCCACCGAAGCGCAGGCCATTGACCGGGCGCACCGAATCGGGCAACAAAAAACCGTTTTTGCCTACAAGTTCATCACCAAAAACACGGTCGAAGAGAAAATAATGGCGCTCCAACAAACCAAGCGAAAACTGTTCAACGACCTCATTGCCACCGAAGAAGGATTCGTGAA
Organism: Cytophagales bacterium; assembly: GCA_013298215.1. Classification (GTDB taxonomy): domain Bacteria; phylum Bacteroidota; class Bacteroidia; order Cytophagales; family Spirosomataceae; genus JAAFKE01. The sequence goes on along the minus strand of JAAFKE010000025.1, from coordinate 36,959 downwards.
ATCGCTCACCAAGGCCGATATTTTAACCTTGCTGGACGATTAATTACCGTTAAAAAATCGGTACAATAACCCGCGCATTCAAAACAATTTTGTGTACAATCTGTTAAAAAAAAGTGAGGTGCCAGATTGAGTCTTAATTCCTAAAAAAAACGGGTTCAACATTGATTGTAAAAGGTTTGTAGAGTACATTTGTACGCCAAAAATGGGCACAAAGTTTCATTTAATAAGTCGTTTCTATGTCTTGGATTACACACACGCTCACGAGTTCGATCGGTAAAAAACTATTAATGTCCCTGACGGGCATCTTTTTGTGTACTTTTCTTATTGTGCACCTCTCTGGAAATTTGCAGGTTTTTAAAGACGACGGAGGGTATGCTTTCAACGTGTACGCCGTTTTTATGACCACGTTTCCACTCATCAAAATTATATCTTACGGCCTGTATGCGCTCATTTTGTTTCACGCATTTTGGGGGCTTTACCTAACCTACCAAAACCGAAAAGCACGCAGCACCCGCTACGTTTACGAGAACAAATCTGCCACCTGGGCGAGCCGAAATATGGCCGTTTTGGGAACCGTTCTGTTGGTATATTTTGCGGTTCACATGGGAGACTTTTGGTACGAATACAAGTTTGGCCACCTGCCCTACACCAAATACACCGAGCAGCTACTGACGGGACAAATTCAGATGGAGAAAATGCCAGTTGGCTACACGCAGGAAGTTAAAAAAGTAGAGACTTTCAACGAAATTGCGCAGACCCGCACCGTTGTTATCAAAGACCTCTACCAAGAAGTAAAAGAGGGCTTCACAAACCCGTTTCTGGTTATTTTTTACCTCATATCAATGGCGGCGGTCTCGTTTCACCTCATCCACGGGTTCGAGAGTGCGTTTCAGACCCTGGGAATCAACCACAAAAAATACACCCCTTTCATTAAATTTATAGGTTTTTGGGGCTTCGGCATCGCCATTCCAGTGGGTTTTGCAGCTATGCCACTTTATTTTTACCTAAAATCGATCGGAATAGTTTAAGGTCGATGAGTTTGCCAGCTCGGTAAGTGCCAGTAAACTCATCGACAGGTTTTGTATTAAAAATTGTAAAAACACTTAATTCACACAAAATGGTACTTGACGCCAAAATCCCCGAAGGTTCGCTCGAAACAAAGTGGACCAAATACCGTTCTACGGTACCCCTTGTGAACCCCGCCAACAAACGCAGCCTCGAAATTATTGTGGTTGGAACAGGCCTGGCCGGCGCATCTGCCGCCGCTACGCTCGCCGAACTCGGCTACAAAGTAAAAGCGTTTTGCTTTCAGGATTCTCCCCGCCGTGCCCACTCAATTGCGGCGCAGGGCGGTATAAACGCCGCCAAAAATTACCAAAACGACGGTGACTCTACCTACCGACTTTTTTACGATACCATTAAGGGTGGCGACTACCGCGCCCGCGAGTCGAACGTGTACCGTTTGGCCGAAGTGTCGAGCAGCATCATCGACCAGTGCGTGGCGCAGGGAGTGCCTTTTGCCCGCGAGTACGGCGGTCTGCTGTCGAACCGCTCGTTTGGCGGAACGCAGGTGCAACGCACTTTTTATGCCGCTGGCCAGACTGGGCAGCAGCTCTTGTTGGGTGCGTATTCGGCCCTGCAAAGGCAGATCGGAATCGGAAACGTGGAAATGTTTACCCGCCACGAAATGCTCGACATCGTTCAGATAGAGGGCAAGTGCCGAGGAATTATTGCCAAAAACCTGGTGACAGGCGAGCTGGAACGCCACTTTGGCCACTCAGTGCTGTTGTGTACGGGCGGCTACGGAAACGTATTCTATCTGTCTACCAATGCCATGGGTTCTAACGTAACAGCCACCTGGAAGGCGCACAAAAAAGGGGCGCACTTCGGCAATCCCTGCTTTACGCAAATACACCCAACCTGCATTCCAGTCTCGGGCGACCACCAATCTAAGCTGACCCTCATGTCGGAGTCGCTCCGCAACGATGGGCGAATTTGGGTTCCGAAAAAACAAAACGATACGCGTCTCGGCAACGATATTCCCGAGGAGGAGCGCGACTACTACCTCGAGCGCCGTTACCCAGCTTTCGGAAACTTAGTGCCGCGCGACATAGCAAGCCGCGCCGCCAAGGAGCGTTGCGACGCTGGCTACGGCGTGGGAACGTCGAGAATGGCGGTTTATTTAGACTACGCCGCCGCCATTGAGCGGTACGGAAAAATAGAAGTGAACAAGTTGGGGCTTCACGATGCGTCGGCTGACAAAATTCAGGAGCTTGGCAAGGCGGTGGTGAAAGAAAAGTACGGCAACTTGTTTGATATGTACAAACAAATTACTGGCGAAGATCCCTACCAAGTGCCGATGCGGATTTATCCTGCCGTGCACTACACAATGGGCGGCCTCTGGGTGGACTATAACTTAATGACCACCGTACCTGGTCTGTATGCCCTCGGCGAGGCTAACTTCTCCGACCACGGGGCAAACCGCCTCGGCGCAAGTGCGTTGATGCAGGGCCTTGCCGACGGATATTTTGTGTTGCCTTACACAATAGGCTCGTACCTGTCTTCTGAGATCAGAACCAAGTCAATGTCGACCGACCACGAAGCCTTTGTAAAAGCCGAAGCCGAAGTGTTGGCACGCCAAAAACGCTTGTTGAGCATCAAAGGCAAGCAAACCCCCGAGTCTTTCCACAAACGCCTCGGCAAAATAATGTGGGATAAATGTGGCATGGCCCGCAGCGAACAGGGACTCATTGAGGCCATTGCGGATATTCAGGCACTGAAAAAGGAGTTTTGGTCGGACGTGAAAATACTGGGAGACATGAACGAGTTTAACCCCGAGCTCGACAAAGCAAACCGGGTAGCTGACTTCATTGAACTCGGTGAGCTCATGTGCGTAGATGCCCTCGACCGCAACGAGTCGTGCGGAGGACACTTCCGCGAGGAGTACCAAACTCAGGACGGAGAGGCCCTGCGCGACGACGAAAATTTTATGTACGTGTCGGCCTGGGAACACAAAGGCGAGAGCAGCTGGGAACTACACAAAGAGGACTTGGCCTACGAAAACATCAAGATAGCCCAGCGTAGCTACAAATAATTTTTCAATTTGAAACCTCAATTGGTATGAGCCAAGGTAATATGAACCTCACCCTCAAGGTGTGGAGACAAAAAAATAAAAACGCCGAAGGACGGCTCGAGACCTACAAGGTGAACGGAATATCGCCCGATATGTCGTTTTTGGAAATGTTCGACGTGCTCAACGAAAAACTGATTACGGACGGCATTGAGCCAGTGGCGTTCGACCACGACTGCCGCGAGGGTATCTGCGGGATGTGTTCGATGTACATAAACGGGCGACCGCACGGGCCAAAAACGGGCGTAACTACTTGCCAACTGCACATGCGGTCTTTCAGCGATGGAGATACGATTGTGGTTGAGCCGTGGCGCGCCAGTGCGTTCCCGGTCGTGAAAGACCTGGCCGTGAACCGTTCGGCATTCGACCGCATAATGGCTTCGGGCGGGTACGTGTCGGTCAATACGGGCAGTGCAAGAGATGCTAACAGTACGCCAATTCCGAAAGACGACGCCGATGAGGCTTTCATGTCGGCGGCTTGCATTGGTTGCGGTGCCTGCGTGGCGGCTTGCAAAAATGCTTCGGCCATGCTGTTTGTGTCGGCCAAGGTTTCGCAATATTCTTTGCTGCCCCAAGGCCAAGCAGAGCGTAAAATGCGCGCCGAAAAAATGGTTGCCCAGATGGACGCAGAAGGTTTTGGGTCGTGCACCAACACTGGTGCCTGCTACGCCGAGTGCCCAAAGGGTATTTCGTTGGAGAACATCGCCCGCCTCAACCAAGAGTACCTCGGTGCGCGCCTGACTTCGGACACGATGTAGATTTGGGTCAAGTGCCCTTGTCAGTGAATGCCCTTGTTAGTGAATGCACTTGTTAGTGAATGCCCTTGTCAGTGTCCTCACTGACAAGTAAAACCGCAAATATATTGTTGCCTGCGAGGACACAGGCAACGGCTTTTTCAGGGGGTCAAAAGCAAAAACGCTTTTGACCCCCTTTTTTATGTCCCGTTAAATCTCAGTGACCACAAACTCCACGCGGCGGTTTTTCTGGCGGTCTTCAGGCGAGCCATTGCGGTTCAGTGGGCGGCTGCTCCCGTAACCGATCACCTCTATTCTGGCGGCGGCTATTCCTTTTGTCACCAAATACTCCTTCACCGATTTTACCCGGTTGCGCGACAATTCGAGGTTAGAGTCGTAGTCGCCCACCACGTCGGTATGGCCCTCAACTTTGATCTTTATCAGCGGGTTTTCTTGCATGAGTACCACCAGTTTATCCAACTCTGGGAACGATTCGGGGCGCAGTACGGCCAGCGAGACATCAAAATATACGTTGCTCAACGTTACTTTTGCCCCCGTTTCGAGCGGATCGAGATAGACATCGCGCGTGAGGGTCTGGCCCGCAATGCGCACATTCACGCTGTCGGATTTGGTAAAATAACCCTTTTCTGATGCCACAAAACTGTATTTTGTTTTTGGAGTTAATTTCAACTCATACTTACCACCAACAGTCCGAGCCGCCGCACTGTCGGAGGCACTCGAATAAAGGAGCGATGCCTCGATACTTTGCTTGGTCTTGGCGTTATACACAGTGCCGCGCACGATCACCTCCATCGGCACGGGCGGGTCTTCGGCCGACTTTCGGGGGAGTACTGGCCTATTTCTGAGGGGATTTTTACACTCCACGCCATAGAAATTAAAGCACGTGTATCCATTTGAGTTTTTGCATTCGAGCAAATCAAACGCCTCGACGCCCTCATCGAGTCGTTCAAACCAAACGGTAAACTCCAGTTTTTCACCTCCGCGCATCTGGTATTTTTTGGGGTCTTCGGGCACTCCTTCTACTTTGATGTATTTGTAGGAACGCTGCCGCCCGCCAATCTCGCGCAGGCGGGCATCTGGTCTAAAACAAATCTCCGACGTAGCGTCGCCCAACGAAAAACCCCGCCCATCGGGCAACATTCTGAGCCCACTGCGTTGCTTGACGATCGTAAAATTAATAATTGTGTATTTGGACGTTAGTTCGATGCGCGTCATCCGAACGTCGGGGTCTCCCACCTCTTTCACAAATGGGCGAACGGTAGTTTGAGCCTGACAAAGGCCAATGATTGACAAGAAATAAACAAAAAAACTTTTTTTCATACGGTCGATATTTTCTGAATAGGGGGTAATCACAAAACGGAGAAAACGAGCTTTTGGGTTTCTGAAATGCGATTTTTTTAACAAATTTTAACGCACCTCATCGAATCACCGACACGCTTCCGCTCAGGTTGTAGGCAAGTTCCCCAAAACTAATCAGGTAATAGTACGTTCCAGACGGCACTTCTTGACCGCCGAAGCGGCCGTCCCAGCGTTTGGTGGCATCGTCGGAGCTGAAAAGAAGGCTACCCCAGCGGTTAAAAACCTCGAGGCGGTACTGCGGAAATACCTCCAAACCTTTCAGTTCCCAGTCATCGTTTATGCCGTCGTTGTTGGGCGTAAAACCATTGGGAATGTCAAAATCTAACACGTAAATAGTTACCTCGGCCTCGTTGATACAGCCCTCAAAGTTGGCTTGCAGGCGATATTTGGTGGTCGTGGAGGGCGTGGCTACGGGGCGCGGCGTAAAAAAATTGTTGAGACCCGTCTTGGGAAACCATTCGTACTGGCCGTTGCCCGCTACCTCGCTGACTATCTGCACCGATTCGCCAGGTTTAATAAGCAAAGCCGAAGGCAGAGTAATTTGGGGTGGCGCGCTCACAAAAACCGTCCGAGTGGCTCGAGAAACGCATCCAAACTGATTTTGGTAGGCGTAGGTTATCCGAAAGGTGCCGTTGCCCGACGCACCCGGATTGAAAACTGATCCCGTCACACCGACTCCCGAAAACACGCCGCCCGCTGGTGTGCCCTTGAGGGTAACAGCTTGCGACTTGCTTCCGCAGACGGGGGGAATCGAATCGAGCAACGTCACGGTACTAGGGCTAATCTGCACCCGAACAGCACCCGAAGCACGCACACAATTTCCCTGCGGGTTGGTAACAGTAACGCGGTAGTTACCAGCCGCAGTGGCGCGAATCTGGTTTGTGGTGCTTTGTGGCAGTAAGATTTCGTTCAAAAACCACTCGTAGCGCAACGATACACCCGCCTCAACCGACAAAAACAACGTGTCGCCCTCGCAGATATTGGTTCGGTTTGATGTTTTTATGGTGGCATCTGGGAGGGCATTGACTACTACAATGCGCTCGGCACGCCCCACGCACCCCAACGCGCTTTGCAGAGAGTAACTCACCAGGTGTTGGCCAGCACCCGACACGCTTGCGTTGAAATTAGCTCCCACCACTCCGTTCCCACTGAAAGTTCCGCCCGCTGGTGCGCCGACAAGGGCAACTACCTGGGAGTTAGGGGTTTGACAAAAGGACGGGATCGAATCCAACGTAACCATGGGCGCGGGGCTTATCTGCACACTAATATTTTCGGACCGACGGTCACAAAAACTGGTCGTGTCTACAACCAAAACCGAGTACTCTCCCGATGTGAGGGCCTGAAATTGGTTTTGTTTCGACTGAACCACCGCTTCGTTGTTTCTGAACCAAATGTATTTGAGCGTGCTACCTGCGTTGGCCGTCAGCACAAGTTTTTCGTTGTCGCAAAGGGTCGTTTTGCCCGAAGCACTAAGGCTGGCAGGCGGCGTTGTGCCAGTTCGAACGATCACACTATCTTTATTGACGCACTGGGTGCGCGGATTAATAATAGACACAAAGTATTTACCGCTGGTGCTAACGTTGGCAACGGTGGCTGTGGTGCTGACGACCCCAACCTGCCCCTGTCGCGTCCACTGGAACTCGACTTTTTCGGCCACTTCGGCCACAAGATCAACGCGTTGATTGTTGCAAACCCCCACTTGTCGGCCAGGTTTTAAGACAATCACATCGTTCGATTTGAAGTTTAGGTTGGTACTACGCTCCGCTATTTTGGTGGTCAGGCAACCGTCCCTAAATTTTTTCTGGATGGAATAAACGCCTGCCTCACGCACCGAAACAAAGGGCTTGGTGGCTCCTGCAATTGCCTTGCCGTCTTTGAACCATTGCAACGCAAAATCAGAATTTTCGTCGGTTTGCAGCACCACTGTATCGCTCACGCAGAGGCCAATGGCGGGCACGTGGCCGCCAGTATTTGCTTGAAATGTAACACTTCGCGAGGCATATTTCACTTCGATATTGACGGGTGTGGGCGCGGGATCGGGGCAGTCCTGAACCAAATATAAAAATTCTATGTAACTGATACTCAACTTATTGCCCACTCTAAACTCCTCGCACCGTACCGACACCACAAACCAACCCGCCCGCGTGGGCGTAACGGCCATGAGACCACTGCGGGCATTTACACTCAGGGCTGGACTGCCCGGAATAGCGCTGGTGCTGTCGAAGCCTGCATTCCAAGTTATGTTGGGAAAAGGCCCTTTTTGGCGCGACGGCCCAAACTGCCCACCTGGGCTGGTGAACCCCAACCACGGGGTTGCCAGGGAGTAGCGCAGGTCGTCGCCGTCGGGGTCTTTGGCGGCAAACGAAACCTGAAAAGGCTGGCCTACGCACAAGTATTGAATCGATGGTTGAGAAAATTCGGGCGTTGAATTTTTTATGGCTTGGCCGTTCTGAAAAATGGGGCCGATCTCGAGCGGAAAGACCATGCCCACAACGCCCGCCCGACTGATGTTGGCCACATTGCTGTTGCGGCAGCACTGCTCCCAGACAATATAATACCCCTCGGGGTCGCTGAAAACATCGACTGGAAACGCCAAGCCACCAGACGTGTAGCGAACCTGAACGGGTTTTTGCTCGACCGCAAAACTGCATTTCGGATTGATGACTTTCACGTCGCTGATCTCTTGCCGAAACATCAAAATCTCGAACGCAACGGCGTTGGTTTTGCGTCGATAAACAGTGGCAAAAATTGTTTCGGGATTGGGTGTTACCAGCGACAAAGCATCTTGATAAATAAAAGCTGCCAATTCATGCTTGCCATTGGGCAGCAACACCAAATTGATGTTACCCCCCAAAACGTGAGAGGCTTCGGCACGAAGATTGGCCAACGCCAAAAGGAAAAACAAATGCGTAAACTTAACTGACATTTTAAGTGGGTTAGCGGATATGTTGGCGTATTGTGATCCGAAATTAGTAAATTAGTGCCAAAAAAGACACTAAACGCATGACCGAGCGCGTAAATAATTTTTTTGAATCCAAAATTGACAGTATCAAAGGCATTGGCCCGCAACGAGCCGAGTTGCTTAATAAAGAACTTGCTATCTTTACGTACCGAGATTTACTGCAACATTACCCGTTCAGGTACGAAGACCGAACGCGGTTTTATACAATCTCAGAACTCAACGAAAACCTGCCCGCAGTACAATTAAAGGGCCGCCTGCGCGACTGGCGAATAGAAGGCGAGGGAGCAAAAAAACGGCTGTTGGGCACTTTTTCGGACGGCACTGGTACGATCGAGCTTGTGTGGTTTCAAGGCATTGCATACTTTGAAAAATTTCTTCGCCGAGATGCCGAATATGTAGTTTACGGAAAAGCAGTGGCTTTTGGTAGTCGCTACAGCATTACGCATCCCGAGATCGATTTGCTCACGCCCGAAAACGAAAAGGCGGGCTACTGGCAGCCCATTTACAACCTCACTGTCAAGCTCAACCGGCGGTTTATCGACAGCAAAGTCATTGGCAAGGCCATGCGAAACCTGCTGCAAGTGGCGCACCCGCACATCCGCGAAACACTCCCCGCCGAACTCGTGCAGCAATACCGCCTTGTTTCTAAGGCCGAAGCAGTGTGGTATATTCACCTGCCGAGTAGCTGGGAGGCACTGGAACAAGCCCGCCGAAGGCTCAAATTTGAGGAGTTATTCTACAATCAGCTGCGGTTGATAAAAAACAAACTGCTCCACAAAACCGAGTTTCCTGGCCAAATATTTGGTGCAATTCCGTCGGTTGCGCGGTTTTATAACGACTTTTTGCCTTTTTCGCTGACAAATGCCCAAAAAAGGGTGCTGCGAGAAATCAGAGAAGACCTCAAATCGGGTAAGCAAATGAACCGACTCTTGCAGGGCGACGTGGGCAGTGGCAAAACCATTGTGGCGTTTATTGCCATGCTCATGGCCATCGACAACAACGCCCAGGCTTGCCTAATGGCCCCCACCGAGATTCTGGCCGACCAGCACTACAAGGGGCTAAAACCTTTTGCCGAACTACTCGGACTGAATATTTGTAAACTAACGGGTTCAAGTAAAAAATCGGAGCGAAAGATTATTCACGAACAACTGCTGGACGGGACAATGCACATCATTGTGGGCACGCACGCACTACTCGAAGATGTTGTTCAGTTCAAAAACCTTGGGCTTTGTATTATTGACGAGCAACACCGTTTCGGCGTGGCGCAAAGAAGCAGGCTTTGGGCCAAAAACCCCGTTTTCTTTCCCCATATTTTGGTGATGACCGCCACGCCAATACCCCGAACGCTGGCCATGACGCTCTACGGCGACTTGGACGTGTCGGTGATCGACGAGATGCCCGCTGGCCGAAAACCCATCAAAACCATTCACCGATACGACTCCCACCGACTGTCCGTTTTTGGGTTTATGCAGGACGAAATTAGCAAGGGGCGGCAAGTATATGTGGTGTATCCGCTCATTGAGGAGTCCGAAAAACTTGATTTAAAAGACCTCATGGACGGCTACGAAAGCGTTTCGCGGGCCTTTTCTGATTCGCAGATTAGTATTTTACATGGCAAAATGAAACCCAGAGACAAAGAGTTTGAGATGGAGCGGTTCATAAAACGCGAAACCCAAATTATGGTGGCCACCACCGTCATTGAAGTGGGCGTAAACGTGCCAAATGCCAGTTTAATGGTCATAGAGAGTGCGCAGCGTTTCGGGCTGTCGCAGTTGCACCAGTTGCGGGGGCGGGTGGGGCGCGGCGCCGACCAGAGTTACTGCATTTTGATGAGCGATGTGAAACTAAGCCGCGAAACCCGCACGCGCCTCGACACCATGTGCCGCACCAACAACGGCTTTGAAATTGCCGACGTAGATTTGCAGTTGCGCGGCCCTGGCGACCTGGCTGGTACGCAGCAGAGCGGCTTGGCAGGCTTGATTATTGCCGACCTGGCCAAGGATGGTGAAATACTAAAGGCCGCCCGCGCCTCGGCCGAGCGTATTTTGGAGGATGATCCCGCGCTGCAAACGCCCAAAAATGACCCGATTAGGCTACAAATCGAGAATCAAACCAACGACGAAACCAATTGGAGTCGTATTTCCTAAAAAAATGCGCACGTCCTATTCTTCATCTCCCGCCTTCGACATTTCTGCGGCCAGTAGTTTTGCGCCCTTTTGAACAATTTTACCAGCCATCAAAACTGGGTCTGTGTCTGTTACTTCGATGGCGTTGCCCTGCTCAATGCCCGTCTTCACAATTACTTTTTGGTACTTGCCTGGGTTCAGTTTCACGAACACCGAGGCCAGTTCACCTTCGCGCACCACGGCATCTTGCGGCAATGTGTGCGCCACGCGGCGTTTGGTCTGAATTTGAGCCGTGACGTACTGCCCCACCGAGAGGCCCAAAACGGGCGCGTCGAAGGTCGCCAGCACATCCACGGTTCGGGTGGCGGGGTTGAAGTTGCGGCCAATGACCGTGAGGTGGGCGGCGCGGGTTTTGTCGCCGAGGGTCACTTGGCAAACCTGGTTTTTAGTAACTTTTGCAACATCGGCCTCAAAAACATTTAAGCGAATAACCGTATTTTGGGGGTTATCAATTTCAAAAAGTACGTCGGTGGGTTGGGCAATTTTGCCTACGTTCACATGTATTGCCTGCACCACCCCGTCAATCGGCGAGCGCACTGGCAGGGTAGATACCAGTTGAGCGTCCGCGAGTTTGTTGGCATCGATACCCACCAGCAATAACTTGGCTTTCAGGGCGTTGAGCAGTGCCTGCGAGGTTTTGTAGTTGGCCTCGGTCTCCTGCAATTTTCGTTTAGAGCCCACATCTTCGGCATTGAGTGTGCGTTGGCGTTGGCGTTCTTGGTCCAAAAAAACCAACTGAGCCTGCGTCTGAAAAAAACCTTGCTGCAACTCCACCAGTTCCATGCCTTGAACGGTGGCCAGCACCTGCCCCCGCCGCACTGCCCCACCAGGCACCACGGCCACGGTTTGAACGTATGCCACCACTGGGAAACTCACCGATGCCCGCCCCTGCGGCAGCGCATCGATTGTTCCAGTAACCTGAATGGTTTCAACGACTGGTTGCTCCGAAATCGAACCCAACGCAATACCAAACGACTTTTCTTGCGCCTCCGTCAGCACTAATTGGTCGGCGCGGGCCTCAGCAATGGGGCTTTGCGTTTCGCCTTTTGGGGTTTGGCAACTGGCCAAGGCGAATAAAAAAACGGGTATCAGTGGTAACTTCATGTTGTTGGGGAGTTAAACGATGTCGGCCACCGAGTCAATTTACAAACAAGACTTTGGCAATAAATTTTACGGCGTTTAAAACTTTGTACCACCAGCCGCTCAACTCAACCGATCTTTGAAACTCTCGTAGCCGTACTCACGCACCAACTCGAAGGTGTTGTTTTCTTTCCAAATACCGATCGAAGGCAAGCCCACGCCGTTGAAGGTAGTCGTTTTGACCATTGTGTAGTGCATCATGTCGTCAAAAACGAGGGTATCTCCCACTTCAAGGGGTTCGTCAAACGAGTAATCGCCCATAAAGTCGCCCGCCAGGCAGGTCATTCCGCCCAAGCGGTAGGTTGGTTTGCCTGGTACGGGGTCAGAATAAACCCCGTGAATGCGTGGTTTGTAGGGCATTTCGAGCGTGTCGGGCATGTGAGCGGCAAACGAAACGTCGATCACGGCCACTTTTATTCCCTGGCTCTCCATAATATCCTGAACCGAGGCCGTGAGGTAGCCCGTTCGCCAGCCAATGGCCGACCCTGGCTCGAGCGTGACCTCGATGTTGTATTTTTCTCGGATTCGCTTAATGAGCCCAATGAGCCGCTCAACGTCGTAGTCGTCGCGGGTGATGAGGTGCCCACCGCCCATGTTAATCCATTTGGCTTGGTGCAAAAGGTCGCCAAATCTGAGTTCGATGGCCTCAATGGTGCGCTCGAGCACGTCCGAATTGTTTTCGCAGAGGGTATGAAAATGAATGCCCTCAATGCCTTCGGGCAGTGTGTCGCCGATCTGGTCTCGGGTAATACCCAACCGCGAACCTGGCACGCAGGGATCGTACATTTCGGTGGCCACCTCCGAATACTGTGGGTTGATGCGGATGCCGCACGATATTTTTTCGGAGTGGTTGGCCACGCGGTGTTTAAATTTATCGAACTGGCTCAGCGAGTTGAAAGTAATGTGGCTGCTGCAAAGCATAATCTCGTCGAACTCGCGCTCCAAATAGGCTGGCGAATAAATGTGCGCTTTTTGGTGCATGAACTCGTTGATGAGCCGCGCTTCGTTGAGCGAACTGGACGTGGCACCAGCCAAATAGTTTTTTATGAGCCCAAAGGCACTGTACATAGAAAAACCTTTGAGCGCCAAAATAATGTTGCAGCCAGCCTGCACTTGAACGTATTTGAGTAATTCGAGGTTTTTTCGGAGTAACTTTTCCTCCAAAACAAAACACGGGGTAGGAATTTGGCTAAAATCTACCGACGTAGCCACTTGGGTTTTAGACATTTATTGGTTTGATTTGAATGACATTTTTGGCGGCAAACCCAGTATATTTGACTGAATGCTACCGTGCATCATAATTAAGAATATTTTGGGGAACAAAGTTTCATTTTTTTCTAAGAATATTCCCAACAAAACACCCTCATTTAAAAATAGAAACATGGCCACGCTGCTCGATTTCATTGGAAACACCCCACTGGTAGAACTCAATCGGATTAATCCGAACCCAAAAGTGCGGCTCTTGGGCAAATTAGAGGGCCACAACCCAGGTGGGAGCGTCAAAGACCGACCTGCCTACAACATGATTCGGCGTGCCTTGGAGCGGGGCACCATCAACGCCAAAACCAAACTCATCGAAGCCACCAGCGGTAATACGGGCATTGCCCTGGCTATGATTGCAAGGCTGTATAGTATTGACATAGAACTGGTTATGCCCAAAAACTCGACCCGAGAGCGCATCCTTACCATGGAAGCGTTTGGGGCGGTTGTAACGCTGACTGATACCATTGAGGCCGCCCGCGACTACGCCGAACGGAAGGTGGAGACCCACAATTATTATATGTTGGATCAATTTGCCAACCCCGACAACTACGAGGCCCACTACCTGACAACTGGCCCAGAGATCTGGCGGGATACGGACGGAAAAATCACCCATTTTGTGTCGTCGATGGGAACAACCGGCACGATTATGGGGACATCTGAGTTTTTGAAGCAACAAAACCAACGGATTCAGATAGTAGGTTGCCAGCCCACCGACGGCTCGAGCATACCAGGCATCAGAAAATGGCCCGCGGCTTATCTGCCCAAAATATACGACAGCCGCCGCGTAGATCAGATCATTGAGGTGTCGCAGGCCGATGCCACGCTCATGGCGCAGCGGTTGGCCCGCGAAGAAGGTGTTTTTGGGGGAATGAGCAGCGGCGGCAGCATTTGGAGTGCCTGCCAATTGGCCGAAACCCTCACCGAGGGCACAATAGTTGCCATTGTCTGCGACCGTGGAGACCGCTATTTGTCGAGTGATTTGTTTGGTTAATGGCCTGTTGTTGCACTGAAAGCCAAGATTAGAAGGCCAAAATGATAACAACAAAAATAATATGACTAATTTTGTTGTTGTCAATGACTACCGCTGGTAGTCTAAACAGTAATCATCCGTCGCAAATAGTTATCGGTTTTAACAATATTCCAAACCGCATGATAGCATGAACAATACAGCTACATACAAAAAAATTGCCCTATACTGCCTGCTTATTGCACTTATCAATACCAAAGTGGTTTGTGGCCAGGGTTTTTTGGACTTTACAACTGGCACTTCTACCCCTTGGACAACCCCAGGAGCAGTAACGCAGACATTTAATGGCATTGGCACGCCAGCCGTCAGTGTGGCCATTACAATGATCGCCAACGCGGGCACACTCATCAACGACTCGCCGCTCAACACTTCGCGCGGCCTGCAACTCAGCACAAGTTTTGGGCCAACCGACGCACTGGGTTCCAACAGCATGATTGTTTTGATTACCTTCACCCCCGCCGTGAACGACCTGAGCTTGGTGCTGGGCGACATTGACCTGGGGAGTCTCATTCCTGGCGGTGGCGGCGAGTTTACGTTTAAGGATGCCGTATCGGTGGCTGCATTTACAACCTTAGACGCACCGTTTTTGCCCGACCCCACGCGAACCCAAGTTGACAATTTTATAACCCAACAAAGCACCGGAAGAAATTTTAACCTGTTGGGAATAAACCCCGACGGTACCGACAACTCGGTAAACGTGGTTGGCTACAGCAACGAATCCGTGAAAACGGTGGTGCTTACCTACTCAAACATTTCGCCAGGTGCAAACCCGCCGCTGGCCGACCAAAATATTTGGTTGCGCAGCATGGCTTGGTCGGGCATTATACCCGTTCAACTGATGTTTTTCAGGGGCAAAGCCGTTGATAACCAGACCCAACTCAGCTGGGCTACGGCCACCGAGCTGAACTCCGATTTTTTTGAAGTGCAGCGCAGTTTAGACTTAATTAACTACGAGAGTATCGGCCAAATAAAGTCGGCGGGCAACTCGCGCACCAAAATCGATTACAAATTTACCGACGAGGCTCCCTTGCCTGGCATTAATTATTACCGCCTCAAACAGGTGGATAAAGACGGAAGCAACGAGTTTTCTAAGATTGTGGCCGTGAACGTAACCTCAAATACGCCCACTTTTGTGATTTACCCAAACCCCGCCGACGGCGATCGCATCCAGTTGAGGTTCGACGATATTGACCTCGAGGGCATCAGAATAACCGACATGATGGGGCGCGACATGAATTTTGGGGTCGAAGCATCGAACGACAACAGCCTCACACTACTTCCGCGCCAAAGGTTGCAGGCAGGCCTGTACGTGGTTTCTTTTGCCAACAATGGCAGACAAGTTTACCAAAAACTCTGGATCAAATAACAACACGCACTTTTTGAAAACGCAGTACGACGTCGTAATCGTGGGTTCGGGCCACAACGGACTCGTGGCCGCCTGCTATTTGGGCATGGCGGGCAAGCGCGTGCTCGTGGTGGAGCGAAACAACTACGTGGGCGGAGCCACTACCTCCCAACGGGTTTTTCCAGATTACGACGCCAACCTGTCGCGGTATTCGTATTTGGTGAGCCTGCTTCCCGCAAAAATTATTACCGATTTAGGTCTAAACATAAACCTCCGCCAGCGGCAAACGGCTTCGTACACGCCCTATTGGCTCGGCGGCCAGGCGCACGGCCTGCTGTTGAGCAATGTTTCAGAAAAGCACAACGAGCGGCAACTTGGCAAACTGGGCGCAAACGAACACCGCGCACTGGCCGAGCTGTACGCAAAGCAGCGGCTGTTTGCCGAAAAAATCTGGGATAGTTTCCTGCAACCACTCCTGCCCAAGGCGCACTACCAGCAGCTCTTCCAAACCGCCGAAGAACGCCAAATCTGGAATTACTTGGTCGAAAAACCGATTGGCCACTTCATTGAAGACCACCTCCAAAGCGATGTTTTGCGCGGCTTGGTGCTAACCGACGCAAAAATAGGCGTGGTAACGCACGCCCACGACGCATCGCTGCTGCAAAACCGCACGTATCTGTACCACATCATCGGCAACAAAACGGGCGAGTGGCAAGTGCCCGTTGGGGGCATGGGTGCGCTCACGGAGGCACTGCGGCAAAAGGCTGTCCAAAACAACGTCGAGATTATGACCAACGCGGAGTTTGTGGCACTGAACGCTGGTCCGATCAATCACACGGTTGCTTTGGCGTTAGACGGCCAAGTGTGCGAGGTGTCGGCCAGGTACGTACTCAAAAACGCGGCTTTGCTCCCACCCAACCACAAGCCTCACCCAAACGACGAAGGCTCGGTTTTTAAGGTCAATATGCTGCTCAAAAAACTCCCAAAACTCAAAGACAGCCAGGTAGAGGCCGCGCAGGCGTTTGCGGGTACTTTCCACATCAATGAGTCGTACACGCAGTTAGAAAAATCGTACCGAGACACCGCCGCAGGGAACCTGCCAACGTATTTTCCGTGCGAAATATACTGCCACACCCTCACCGATTCGAGTATTTTGTCGCCAGATCTCGCGCAGCGGGGCTTTCATACCCTCACGCTGTTTGGCTTAGACGCTCCCTACGGATTGTTTCTGCAAAACCACGCCCAAACCAAAGCCGCGTATTTGCAGGGCTATTTGGCGGCACTCAACAGCTACCTGGCAGAACCCATCGAGACCTGCCTGGCCACCGACCAGCACGGAAACCCCTGCATCGAAGCCAAAAGTCCGCTCGATTTAGAAAACGAATTGGGACTACCGCAAGGCAATATTTTTCATAATCAGCTCAGTTGGTTTTGGGACGACCGCAAAGCACAGGCCCCCGTTTGGGGCGTAGAAACCGACCAAGAGCGGGTATATTTGGCGGGCGCTACCGCCGCACGCGGCGGCGCGGTGAGCGGCATTGCTGGCTACGCAGCTGCGCAAAAAGTGTTGGGTTTGGGCGGCTAAGGAATGAGTTTTGAATTATTGACGGGACCGCCCGCGCGGTGGTTGAATAATGCTTGACAATCAGCTATTTATATTTAAAAACCCAACTACTTATTTATTTCACTTTCCTAACGTTCCCAAACCCAACGAAACAATTACTCTTTTTTGGGCGTTTTGATCTTGATGATTAGTACCCCATTTTTGCCTTTTTGTCCGTATTGCTTTAGCGCGGTTTCGCCCTTCAAAACCTCAACCGACTGAATGTTTGCGGGGTCTATCTTAGGATCATTTGAGGGTTCTAACTCAACGCCGTCTAAGATAACCAACATTTCTTCGCCTGGTTTTTGCTCAATGCCAAATCTGAACGATTTGGCATCGGATGCAGTTTTGCCCTCGATCGCAAAAGCAATGGGCAGGGTATATTGCACCGCCACGCTTTTGCCGCTCTGGCGGGCGGGAATCCAGTTGGGCATCAGGCGCACCACGCGCATGGCCTCTTCGTCGCACCCAAAACCAATGCCTTTCAAAATTGTTACGTCGCTGGTCTCGCCGATTTTATTGACCACAAATTGCACAAAAACCTTGCCCTCCACGTTGGCTTTGACGGCGGCGGCGGGGTATTTTATGTTTCTGCCCAAAAACTGGTACAGTGCGTTGGTGCCGCCCTTAAATTCGGGTTGCTGCTCCACCACCATAAATACCTCGTCGGCTTTGGTGGGTTGAGGCTGGGCATCGGTGCTGGGCATTTTGACGGGTACGTCCTCGGCCGAGGTGGGCTTGCTGTTGGCCACCACCACAATTTCGCTCAAGGCAACGGATTGTTTGGACAAGAAAATTTGCATCGGCTCGGCTTTGGCTACTTTTTTGAGCGTTTCGGCACTGCAAACGCTGGTTTCGTAGCCCACAAACGACACCGCCAGTTCTTTGCCCACCTCGTAGTCGATCCTGAAAGCCCCCTTGGCATCGGTGGTTGTTCCCACGGTTGTGCCAACCACCACCACAATGGCTCCTGCCAGGGGTTGTTTGGTTTTTTTGTCGTAAATAAAACCCGTTGCCGTTTTCGTATCAGTTTTTTGAACGGCTGCCTCCGTAACGTTTGCTGGCTCGCTGCGGCGCGTGGCAACAAACGAAACAAGCACCATAAGAACGGGTATTGCCAGTAAATAACGGCCTAATACCCAACAAGAACTCCGAATTTTGGTTAGCATGATGATTCTGTTTTTGAGTTGTGAAGAATTAAAAAAAGGATTGACCAGCGCCTGCGGTGCCACCCCAAAAGAGTAGCCAACCAGTTCGCGGGCGTAGGCGAGGCGGTCGCCGTTGGTAGAAAGTTCGTCGGCAATGAACTCGTGCACCTCTTGCAGTGAGCGTTTGTATAGGATCAAAACGGGATTGAACCAAAAGAAAGACCGCAGTACCTCCACCAGCAGCAAATCGAAACTGTGCCACTGCCGAATGTGAACTGCCTCGTGGCGGAGAATTACCTCGGCGCAGCGGCCCTCGTCTCGGTGGCTCAAAACCAAGTAGTTGAAGAAAGAAAACGATGAAACGTTTTCGTTTTTTGCCCGCACCAAAATATACTTGCCCGTCGGTTGCCAATGGTTACTTGCAATGAGCCACAGCAATTCGGCCAGTCTTTTGGCCAGCCGAAGCAGCATAAAACCCACCCCCGCCGCGTAGATACACCACACCACAAACGGCCAATCGACGGTCTCGGGCTGCGCCGCCACCGTCACCACGCCAAGCTCGAACCGCACCGTTGGCGTGGCAGCCACCTCAACGACCGTCTCAGGAATTTGTACCAGCGGCGCGGCCAGCGATATAAAAAGGGCTGCTAACAAATAAAAACGGTTGGCGGCAAAATAGGTGTGTTGCCGCAAAAACAGCCAATAAATACCGTACAACACCACCAGACCGGCACTGGCTTTCAGCAAATACGCGAGGGCTTCCATGTTTTTTTAGTTTTTAGGGGATGGTTTTACACGATCTAAACATTATTTTTTTGCTGGACGAGCCTAATGATCTCGTCGGCATCGGTCAGGCTCACGCGCTGGTCTTTCACAAAAAACGAAACCAGTTCGGCCAGCGAGTTATCGAAATAATTAGTCATCAGTTTTTGGGCTTCGTGGCGGCGGTAGTCCTCTTTGCTCACGGCGGCAAAATAGGTGTGCGTTTTGCCCAGCGCGTGGTGGTCTATAAACCCCTTCTGCTCCAAAATTCTGATAAAAGTAGAAACCGTATTGTAGGCTGGCTTGGGTTCGGGGAGCTGGCCAACCACGTCCCAAACGGTGGCGCGTTCGAGTTCCCAGAGTATGTGCATGATTTCTTCTTCGGCTTTGGTGAGTTCGCGCATGATTTAAAACAGTTGAAACACTAAAAATGAGGTAACAGCACAAACGTAAAACTAAATTTATAGTTATACAAACATAATGAACTAAATTTTTAGGTTATTTTTTGTTTCTCACTAATCATTCAAAATTGGAGCTAAAAAACAGATAATTTCGAGTATTTTTATGGCTGGATAAGCCCTTGACAAAATCTCTAAAAAAACCTGGTATGCAGCACAAAGTAAGATTTCAACTTTCGGGAATGATGTTTCTCCAATACTTTATTTGGGGTACTTGGTTTGTGGCCATGGGCCGCTACCTGTCCGAGGCACTTGGCGCAAGCGGCGTGCAGATCGGTACGGCCTACGGAAATGCTTGGTTCGGGGCCATTATTTCGCCGTTTTTTATTGGCATGATCGCCGACCGTTTCTTTGCCGCCCAAAAAGTGAACGGCATCTTGCACCTGCTCGGGGCGGGGCTGCTCTACTACCTCAGTGCAGTGAAAGACGTGGGTCAGTTTTCGTGGCTCATCTTGCTGTATTCGGTGGTGTATATGCCCACCATCGGCCTCACAAACAGCATTGTGTTCAAACAAAGCAACGACAGCACCAAAGATTTTCCGCAGCTGCGGGTGGTTGGAACGGTGGCTTGGATTGTGGCCAATGTGCTGGTTGGGCAAATGAACTGGGGCAACACCAACTACATTTTTTTGATTCCTGCGGCGGCTTCGCTGGCGTTTGCGGCCTACAGTTTCACGCTGCCCAACACGCCACCCAACCCGTCTGGCCAAACCAGCATTTATAAAGTGTTGGGTTTAGATGCCCTCGTGTTGTTCAAAGATCGGTCTTATTCGATTTTTTTTATTGGGTCGGTGCTGCTGTGCATCCCGCTGTCGTTCTACTACGGTTTTGCCAATGTTTTTCTGACGAGCGGCGCCAAGCTCACGCAAGTAGAAACCACCATGGCCGTTTTGGGGCAGGGTTCGGAGGTTTTGTTTTTGTTGGCACTGCCTTTTTTTCTGCGCACCTGGGGCGTTCGCAAAATACTTTTGGTGGGCATGGCCGCCTGGGTTGTTCGCTACCTGCTGTTTAAGTTTGGCTACGAGGGCCAAACATGGATGCTCTACCTGGGCGTTTTGATGCACGGAATTTGCTACGACTTTTTCTTTGCCACGGGCCAAATATATACCGATCAGAAGGCATCGCCCGACATCCGCAACGCCGCCCAGGGGCTCATTACCTTTGCCACCTACGGCCTCGGTCTCACGCTGGGGTCGTGGTTTAGCGGCCAAGTTGCGGGCAAATACACCACCAACGGCATCATAGATTGGTCGGCCATGTGGCTTGTGCCAGCGGGTATTGCGGCGGCGGTGCTGGCGGTCTTTCTGGTGTTGTTTTCCGAGAGCCAACCAAAAGCGGGGGCGCAGCCCGCTTAAAATCAATTTTTTGACTAAATATTTGATTTTTTAAAATTAGACCCTACCTTTGCACCTCCAAATACGGACGGCGTAGTTCAGTCGGTTAGAATGCCAGATTGTGATTCTGGAGGTCGTGGGTTCGATCCCCATCGCTGTCCCTCCCAAAAACAAAGTGCCAGTGCGGTTATTCGCGCTGGCACTTTTGTTTTTGGGTCATATTCAAACCAACTACTTCTTTTCTCTCCCCCCCTATTTTAACCCTACCGAGGGTTTATGATTCCCCGAAACAGAAAAAAATATTTTTTAAAAAAAAACGCAAAGTACCTTGCATTGCATAGTACCTTTCAATATCTTTGCATCATTAAAACCAACAGCCACGAAAACAAATTCATACAAACACACAAACCAATGAACATACCATGAATGTTGAAAACGCACAAGTGCAAATGCGGAAGGGAATTTTAGAGTTCTGTATCCTGCACGTCATATCGCGGGGGGAAGTATACGCCTCCGATATGCTCGAAGAACTAACCTTTGCCAAAATTATGGTGGTTGAAGGCACGCTTTACCCGCTCTTAACGCGCCTCAAAAATACGGGGTTGCTCGACTACAAGTGGGTCGAGTCGCAGTCGGGGCCGCCGCGCAAATACTATATACTCACGCCAATGGGGCGGGAGTTTCTGACCTCCCTACAAGACACCTGGGTAGAGCTCTCCGAATCTGTAAACTCCATTATTCTAAAAACCTCACAAACAAACAGCGTTCAGCCATGAAAAAAACAATTAGTATCAACATAGCAGGAAGTATTTTTTACATCGAGGAAGACGGCTACGAGCAGCTTCGCGCCTACCTAAACGCGATCCAAAAGTATTTTGCAGGTTTTGAGGACAACCAAGAAATCGTGTCGGACATTGAGGCACGCATTGCGGAACGGTTTGTAAAAAAACAAAAGGCGGAAACCAAACAGGGTATTTCGCTCGGCGACGTGGACGAACTCATTGCGGCCATGGGCACTGTGGCCGATTTTGAAGCCATGCAACCAAACGACGAGCCAGCCACCACAACGCGCCCCGAGGCCACCGCCGCGCCAACCCAACCGAATGAGCAGGCCGAAGCACCAAAAAAACGCCGATTAGAGCGCGACCTCCAACGCAAGGTGCTGGGCGGCGTGGCGGCGGGTTTGGCAAACTATTTCAATACCGACCGCGCGTTTGTGCGGCTGGGCTTTTTATTTGCGTTTTTTGGCCTCACCCCTTTCGCGGGGGGGGACAATAATTTTTGGGTGAGTTTGTCAGGATTCACGCTACTCACGTATATTATTATGTGGATTGCCTTCCCTGGTTCGGTGTTTATGCAGGAGGGTACATCAAAAAAACTGTTCCGCGACCAAGATAACAAAGTAATCGGTGGCGTGGCGGCAGGATTGGCGGCCTACTTCAAAGTCGATGTGGCCATAGTCAGGATCGTTTTTGTGCTGGCCGTGCTGATTTTTGGCGTGGGTATATTTGCGTATTTATTGATGTGGATAGCCGTACCAAAGGCCACCACGCTGACCCAAAAAATGGAAATGCAGGGCGAACCAGTCACGCTGTCGAACATAGAGACAAGTGTGAAAAAAAACCTAAACAACGAAACGGGCGCTGAGAGCGGTCTGACCAAACTTTTACTGTTGCCATTCAGGATCATTGCTGCCATTTTTGAGGTACTTGGCAGGGTTTTTCGCAGCTTTGGCTCGGTGCTTCGGGTGCTGGTGGGGTTGTTTGTGGTAGGTATTAGTTTTGTGGTGTTGGGGTCATTTTTGCTGGCGGGTGGCGTGGGCTTGGGGCTCTCCGACACGCCTTTTGTGCGGATGGGGCCCGTGCCGTTTGCTTTTTTTGCCCACGAAATATCACCGTTGCTCCTACTCTCTGGCTTTTTGTCGGGTGCTTTGCCCTTCTTGGCCATGTTGATGCTGGGCGTTGCGTTGGTGGCCAACCGTCGGGTCGTTAGCCGCAACTCGTGGCTCACTGGTCTGGGCGTTTGGGTGGTATCTTTGTTGGTCTTCATCGCCACGCTCACGTCGTTTTTAGGAAATTTTTCGCGCACGGGCGAGATCGAAAAGAATGAAGTTTTTTCGATGACCGACGGCATAATCTTTGACAAAAAACAGGCAGGCGACGACTTCATCCAGAACACCAATTTAGACTTAGAAGGTTGGGAGCAGGGCAATCTCAAACTGGTGTCGCACTTTGAAGCCCAAGGCCGCAGCCGCGCCGATGCCGAAGCCAACGCCCGCCAAATAACGTATAACGTGAACCAAAAAGATTCTGTTTTGCGGTTCGATGAAAACTTTACGCTCAATAGAAAAGCGGCGTTTCGCAACCAAAAATTGCAGCTCACGCTCTACGTACCCTACCAAAAACCGTTTAGCATGACCCGCGCCTTTTTCCAGGAGTTTGACCCTGAGATGGCCTACAATTATAACTTAGAATATTACGAGGCAAATGACGAAAAGTTCAAAACCCTGCGCTGGGTATTTAAAAAAGACTTGGGTTTGGTGTGCTTAAACGACAATGTGACCTACGAAGTACAAAACGAAACCGGCCCAAACGAAGGGGGCGGCAATTTGGAGGCCATCGGAGATGATGTGCAGCAAAATCTCGACAATGCCTTCGGCGATGCTTTCGATCCAGACCAGAGGGGCAGCAAATCTAAGATGTTCGACGTGAAAGACTTTACGGGCTTGGACTTGGGCGGAACATACGTGATCTCGGTTGTGAGAGGCAATGCCTATAAAGTAGAAGTGGACTGCGACGACGACCAAAAGTTGCAGAACATTCGCGCCCAGGTCACGGACGGCATCTTGAACATTAAACAGGACCGTGATTTGTCGTTTTCCGACAACAACAACAACAAGCGTATTGGCCTAACGATAACCATGCCGATGCTCAGAAACATTGAGTTGTCGGGGGTGTCCAACACCAAGGTCACGGGTTTTGACAACCTGGCGGACTTAAAAATAGGCATTTCGGGGGCTTCTAAGTCTTATTTCGACGTGAGGGCAAAAAACATAAACCTGAGCGTGTCGGGGACGGCCAATGTGAAGC
The DNA here is from genome assembly GCA_013298215.1 of Cytophagales bacterium. Taxonomy (GTDB): domain Bacteria; phylum Bacteroidota; class Bacteroidia; order Cytophagales; family Spirosomataceae; genus JAAFKE01. The sequence goes on along the minus strand of JAAFKE010000025.1, from coordinate 13,398 downwards.
TAATCGGCGCGGCGGATGCCATCAAAGTGGGGCTGTCGGGCGCGTGCAAGTTGGACGCCACCCAAATGCAGATAGGACGCGCCAACGTGAGCGCATCGGGCGTGAGCAACGCCAATTTTGGTCAGGTCGATAACCTCGAACAAAGTACCAGTGGTGCCAGCCGAGTGAGCCGCACGCAGTAGAGCCAGTTTACTGATCCTCAAAAACGCCCATGCCGCTAAATTTCTCGATTCGTTGGTCGATGCGCGCCTCGGGGGTTAGTTTTTGGAGCTCGGCCAGGGCCGACAGGATGGTTTTCTTGACGGTTTGGGCGGCGGTTTTGTAGTCGTTGTGCGCCCCGCCGAGGGGTTCTGCGATGATGCCGTCTACCAGGCCGTTGCCCAGCATATCTTTGGCCGTGAGGCGGAGAGCCTCGGCGGCTTGCTCTTTGTAGTTCCAACTGCGCCACAAAATAGACGAGCACGACTCGGGCGAGATAACCGAGTACCAGGTATTTTCGAGCATCAAAACGCGGTCGCCGATGGCAATTCCGAGCGCACCGCCCGACGCGCCCTCGCCGATGACGATGCAAATAACGGGCACTTTGAGCATAAACATTTCTTTCAAATTGCGGGCAATGGCCTCGCCCTGGCCGCGCTCTTCGGCCTCCAACCCTGGGAACGCCCCGGGCGTGTCGATGAGCGTGACGATGGGCTTATTGAATTTTTCGGCCAATTTCATCATCCTCAACGCCTTGCGGTAGCCCTCGGGGTTGGGCATTCCGAAGTTCCGCATTTGGCGTTGCTTGGTGTTGCGGCCTTTTTGCTGGCCGATAATCATAACCGTCTGGCCGTCCATTTCACAAAATCCGCCCACCATGGCTTTGTCGTCGGCCACGGTGCGGTCGCCGTGTAGTTCAATAAACTGCTCACACATTTGCTCAATGTAGTCGAGCGTGTAGGGGCGGTCGGGGTGGCGCGACAGTTGTACGCGCTGCCAACGCGTGAGGTTAGAAAAAATTTCTTTGCGAAGGCCCTCAATCCGACTTTGAAGGCTGTGCACTGCCTCCGAAACGTCCATTTTACTCTGCTCGGCCAGCTTTTTCATCTCCTCGAGTTTGGCTTCGAGGTCAGCTATCGGTTTTTCAAAATCAAGGTAAGTTCTCATAGGTTGGGTTATTGGGTTCTCACAAGTCGTACACCTGGCCTTTGGCTGGCAGTTCAATATTTTTGTAAGAATGATTTTCGAGTAGTTCTTTAAACGTGTTCATGCCCTCAACCTCCCCGTGGATCAAAAAGATTTGTTTGAGTTTGGCGGGGTCTTGCTGTTTCACAAAATCGAGCAAACCCGTTTGGTCGGCGTGGCCACTAAACACGTCAATGCGCTCCACGTTGCAAAGCACCTGCTCGTCGGTTTTGCCAATTCTCAGGGTTTTTTTACCGTTCATGAGCCGCCAGCCCAGCGTTCCTTCGGCGCAGTAGCCAATAATCAGAATGGTGGCGTAGGGGTTAGAAATATTGGCGGCCACGTGCTGCTCAACGCGCCCACCCGAAATCATACCCGACGACGAAATAATAATGCACGGCTCGCTGTGGGTCGAGATCATGCGGCTACCCTGCTCACTTTCAACGTATTGTAGATTTTGAAAATCAAAAAGCGATTCGTTTTCTTCGTTAAACTCGCGGGCCTCTTTGTTGAGCACCCGCACGTATTTCTGGTAAACCTTGGTGCTGGCCATGCCCAGGGCACTGTCCGAAAACACTTTGATGGGCTCAAAGTTAAAGTCGTTATACAATTTATTGAGCGAATACAACAACGCTTGCGTGCGGCCCACGCTAAAAGTAGGAATAATAAGCCGCCCCGGAATATCGATACAAGTGCGCTGAATTACGTCGGCAAGTGCCGCCTCGGGCGTTTGGGTATCGGTATGAAAACGGTGGCCATACGTACTCTCGCACACCAAATAATCGACCTGCGGCACGGGCATTGGGTCGGTCAGGAGCGGGTAATTTTTACGGCCAATGTCTCCCGAAAAACAAATAGACTTTCTAACACCGTTCTCAACCACCTCCATCACAATGTGAGCCGCCCCCAGCAAATGCCCCGCTGGAATGAGCGTAATAGAGGCCGTGTCAGAAATCTTAAACTTGCGGTCGAACGCCAGCGGCACGTAGTTTTCCATCGTCTGCTGCACCTGCCGTTCAAAATAGAGGTCTTTGGCAGAAGTTCGGAGTTTTTCGTCCTGGCGTTTGGGGTTTTTTCGGCGTTTGCCGCTTCCGAGGGCGTTGAGTTTTTTCTGGTTCAACATGGCCGAGTCTTTGAGCAAAAGCGCCGTGAGCGCGCCCGTAGATTCGGTGCCCAGTATTTGGCCTTCGTAACCCTCGCGGTAGAGCATGGGCAGGTTGCCCGAGTGGTCTATGTGGGCGTGGGTCAGTAAAACCACGTTAATACTGGAGGCTTCAAACGGAAAAAAACCAGTCGTAAATTTTGGCTCGGGTTCTTTTTGGTCGGCATCTTTGGTCTTCGACCTTTCCATGTCGGCTCCGCAATCGATCAAAATTCGGTAGCCATCTTCTAATTCTAACAGGTACATGCTACCCGTTACTTGTTGGGCTGCTCCCCAAAAAGATAATTTCATATTGTAGATTTTAAAGTGCAAATGTACCGAAAACAATTCTAAACTTTATAAATTCTTAGCCCCTCGCTGCATTTTACCGCACCCGTCAGTGGTCAAAACCAATAGATATTCACTACTTTTGCACCAGCAACAACCAAACAAAACACCAACTTGAACATCCGATTAGCCCAAATATTGTCGGTGGCACTACACCCCCTACTCATGCCCACTGCTTTATTTGGAATTTTGTTTTCTTTGGCTCCCAACCGCCTCAACGTCGATAGCCTCAGTGCCTCTGCGCGCCTCAACCTGTTGTTTCTCATTGCCCTGCTCACTTTTATACTACCCGCACTGCTCATTTTTTATTTGCATCGGCTGGGTTACGTAAAAAGTCTAAAAATGGAAACCCTGCCCGACCGTCGGTTGCCCTACGCGGGGTCGGCGGTTGTGTACGGAATGGCGGCCTACTTGCTGCGGTATAAATTTGGTGGCCTCTCGGAAGTTGCCCCCGAAATTGGCACAACGCTGGGGGGCATTGCACTGTCTATTGCCACGGTGGCTGCCATTAGTTTACGCTGGCAGATCAGCGCCCACACCGTGGGCATTGGTGGGGTGGTGGGTGCGGCATTGGCACTGTTAATAAAATACGCCGACCTGCAACTGATGTATCCAGCGCTCGGACTGCTGATTTTATCGGGCTATTTGGCTGGGGCCAGGTTGCAGCTCAACGCCCACACCCCCGCCCAAATTTACGCCGGCTTTGCACTCGGTATTTTTGTGAGTGCGCTCACTGTGTTCGTGGGTATCTAAACAGTTTCGATCATGTATAAAAGCGTATTACTTCCTTTTTTGTTTCGTTTCGATGCCGAGCGGGTTCACCACTGGGTTTGCGGCATGATCCAGTTTTTCTTTAAAATTCCTGGGTCAGGGGCGCTTGCCGAACTGTTTTTTGACGAAAAAACCACTCCCGTCGATTTATTTGGACTGCGCTTCAAAAACGCCGTCGGATTGGCGGCGGGTTTCGACAAAAACGCCGAGATGGTCGATGCCTTCGCGCACATAGGTTTCGGTTTTGTGGAAATAGGCACTGTGACCCCCAGGCCGCAAACGGGAAACCCGCTGCCCAGGTTGTTTAGATTGAAGCCCGACGAAGCCCTCGTAAACCGCATGGGTTTCAATAATTTGGGCGTAAAAGCCGCCGCCCAACGCCTCCGCGAACGCAAATCTACGATTGTGGTGGGTGGCAATATTGGCAAAAACAAAGACACACCCAATGAGAATGCCCTGGACGATTACCTCATTTGCTTTCGTGAACTGTTCGAGGTGGTTGATTATTTCGTGGTCAATGTGAGTTCTCCCAATACCCCTGGCCTGCGCGATTTACAAGAAAAAGAGCCACTTATCCATATTTTAGGAACACTGCAACGCGAAAACGAAGGCCAACCCACCCGAAAAGCCAAGCCGATCCTGCTAAAAATTGCGCCCGACCTCACCAACAGCCAATTAGACGACATCGTGGAGATTGTGCAAAGCACCCGCATTGCGGGCGTTATTGCCACCAATACCACCATAAACCGCAACGGACTACGCACTGGGGCCGAACAGCTCACGCAGATCGGGGCGGGTGGCCTGAGCGGAAAGCCGTTGGCGTATCGTTCGACCGAAGTAATTCGTTACCTTTGCCAGAAGTCCAACGGAGCGTTTCCGGTCATTGGCGTTGGTGGTGTTTCGTCGCCGAGCGATGCCCTCGAAAAAATGCAGGCTGGTGCAAGTTTGGTTCAGATATACACGGGCTTTATTTACGAAGGCCCAGGTATTGTAAAAAGAATTGTGCGCGGACTTCGCTCAAAAAAATAAAATATTACGTCTTTTCTTTGTCATTTATTGTTCAGCCATCTGTTAAGTTTCTAACCCGACCTCCCGAGTTATGGCCAAAATTGTCGTTCCCAAACAAGCCCAACAACAACCCCGCAGAGACAACTCTAAGCCCCAAACGGGCGGCAACAAACCCTTTGCGTTTAATATAGACACCAAGCGGCTCTTCGACGACCGCTTAGAACTGGCCGTGGGCGTGCTAACGATCATTTTGTCGGTCTGTATGCTCATTGCCTTTGCCTCCTACGCGTTCACGGGGGTGGCCGACCAGAGTGTGGCCCACAACGACACGCCGCTCAACACCCCCTACCAACGCTACGCCAACGAAACCCAAAACCCGCTCGGTATTGTTGGGGCGGTGGTGGCGCACTATTTCATTTTCAGGTGGTTTGGCTTGGCCGCGCTGGCTTTGCCATTCATTCTGCTTTTGGCGGGTATCAAAATCACGTTTGGTAAGGAGTTTTTTCCGCTGGCCCGGCTCACAAAAGGGGTGCTGTTTTACGTGTGTTGGTTTAGCGTGTTGCTCGGATATTTTGTAATTTCTACTGGCTCGGAGCTACAATTGAGCCATTTGAGCGGTGGTTTGGGGTACGAGGTAAACGCCATCTTAAACCCAAAACTGGGCATCGGGTGCTTATTTTTGATTTTGTTCGTTTGGTTCTTGTTTTTGGTTTATTACCACAACGTTCGCTCGTTCGACCGCGTTTTTGGGTGGATAGAAGCCTCCCGCTCGCACCCCGCCCAGCACAGCGACGACCAAGAGGTAGACTTATTTGGCGACGCGCAAACATTTACCCCAAAACGGGAATTTAAGGAATACGAAAAAAACGAGGTGGCCGACAAAGACCAACTCGACATTGATTTACACGAAGACTTAATAGAAGAAGCCCCCGTACTGACCCCAAAAAATAACTCGCTAAACGGCACACCCAAAACCAACCCTACCAAAGAACCTGGCAAACTTACGCTCACCATCGAAACCCCCGAACCCGTGGTGCCCGAGGAGCCTATCTTGGCCGAACCTACATTCTACGAAAAAGAAACCAACGCCAACGATTTGGTGAGCGAGCACGGCCTGTACGACCCCATGCTCGACCTGCCCAAGTACCAGATGCCCACCATCGGGCTGCTGATTGACTACCCCGAGAAATCGCAGGAAAAAATGTCGCCGCTCGATCTGGAACTCAACAAAGACAAAATTGTGGAGACACTCGGCAACTACGGAATCGGAATAGCCAGTATCAAAGCCACCATTGGGCCAACCGTAACGCTCTACGAGATTATTCCCGATGCTGGGGTGCGCATCTCCAAAATCAAAAACTTAGAAGACGACATTGCCCTCAACCTGGCCGCGCTGGGCATCCGAATTATTGCGCCCATGCCTGGCAAAGGCACAATCGGAATTGAAGTACCCAACAAAAACCGCGAGATGGTGTCGGCGCGGTCGGTGCTGACGAGCGAGAAATTTCAGAAGGCAAACTACGAGCTACCCATTGTGTTGGGCAAAACGATCTCGAACGAAATATACGTGGCCGACCTCGCCAAAATGCCCCACTTGCTCATGGCGGGGGCAACGGGGCAGGGTAAGTCAGTGGGTATCAACATTTTGCTCACTTCGCTCCTGTACCGAAAACACCCCTCTCAGCTTAAATTAATACTGGTCGATCCCAAAAAAGTGGAGCTTACGCTCTACAATAAGTTGGAACGGCACTTTTTGGCCAAACTCCCCAACTCCGACGAATCCATTATAACCGATACCAAAAAGGTGGTAAATACCCTCAACTCGTTGTGTATCGAAATGGACAACCGCTACAAACTGCTGCAAGACGCGGGCTGCCGAAATATCAAAGAATACAACGAAAAATTTGTAAAGCGGAGACTGAATCCCGAAAAAGGACACCGTTTTTTGCCGTATATCGTACTTGTTATCGACGAGTTGGCCGACTTAATGATGACCGCTGGAAAGGAGGTCGAGCAGCCCATTGCCCGCTTGGCTCAGTTGGCCCGCGCCATCGGAATCCACTTGGTGGTGGCCACTCAGCGGCCGTCGGTCAATGTAATCACGGGACTGATTAAGGCCAACTTCCCCGCTCGGTTGTCGTTTAAGGTGACATCGAAAATCGACTCTCGTACCATTTTGGATGCGGGCGGTGCCGAACAATTGGTTGGCATGGGCGATATGTTGCTTTCGACAGGTTCGGACATGATAAGGCTGCAATGCCCCTTCGTGGACACGCCCGAGGTGGAGGACATCTGCGAGTTTGTGGGCGAACAACACGGCTACGACTCGGCGTATTTTTTGCCCGAATTTGAGGGCGACGAAGGCGGCGAAGAGCGTGGAGACGTGGACTTGGCCCACCGCGATGCCATGTTCGACGAGGCCGCCAGGCTCATCGTGTTGCACCAGCAGGGCAGCACCTCGCTTATTCAGCGGCGCATGAAACTGGGCTACAACCGCTCGGGGCGCATCATGGACCAGCTCGAGGCGGCTGGCGTGGTGGGAGCTTTTACGGGCAGCAAAGCCCGAGATGTGCTCATCGGCGATTTAGAGAGCCTCGAAATGTTATTAAAAAGTCTGTAAACTTAAAAACAACCCTCCACCCATGTTTAGCAATTTCGTGTACCACAACCCCGTTCGGGTGCTGTTTGGCAAAGGGCAGATCGCCCAATTGAACAAGCAGATACCCGCCCAAGCCAACATTATGCTCACCTACGGCGGCGGAAGCATTATGCAAAATGGGGTATATGACCAAGTAAAGGCCGCCCTGGCTGACCGTACCATCATCGAATTTGGGGGTATTGAGGCCAACCCAACCTACGAAACCCTCATGCGGGGAGTGGAGATAGCCCGCACCGAAAAAATTGATTTCTTGCTGTCGGTCGGTGGCGGGTCGGTTTTAGACGGCACCAAGTTTATGGCGGCGGCCATTCCGTTTGAGGGCGGAGATCCGTGGGAGATTTTGGCCAGCAAAGCCCGCATTAAAACTGCCGTACCCATCGGCGCGGTGCTAACGCTGCCCGCAACTGGTTCGGAAATGAACTATTTTGCCGTGATAAGCCGAACATCCACCCAAGAAAAAAAGGGCATGGGCAACCCACTGGTTTATCCCGTTTTTTCGATCTTAGACCCCGAAACGACCTTTTCGCTCCCCGAACGACAAATTGCCAACGGCATTGCCGATGCTTTTACCCACACCATGGAGCAATACTTGACCTACCCCGTGGACGCAACGCTGCAAGACCGCATGGCCGAGTCGGTGCTGCAAACCCTCATTGAGGTAGGTCCTGTCACGCTCAAAAACCCGACTAATTACGAAGCCCGCGCCAGCATGATGTGGGCGGCCACGGTGGCGCTCAACGGCTGGATCAGCGTGGGCGTGCCGCAAGACTGGGCCACGCACCAGATTGGCCACGAGCTCACCGCCCTCCACGGCATAGACCACGCCCGCACGCTGGCCGTTGTGTTGCCGCACCTACTCCGCGTGAAAAGCACCGAAAAGCGCGAAAAATTGATTCAGGTAGCCAAAAGGGTGTGGAACTTGCAAGGCACCGACGATGAGTTGGTAGAGGGAGCAATCCAAGCAATTGCGCAGTTCTACGAAACGTTGGGGATTCCGACCCACGCCAAAACCTACGGAATAGGCCCAGAAACAGTCGAAGAAGTTAGAAAACGATTTGTGGCACGTAACATGAACTTTGGCGAGCACGCCGACATTACGCCCGACGTGGTGGTGCAAATACTGAACCTCAGCATCTAAGACGCAACCGCCGAGCCCTTGGCCATGGCCAGGGGCTGGCGGATGAGTTCGGGGTTTTTCTTGACGTACTCGTAACCAGCCCTAAAAATTTCGCGCGCTTTTCGGATGTCAAAAACGTCGTAGTTGCTCAGTTCGGGGGGTTCTATTCTGATGTGGCACTGGCTGAGGCGGTCGTGGGTTTTGCTGTTGGCGGCCAGAAGTAGGCTGCGCTGCACAATGTCGCGCATGTTTCCGAGTGGCCTACTGGCTCCGACGGGATTGCAATTGGAGCCTATCAGCAGATCGACCTGGCCGATGAGCGGTTCGATGGGCAGATTGTTGAGCGTTCCGCCGTCGGTATAAACCACATCTTTGAAGGTAATGGGCTCAAAAATACCAGGAATACTGCTCGACGCTAAAACTGGCTTGATGAGCGGCCCGCTGCTGAAGTACGTTGTTTTGCCCGCCAAAATATCGGTAGCCACCACGGTTAGCGGCATTTTCAACGACTCAAAGTCATCGTCAGGAAAATACGTGAGCATCAACTTCTCCATTTTGGCCATGCTCAAAATACCTTTTCCGTTAAGCGAAGGCCGCACGTAACTCAGAAACTTGATGCTCGAAATAAAGTTAAATATTTGTTCGGGTAAGTAACCTTTGGCCAAAAATGCCCCTGCAATGGCTCCCGCACTGGCACCACTGATGGCGCTGAAACGAATGCCTGCCTCCATGAGTGCCTTGGCCACCCCCAAATGGGCAATTCCCCGCGCACCCCCGCCCGACAACGCCAGGCCAACCCGCAAGGAAGGTACAGTTTCGGTTGTTTTTTTAGATTTATCCATTCAACACCGACAGTGGGATATTTGCTTGAATACGAGAAGCAACCGCAGTTAATTGTTGGGGCGTTGGGCTATTTTTTTTGGTAAAATCCATGTCGGCCAATGAGCTGATCGGGATCAGGTGCACGTGGGCGTGGGGCACTTCGAGGCCAATAACGGCCACCGCTACCCGCTTGCACGGCACCGATTGTCTGATGGCGGGTTCGATGCGCTTGGCAAAGGCCATGAGCCCCAAATAGAGTTCGTCGCTGAGGTCAAAGATCGAATCAACTTCTTTTTTGGGGATTACCAGCGTGTGGCCTGGTGCGCAGGGGTTTACGTCTAAAAAGGCCAAAAAGTCTTCATTTTCGGCAATTTTGTAGGCTGGTATCTCCCCGTTTACGATTTTAGTGAAAATAGATGCCATCTTCGGGTTGGATTTCTAACGACTAATTTCCTCAATTTTAAATTCGAGCGCACCCGCAGGCGTTTGAACCTGCGCAATATCGCCGACTTTTTTGCCTAAAATTCCCTTGCCAATTGGCGACCCGACCGATATTTTGCCTTCTTTGAGGTTGGCCTCCTCTTCCGATACCAGCGTGTAGGTCATGGTCATGTTATTTTTCAGATTCATTATTTTGACCTTCGACAAAATCGAAACTTGCGACGCATCAATCGTCGATTCGTCCACCAAGCGGGCGTTCGACATGACGTTTTCTAACTTAGAAATTTTCATTTCCAGCATTCCCTGGGCATCTTTTGCGGCATCGTACTCGGCATTTTCGCTCAAATCACCTTTATCGCGGGCTTCGGCAATAGCTTTTGCCACCTCCAAACGACCCTTTGTTTTCATTTCTTGCAACTCATTCTTGAGCCTTTCGAGTCCCTCTGGGGTATAATACGAAAATTTTGTCATGGTAAACTATTCTAAAATGTATAAGTTCTGTACTGTAAAAAATAAAAACAGAACGGGAGGAAACCGTTCTGAAAAAAACCAGCGTGCGGACAGGCGTGTGCTGCCCAATTGTTTTCTGTATCAACTGCGCAAGCAATCTTTTGGTTGGTTGTGCAAAATTGGACAGCAAAAATAACAATATTTGCAAAGTAATGCAACACTTAGCGCACAATGTAACCGATTACCGATGTTTCACTTAACGCATAATTCTACCCCAGAGCCAGCAGAACCCGCGCTCAAACTCATTTTTATGGGCACGCCCGAATTTGCGGTGGCCAACTTACGCGCCTTGGTAGAGGGCAACCAAAATGTGGTAGCCGTGGTGACCAGCCCCGACAAGCCAGCGGGGCGCGGTTTGCAACTGACGGCCTCGCCAGTGAAACAGTACGCTACCTCGGTGGGGATTCCAGTTTTGCAACCAGAAAAAATGCGGGATGCTGGTTTCTTGGAGCAGTTGGCCGCCTTTGGTGCCGATTTGTTTGTGGTGGTAGCTTTCAGAATGCTGCCGCAGGTGGTCTGGGCCATGCCCCCACGCGGCACCTTCAACCTGCACGCGTCGCTGCTGCCGCAATACCGTGGTGCCGCGCCCATCAACTGGGCCATCATAAACGGCGAAACCCAAACGGGCTGCACCACTTTTTTTATTGAACAGGAGATTGATACTGGCAAAATTATTTTTCAAGAAACCGAACCGATACTTCCCAACGATACCGTAGGCCAACTTTACGAGCGCCTCATGAACAAGGGCGCGGCCCTGACCCTGAAAACCGTGCGCGCCATTGCGGCGGGAAACTACCCACAAATACCGCAGCCTGTGGCTGAGACACCCCGCACCGCGCCCAAGATATTTAAAGAAACCTGCCAGATAAATTGGCAGCAACCCGCCCAAAACATCCGCAACTTTGTGCGTGGGCTTGCCCCCTACCCCGCCGCCTGGACTATGCTGGGCGGTAAAATGTGTAAGATTTTTGACACCAAAGTAGCAACAGATACCACCCACTTAGACACCATGCAAACGGTGGGCGACGACCCAAGAATATTATCCGACAACAAAAAATACTTGTTTATTGAAACCACCGACGGCTGGATTTCGGTCGAAGACTTGCAGATTGAGGGTAAAAAGAGAATGAAGACTGACGAGTTTTTGCGGGGGTTTAGGTTCTAAATAAATGTAGGGCATTTTCATAAAAGGGTTTAACTTGTTGAAAAGCAAGACTTTGCATATTTTCTATCGAAGTTACAATCCTCTCTGATAACTCTGAGATTATTTATTTTATTTTTTCTCCTGAGTAAATTAACTGCCACGTTAAAAACAGATGCAATGGCTCTACTTCGGTTGGTTTTATAACACTTAAGGTAATCCTCACCCAAATTAACATCCTTGACATAGTTATCGGATTCAACGCTCCAATGATTACGAACTGCTCTGTAAAGCTCGTTTCCGTCATTGATGGTAAGCAAAGCCTTATTGCTAATAAAATAGACTATTTCTTGACTAATTTTCTTGTCTTTTGTCCGCTCTCTTTTACGATAAATAGCTACAAGTGTCTGAATATTACAGCTTTGCCATCTTTCATCTAACAAAGAAACTTCCATAGCATAAAGCCCTGCAATTCGATGTTCTATACGACCATGCCCTTTTTCTAAGTCCTCAAAATCATAGATGAAAGGTAGATTCTGAACCATATGTTGGCATTCTTCGAGTAACTCTGGCTGATTCTTCTTGACCGCAGCGGCGGCCGCCTGAGCTAAATAAATTCCTTCTTTACTTTCAATACTTTCCAACAAAACAGGGCAAGTGTGTAAGGCATCAAAGCTGTAAGCACTATTCAAAGTATCGTGTTGATTGAAATATTCTTGGACTATCGTTTTTTCAGATTCTTTCTTACCTGAATAAAATCCGATAATTTGACTTTCCGAATCTTCATGACTAACCACTTTTATAACATTCTCCCCTCTTTTATCGCCTGAGACCCCGTCTATCGTCCCCCTCAATTCTTTCCCATCTATGGCACGCCAAAGCCCTTCAATTTGCTCGGATTGAACTTTAAAATATTGGTCATTTATTCGATTAAAATACTCGTAATCAACACTTTCAATGATTCTTCCTAACTGAACGTAGGAAACACATTTCTTCGCTCGAAAGCCTGTATCATTGACCATTAAAGTATGTTCTTTTACCATTCTGCGGTGAAGCATTGCTAAGCTTACATGACCCGTGCAACGAAGTAATGACATCAAAAAACTTGTCAGTACAAAGGCTAAATTATGTCTACGTCCTCGAACATCTCGATTATCGGGGAGAGTATTTTGTAATTCTTCAAAATATCCTTTAACTTTGTTAAAAGAACGGTTCCCCGTTTTTTTGGCGAGTGGGCGATCGTCGTTTGCATTTTACTTGGTCGTAAAAATTACAAAGGTCGTTCATTTCCCCCTTTTATGAAAATGCCCTGAATACATCAATAACATACCCTTTATCTAAATCTATGATGACAGTCGCAAAATCTTGATGCCCTTTTTTTAGTGCAATCGCAGCGGCGAACCGCTTCATCTATGCCAATACGAGTGGGCTGATGGGAACTTAAAAACTGTGCCTCTTTTTTGCCATAAATTTTAAAAATGCTTTGAACAGTATCCCAAACAATATTTTCTTGAACACTAACGCGTTCTATACTTGAATTACGACAGCATTGGTACACATATTGCTCATATCGAATTGTCATCGTTTTGCTGGGTTCTACGAACATAAATCGTTCCTGAAAATAGTGGCGGCATGTTTCACAATAAAATTGTCGAGTTGTCAAATGTAGATATACACAAGTGAAATTGGTTTTCGGATTACTGTTTTCTAAAAACGTGCATAGAGACCTGATTCTGCTATTTTTAAGATTTTAAAACCCCAAAATCACTTTCACTCCAGTATACACTGATTTACCAAGTAACGATAAATCACGGATACTACGAGTGAGCGTTTGCTTTACATAAACGCTTTTTTGTAAACAAGACCGACACATAGATTCCGCAGTGTTATATTCGCAATACACCTCAATGCTTTTGGAAGCTATATCCACTTTTGTAACACTTAAAAAGGGAATATCAAGCAAAATTTCTATCGTCTTTAAATCTATCATTAGCTTAGTTTTGAAACAATATTAACACTTTTCGCAGAAATCATGGATGAGCCAAATATTATTGAAAAACTATGGCACGAACTCAAGCAGAGGTGGCTAAGACCCGAAGATTATTTCTCTTTTGAAACCCTTCGATATGCTCTCCAATTAGCTCTTCTATCCGTGGGTTCTGAACTGAATATTAGCTTCAGTCCGTTTAATTATGTTGATAAATAATTTTGCCCAAGCACTTAGTCCTGAAAGTTTGAGTAGAATTAGGAACAGGATACTGTACCCTACTAAAATT
>JAAFKE010000024.1 GCA_013298215.1 Cytophagales bacterium | reverse complement strand
TCAAAATTGAAACAATTTGCGTTTCATTAAATTTACTTGACTTCATTTTTTTACCGTTTAAAAGTTTGGGAAATTAATACTTTTTCTCCAATTTTAAATGGTTACGCTATTCGGAGGGAGGACAAATGTATTGTCTACCCATTTCGCAAGCGACTCTTACCGTAGTTCCACTGCCACTCATTGGGTCAAAAACGATGTCGCCTTGATTTGTCCACGATTTTATGTGATCTCTGACCAACTCGCAAGGAAATGGTGCTGGGTGTCCTTTGGCTTCTTGGTCTTCTTGTTTTTTACCCACTACATACTCCCAAATGTTCCCTTTTATTTTTTTGTCTTTGACTGGTTTTGCCAACTTCTCTCTCGTCTGTTCGTTTTTTGAAAAGTTTTTGTAGGTCGTTCCGTTCAACTCTAAACCTGCGTGCAAACAGTCCACCATTAAAGGTTTGTGGGTTTTTACAGTTCCTTTGCTGAAAACAAACATAAACTCAAATTCATTATTGTAGCGTTTTCTATAAATCTGTGGAATTGGGTTTGTCTTACGAAAAATCATTGTGTCGTGAAGGTTAAAGCCAATTTCTCTGAAATACAAGGCTTGGTGAAAACTTGTTCCTGTTTCGCTTCCTTCAATAGTTGCATCGTTCACTACCCAAACAACAACACCGCCTTGTTTGGTAATTCGGTACAATTCTCTGGCTACATCTTCAAAAGGAAAATCAAAGCCTTTGTAATTGCGTAAATTGTCGTAAGGTGGCGAAGTAACTGTCAGGTCAATAACTTCATCATCAAAACGTTTCATTACTTCGACGCAATTGCCTTCAATGATTTGGTTTATGTAATTGTCTATACTCATGCAATTACATCAAATATCCTTTTTGTAGTCCAAAGTTAATTCCTCCCTGCCAATCAGTAGTCAAGTGGTTACGAACTGTGTCAAAAAGGTGTTGTACAACATCTTCAAATATTGGATTTTTCTTGTAAGTGTCGGCATAACGATATTCTCTATCTGTGTTTTTTTGTTTTCGTAAAACATAGATTTGGTCAACCTTAAACTTTTTCAAGTTCACTTGTTCTGTAAGTTTTAACCACTCTGCCACTACAATATAAATCGCATTTGGGTTTCTATTTTTTAGTTGCTCTGCTGCTGTTGAAGCACCTTCGAGCATTGTTTTGTCAAGATATGTTTTACATTCAACAGCAACTGCTGGAATTTGCCAACTGTGAGATTCTAAATCATGACTACCATCACAATACATCTGCACCTGAATATTTACCCCAATTATAAAGTCATGGTCTTTCTTTTCAACTTTTACGTTAGGTCTTGTTACCATTTCTTTATAAGAAGCGGAATGAAAAAAAATATCCTTAAAAGTATGGGCTTTGCCTAATATTGCAGATTTAGAGAACTCATAAACCAAATCTCTAAATAAGTAGAAAATAAATTCTTCTAAAACTGAGGAATGTAGGTTAGAGCGAGAATCAAATTTCTCTGCATATTTCTGTTGGTCAATAAATTCTTTATAGTCAGAGAAAAGTTCAACACGCTGTTTAATTATCTCAGAATCACTCTCCGAAATGGTAGAAAAAGGTCCTTTTAGTGCTTCATTTGCAATACTCCATTTATCGTATTCTACACGAATTTCGGCAAGAAATATTTTTGCTTCCTGGTCAATATATTTATCTCTATGAGTTTCTTTTTGCCTTAGATTGTCTCCGTGAACAAACATATTTCGCTTATTTGATTGTCAATTGTGATAAGATGTTTCCTGCAATTGCCCTTGCCAGAAATGGTGGAACAGCATTGCCAATTTGATTATACTGGCAAAGGTGTTTTTCTTCCTCTCTACCTTCACGCTGTAATAGTTTATGACTTACAACTGTTGGCTTACCTTGAAAAACATACCAGTCAGGAAAGGTTTGAATTCTTGCACCTTCTCTCGGCGTAAAATTCCTATTTATGAATGGGTGAACAAAATTTGCGTAAAAAGAAGCAGCTATTGTATGACAAGGTACATTTGGGTGCATTCTTCTATTATTTTGGTCATATAGTTTTTCTGAAAATTCTCCGTTACCATTTCTTTTAATTGGTTTTAAGTGGTCTGGCACATCTGAAATTGAATCGCCACAACTCATAGAAGCAAATCGTTCAACTATTCTTTTAGAGTGTTTCATGGCAACGTGATTATAGACTTTGTCAGAATGTCCACGTAAATATTTTTGGAAAGAATTTTTTGCAGGTAATTCATAACTTACTTCCTCTGCCCCTTCTCTTGCTCCAATTTGTGGAAGGTCTGAGATAGCGTCCCATAAAGTAGGGGTGGGTTTTAAGTGTAAATTAAACAAATTCATTACTTTATTATCAACTGAATGAGTTGGTTCGGGAAACGGAGAGTCCAACTTTTCTTTTGAAGCAATAACAACAAGTCGTTTCCTTATTTGGGGAACGCCATAATCTGTTGCACTTAAAATTTTATGGTAAACAAAATAGTCTAAGCTTTCAAGTTCTTTAATAATTATATCAATTACGAGTTCTTTGTCGTGTGTTCTTGCTTTGATGAGATTAGGTACATTTTCCATTATCATAATCTTGGGTTCAAAAATCCTCCCCAGTCGAACAAACTCTTTAAATAAAGAATTTCTTGGGTCAGCAGGGTCTCCTGCTTTTTTGTTGGCTATTGAAAATCCTTGACAAGGTGGACCGCCTAAAATAATATCAGGTTTGTCTTTAAATGTCTCAAGTAAAAAACCTTCGCTATATTTTTGAATGTCGCCAACCAATACGGTTGATTCAGGGTGGTTATACTTAAAAGTGTCAGCAGCCCATTGGTCGTGTTCTATTGCACCAATAATTTCATATTGTCCAGTTAAGTGGAAACCCAAACTAAAACCGCCTGCACCTGCAAATGTGTCTAATACTTTCATAGTAATTAAATTTGGCTTGATGTACCCTGCAGTCTTAAAATGGAGCAGTCGGTATTTTCTTCGCTTGTGTCGTGGCCGTAACTTTCAGGAATATTTCCACAAAGTCGTAAATGGTCAATAAGCGAAGCTATTCCATTTTTCTTGATTTCGGCTTCTAACTCTTTTTCTAATTTCTCCGTGTCGTTACCAAAGTTACCACTCAACTTTCGGATTTCTTCAACCCAAAAATCTCGCCTTTTTATAGTTGTATCTGAAATTATTTTACTCATTTATTGTCCGTCGATATACCGAGTTTAAATGTACTTAAATTCTTGACCAAGTCCCGTAGAAACGTCCGTAAAATGGCAGATTATTACAGCTTCGAGGGCCGCTTTTAGCATTGTTTTCATCACACCAACTGTTTCCAGGTACCTTTCATCCAGTTGTATTTGAGGGTGCTGGGCAGGGCTTTCCACCAATATTTATTTATCTCAACCGCAAACGAGGGCTGCATATAACAATTAATGGCGCAGCCCTCGCAGGCGGGCAGACGGCCCTCGAGGGCCACCAATTTTTGTACTTTTTCTGATTTATAGAGTTCGTACAAATTGGGTTCTATGGGTAGGTGGTCTAAACCCAGATGGTAGCAGGGCAGCACCAGCTTGTTTTCGGGCGATATGACCAGCGTGGTGCTGGCGGCTTTGCAAACGGGTGCGGCGGTGTGGTTGCCGCCGTCGATGCGCAGTTGTACAAAAGCATCGTTCAGGTACACATTTTTTTGTTTGCCCCACCAAGTGAGTTTATCCAGGGCTTGGCCCGACAAACTCCCGCCGACCGAATTATATTCAAAAACTGGGTTTAAAATCAGTACTAAGTTGTTGGGCAGGCATATTTCTTCCCACATTTGTTGGATTTGATGCACGTTGTGTTCAAACACCGTGAACAATACATCGGGGCGCTCGCCCAGGCTGGTGGCAATCTGGATCGACTCCATGACTTTGTCGAAACAAGCCACCCCGCGCGACGCGTCGTGCTCGTGGCGCAGGGGCGAGTCTAACGAAAAGTGCAGCATATCGACCAGGCCGCGCAGTTTTTCGGCCTGCTTTGGGTACAGAAGCCCGTTCGAGGTCACGGTCGTTATCAGCCCGGCATCTTTGGCCAGCCGCAGCAGCTGGTCTAATTGGCGGTGCAGCAGGGGTTCGCCGCCCGTAAAATCGACCACTCTAACGCCCAGTTTTTTTAGGTTTTGCAAATTGTCCCGCGCGTTTTCGACCGTTACGTAGGGCGAAGGTTTCTCCCAAATGTCGCAAAAGCTACACGAGGCATTGCAGCGGTAGGTAACGTAGTAATTGCACAAAACGGGGGCTGAGATCAGGCGCATGGGCTACTGCTTGGGTTCTTTCAGCGCACTGGCTTTGAGTTCTTTGTTCCAGATTTCGGTGCCTTTGGCATCAAAAACTGTTACCTTCAAACTGCGGTCGGTGCGCGGCCCAGACACATCGAAAGTAGCAAAGTTGCGTTTGTTGGGCAGCAAGGTTCCCTCCACAATCACGTTGTTTTCTTCTTCTTTGACGGGCTTGCCAGGCCCCGATGTTATCGGCGAAATCGTGAAGTCGTACAACGGATAAGAGCCCGCTCGCTCCATTTTATTGACCACCGTGTGGTGGCGGTCGCCGGTCAAAAACACCACGCCAGGTATTTTGGCTTCGGAGATGGCATTTAAAAACTTGGTGCGCTCGTCGGCAAAGGTAACGTAGTTTTCAAAAACGGCGGAGGGATTGATGACCTGCCCGCCCGTGACGATAAACTTAAACGGCGCACGGCTGGTTTTGAGGTTGTCTAAAAGCCACTGAATTTGCTGCGCTCCAAAATAGTCTTTTCCCGCCGTTTTGTCGTCGTTCGGCGCACGAAACCAGCGGTCGTCCAACAAGAAAAACTGTACGTCGGCCCACTCGAAAGTTCCCGTGCAAGCCCCCGCAAAGGCATAATTCGGATTGCCCCAAAATAGTCTAAACGCCTCCGAAGTCCAGTTTTTGCCCCAGTAGCCACGGTCGCAGTCGTTGGGGCCGTAGTCGTGGTCGTCCCAGATGGCATAGTGGTGGGCTGCGCCGAGGAGGGGTTGCATTTCGGCCAGCGAGCGCGTGTGGGTGTTTCGGTAGAGCACCCCCGAGCGCGAGTTCCAATCGGCCTCTCTCAGGTATAGGTTGTCGCCGCCCCAGAGCATAAAATCGGGCTTTTGGGCGGCAATGGCGGTAAAT
This sequence comes from Cytophagales bacterium, assembly GCA_013298215.1. GTDB lineage: Bacteria > Bacteroidota > Bacteroidia > Cytophagales > Spirosomataceae > JAAFKE01. The sequence continues at coordinate 46,418 of JAAFKE010000024.1, read as the reverse complement.
ATTTCGTTTTCGCCGCCGTAGGAGCGTCCTGGGCGGTCAAATTCTTGGTCGGCTACGTAAACGCAGCTGCCAAAAGCGAATTTAAAGGCGGGCGGGTCGGTGCGGTACTGCCAAAGTGCCTGGGTTTGGAAAGTGAGCGGGTAGGCCACGTTCACTTTTTTGTTGTCGATCCAAACTTCGTAGTCGTATTTTTTGCCAGGATACAGGCCGTCCACGGTGATACGCGCCACGAAAGCCGTTTTTTTGTCGGTGTTTACCTCGTCGCTGCTCATTTTTTTGGTGCCGTTGCCCTGCTCCCAAAACATAAATTTTACTTTTGCTGGTTTTTGGGTTTGCGCCCACAGCAGTACTTCGCGCATGTCAGAATAGCCCACCATGGGGCCAGACTGCAATTGGGCGGTGGCTGTTTGCGCCAAAAAACGGCAAGAGATCAGCAGTACAACAGTAAATAGAATGGGAATCTTTTTCATAATCAGACGTTTCTTTGGGTAGTTGTTTGTTTTGTTGGCTTTGTTTTACGGCGTTGCCGCCCAATGTTTTGACGGTGTAAAGATAGTTTTTTTGTTTGGAGTACGGATTACCATTTTTTTACCACGCGCTCAGTTTGTTTTTTTCTGCTTCATACACGCACACATTGTCAGCGCGAAAAACTCTTTTTTTTGTGCGTTATTCGGCTGACTCTCTGTATTTTTGCGCGTTACAAATTTACAATCATCAATGGACAAACTCTCATACATTGCCAACTCTGAGGCAACCTACATCGAAAAACTTTACGATTCTTACCAACAAGATGCGAGTTCGGTAGATGTTGGCTGGCAAAAATTCTTTGAAGGTTTTGATTTTTCTCAGAAGTTCAACCCTACCAACGGCCATCAAAACGGCCACGCGCCAGCGGGCGGCATGATAGACTCGCTGCACGCCAGCAAAGAACTCGAAGTAGTACACCTCATTCGGGGCTACCGATCGCGCGGCCACTTGCTTGCACAAACCAACCCAATTCGGACCCGAAAAGACCGCAACGCACGCCTCGAGTTGGCCGATTTTAAGCTCACCGAAAAAGACTTGGATACAACTTTCAACGCTGGCACGGAGGTTTTTGGCCGCCCTGCCACGCTGCGCGAGATCGTAACGGCACTCCAAAAGGTATATACTGGGCGCATTGGCTACGAGTATTTGTACATCCGCGACCGCGAAACCAAAAACTGGTTGCGCGACAAAATTGAAAAGGAGGCACTGTATTTTGAACCGTCGATCGAAGAAAAAAAACACATTCTTTCTAAATTGAACGAGGCGGTGGTGTTCGAGAACTTTTTGCACACCAAGTTCTTGGGGCAAAAACGCTTCTCGCTCGAGGGTGGCGAGACCACAATTCCCGCCATGGATGCCATGATAAACCGCGCCGCCGACCTGGGCGTGGAGGAGGTAGTTATTGGCATGGCGCACCGAGGACGGCTCAATATTTTGGCCAACATCATGCAAAAAACCTACGAAAATATTTTCAACGAGTTTGCGGGAGCTAACGCGGGCGATACCTTCGGCGAGGGCGACGTGAAGTACCACATGGGTTTTACGAGTAAAATAGAAACTCCCAACGGCAAAGAAATTGGCCTAAAACTGGCTCCCAATCCGTCGCACTTGGAGGCCGTTAATCCAGTGGTGGAGGGGCTGGTTCGGGCGCGAGCCGATATTATGTTCGACTCCGACTACGACAAGGTGCTGCCAGTGCTCATCCACGGCGACGCGGCCGTGGCGGCGCAGGGCATTGTGTATGAAGTGACCCAGATGTCTAACTTGGAGGGTTACTACACGGGCGGGACGATCCATTTTGTGATTAACAACCAAATCGGTTTCACGACCGATTTCGACGACGCGCGCTCGTCGATCTATTGCACCGACGTGGCCAAAATTGTGGACGCGCCCGTGTTGCACGTAAACGGCGACGACCCCGAAGCAGTGGTATATTGTATGCAAGTGGCGGTGGAGTTTAGGCAGAAGTTTAACCGTGACATTTTTGTGGACATGGTTTGCTACCGCCGCTGGGGCCACAACGAAGCCGACGAGCCCAAATTTACGCAGCCGCTCATGTACAAGTTTATCGAAAAACACCCCACCCCGCGCGAGATATACAACGCCGAACTAACTGCGGCGGGCGATGTGAGCAGCGAATTGGCCAAACAAATGGATGCCGAGCTACGCCAAATGTTGCAAGACCGATTGGACAAAGTAAAACAGAAAGAACTACCCTACAAACCCGCCCGCCTCGAAAGCGACTGGCGGTCGCTCAGGCGCGCCGAACCAGTGGACTTTGATCGGTCGCCGGTGACGGCGATTGCTTTGGAAACACTGCAAAAAATTGGGCGGGCGCTCGTGGCCACTCCCCAGGGTTTTAAGATGCTCAAGCAGATTGAGACGCTGCTGAAAGACCGCCATAAAATGATTTTTGAAACGGGCCAGATCAACTGGGGAACCGCCGAACTACTGGCCTACGGCTCGCTGCTGCTCGAAAAACGAAACGTGCGCCTGAGTGGGCAAGATGTGCAACGCGGTACTTTCTCGCACCGGCAGTCGGTTTTGCACGACGTTGATACCAATGCGCTGCACAATAGTTTAGACCACATCGAAGCGGGGCAGGGTAAGTTTATGGTCTACAACTCGCTGCTGTCGGAGTATGGCGTGTTGGGTTTTGAATACGGCTACGCCATGGCCGACCCCAGCACTCTGGTGATCTGGGAGGCCCAGTTTGGTGATTTTGCCAACGGCGCCCAAGTAATGATTGACCAGTTTGTGGCCGCTGGCGAAACCAAATGGCAGCGCCAAAACGGCCTGGTCATGCTGCTGCCACACGGCTACGAAGGCCAAGGCCCCGAGCACTCCAACGCCCGCCCCGAACGCTTTTTGCAACTGGCCGCCGACTACAATTTGGTGGTAGCCAACGTGACATCGCCCGCCAACTATTTTCATTTGTTGCGGCGGCAGTTGGCCTGGGAGTTTAGAAAACCGCTGGTGGTAATGACCCCCAAGTCGTTGTTGAGAGACAAGTTGGTGGTGTCTAACATTGCCGAGCTTACGCAGGGTGGTTTCCGTGAGGTGCTACCCGATCAGTATACAAGTCCCAAAAAAGTGCGAAAAGTTCTGCTTTGCTCGGGCAAAATTGCGATTGACCTCATTAAAAACCAGCAAGGCTTAGACGACAAGGGCAATGCCATTGAAGGCGCAAGTCCAATCGACGACGTGGCCGTGGTGCGCATCGAGCAACTGTATCCTTTTCCAGAGAAACAAGTGTTGGCCGAGATCGCCAAATACAAAAAAGGCGTTGAGGTTTGCTGGGTGCAAGAAGAACCCGCCAACATGGGCGCATACACCTTTTTGTTGCGCGAGTTTGCGGCTTCACGCACCATGAAAGCCTACATGCGCAAAGCCAGTGCGTCGCCTTCGACGGGTTTTGCAGCGCGGCACAAAGACGAACAAACCGATTTGATTGCCCGATCTTTTGCGTAAAACACCTTCTTCATTCATACACTAATAACCAAAAACTGACCAACTGAAAATGGCCTTAATCGAAGTAAAAGTTCCCCCCGTGGGCGAGTCAATATCGGAAGTAACGATTGGAAACTGGCTCAAAAACGAAGGTGATGCCGTAAAAATGGACGAAGTGATCTGTAGTTTAGAGTCCGATAAGGCCACCTTTGAGCTGGCCGCCGAGGCCGACGGTATTTTGCACCTCAAAGCGCAGGAAGGCGACGTGCTGGCCATCGGTGCGGTGATCTGCACCATCGAAAGTGGCAACATAACAGCAGCAGCAGTTGCCCCCGTAGCGTCGGTGACCGCCCCTGCGCCCGCACCCGCTGCCGCTGAGACCAAGATCGTAGAAATGAAAATACCAACCGTGGGCGAGTCTATTACGGAAGTGACGGTGGCCGCTTGGCACAAAAAAGATGGTGACGTAGTACAAATGGACGAGATTGTGGCCGAATTAGAGTCGGACAAGGCCACGTTTGAACTCCCCGCCGAAGCTACTGGAATTTTAAAAATTATTGCTCCCGAGGGCACAACGCTGGCAGTTGGCGCACCCATTTGCCAGATCTCGGTTGGAGCGGCGGCAGCTCCTGCGGCGGTCGTTTCGGCTCCTTCCCAAGTTGCCAACGAAGGCGCGAAGTCGGACGTACACGTGTCGCCGGTGGCAGCAAATATACTGGCCGAAAAAGGCATTGACCCAAAGTCGGTCACGGGTTCGGGCGCGGGTGGCCGGGTTATGAAAGACGACGCCGTGAAGGCCGTTAGTGCAACCAACTTGCCAGTGCCCAAAGCTGCCCCAAGTGCCGCTGCCGCGCCAGCGGCCAGTGCAGACCGGGGCCAGCGGCGCGTTAAGATGACATCGCTCCGCAAAACAATTGCCAAACGTTTGGTGGCCGTCAAAAACGAAACGGCCATGCTCACCACCTTCAACGAGGTGGACATGAAACCCGTGATGGACTTACGCGGCAAATACAAAGACAAATTCAAGGAAACGCACGGCGTTGGGTTGGGCTTTATGTCGTTCTTTACCAAGGCCGTGAGCATTGCCCTAAAAGAGTTTCCCGTGGTAAATGCCTTCATAGACGGCGACGAGATTGTGTATAACGATGCCTGCGACATTGCCATCGCGGTTTCGACGGAGCGCGGTTTGGTGGTGCCAGTGGTGCGCAACGCCGAGAAAATGTCGTTTCCCGAAATCGAAAAGGAGATAATCCGCCTGGCAGGTTTAGCCCGCGAAAACAAGCTCACCATCGAACAGATGACGGGCGGAACTTTCACGATTACCAATGGCGGTATTTTTGGTTCGATGCTCTCAACGCCCATCATTAACGCCCCGCAGGCTGCCATTTTGGGTATGCACAACATCGTAGAACGCCCCGTGGTGGTGAACGGCGAAGTGGCGGTGCGGCCAATTATGTATCTGGCATTGTCTTACGACCACCGCACGATCGACGGCAAAGATTCGGTTGGTTTTTTGGTACGGGTAAAACAACTCTTAGAAGACCCCAGCCGAATGTTGCTGGGGGTCTAAGTTAGGTTGTTTGAGGGTAGGCATCTGCCAAATTTAAAGACTCGCCTCTGCAAGGAGGCGAGTCTTTTTGTGTGTAATCACTTTGCAGTTAAGTCCCCACCAATATTTAGTTTATGTGTGGAAGCGTCTCAACTTGCTGACCATCACTATTTTGAACAAGTAAACCCTACCGTTGTGTGGCAACTGCTGCTGCTGCGGGTAGCACCAATATGCTCCTATAATTGCTTGCCAAACGACCACTAAATTATCTGACCCAAATATGTACTTAATAGTTCGTTTTGGAATTGTAACTTATTGATAGTGAACAAATTACGATTTTCTTGTTCTCTGACAATCTGATAAATGCAAAATATTTTCTGGTAGCGCGTTTCTACTTAATTCTGAGAGCGAAAAAAATAAATATTTGCAAAGAAAATATGTTAAAACTTTGATTATCAACAGTTTTGAAAATCCAAAACAAACTCTTAAAACAACAAATGGTGGTGGAGTTGAAGATTATGAAGCTCAAAAACGCACTCGATGCCTTCAACTACGCCATTGAACCCCTGAAAGACAAGGCTGGAAGAGTGGAGGCGTACCAACTGTTGATTAACTACAAAGAAAAACAACACACTTCGACTATTAAATTGTAGGGGCGGCAACATTCAAGAAGCCCCAATTGGGGTGCAGTTAGAATTACCAGAAGATCGCCTCCCACAAAATACCTCTTAGGAGGTAATCTTTTATCTGTGTAGCGGCTCTACCTTTGCAAAATGAAAAATAAAATTGCTATTTTTTTATTTTGGACAATCACAAATGGCCTCTTGGCGCAACAAAATAAGTCTTTTGTAGTGCTTGAAAGTACGGTTGATTCTGATTTACATGGACATTTATTGACGGCAAAAAACCTACAATTAAACGAAGACAAAGACCTAATTGTACTGAAAGGCCAGTTCAAGCAATTGGAAGAAAAGGTAGCAAACTTTGGTAGTTCTCAGGACGAAAACTGGTTGATGTTTAACCTTAAAAACGAGAGCAAACAAAATTCGGAGTTTGTACTATACCTCAATCAGGTTTTTTTAGAAAAAGCCGATTTTTACCTCTTTCAAAATGACTCTTTAAGTCAAAAATACGTACTCAGCGACACGATAAAGGCCATAAATCGGCCATTGGGCGAAATTAATTTTTACTACCCTTTTCGGGCAAAACAAAATCAGAATTATTGCATTTTTTTAAGAATAAAGGCCAATCCCGAAAATGGCATTGCGAAGGGCATCGTACACCTGTACGATACGAAAACCTGCGCCAAGAAAATCAGAAATAGCCACTTGGAGTTTGGGCTTTTGATGGGCTTTTTGGTGCTTTCTATCATCATTGGGTTTATTCTGTTCTACAACGATTCGAAGCCTATTTACGGCTATTATGCGGCTTACATTCTATCGGTTTTGCTGTCGTACTTGTGCGCGTATGGATATTTGCACGATATTTTAGAAAACCATCACATCCATTTTGCCAAAGTCTATCAATCTGTCATGATCGTTTCGGCGGGGCTTCACGTGCTTTTTATTAGCAATTTTTTGGCTTTCGACAAGATTTTATCTCCCCAAAGCTCCAAAATTAGCCTTACCATTTGCACCGTTTTCGTGCTATTGGCTCTGGGGAATTTTGTGCTGCCCATCTCCGACATACTACCCTACATCAGCCGAATTTCTTTAATATTTCTGGGCGTTTTTATTTTAATTACCACCGTTTGGGCATTTTATCGGAAAGAACGAACCGCCAAAGTTTATCTAATCGCCTCTTTACCAGGCATTGTTGCCGTGCTTTATTTGTTGTTGATTGCCTTGAAGTTATTGCCCATCTACACCTTTGTTTATGACTTGCTTTTTTACCTCACCATTTTTGAGATTTTAGTTTTTGGCTTTGGCTTGGTCTATCAATTTACCGAAGAAAAGCACGAAGTCGAACGAAAATTGAGCGAAGAAAGGCAGTTGGTGGCGAGCAAAATAATTTCTTCGCAAGAACAAGAACGCCAACGGATTTCGCAAGACCTCCACGACGATTTGGGTAGCACGCTCTCGATGCTGAAGTTTCATCTTTCGGAGAGCAGTCAAAATATTGACAATCAGTTGATTGAAGATATTAACATCACCGACAAGGCCATTGAAGATCTGCGAATTATTGCCTATAATCTCATGCCCACCATGCTGCAGCAGCGGGGTTTGGTGGTGGTTTTGCAGGAATTTATATCGATAAACAAGATTACCCAAAAGGTCGCGTTTTCTTATTCGGGCACCGAAAAAAGGTTGCCGTGGGAAACCGAGCTGGGCGTTTTCAGAATCGCCAAAGAATTAATCAACAATACCCTCAAACACGCCCACGCCAACCGCATTGAGGCGCAGTTGATATACTTCGACGATTTTTTGTATTTATCGGTCGAAGATGATGGCGTTGGGTTTAAAGAAAATCCCTCAGAAATAACAGGACACGGACTTAAAAATATTAACTTGCGGGTCAATTATCTGCACGGGAAAATAGAAATAGAAAGCTCCGAAAATGGCACCGTGACTACGATTGAAGTTCCGTATGTCCATAGCCACACCAGTAAAAATTCTATTGATTGACGACCACCACCTTTTCAACGATGGGCTGAAAAGTTTGCTGAGTTCGGAACAAAATATTGAGATTGTGGGGCAGGTCTATGAAGCAAAAGGTGTTCTTCACGCAATCCAAAGGCTTTCGCCCGACCTTATTTTTCTGGACATCAATCTCCCCGACAAAAACGGTATTGAACTCGCCGCCGAGGTTCTGAAAAACTATCCCTCCGTAAAAATCATTTTATTGACAATGTACTCAGACTCCCAAATTTACAAAGAGGCTTTGAGAACGGGCGTGCACGGATATATCCTTAAAAATTCTTCCAAACAAAATTTATTGTCTGGCATTGAGGCAGTTGTGAACGAAAAGACCTATTTTGATGCCAAGTTGAACGGTAGAATCGAAGAAGCCCCCAGCGACGATTTAGCCAGAAAGTTCGCCCTCACCGCCCGCGAAAAAGAAATTATCAAGTGGGTAAAGGCGGGTTTGGACTCCTACCAAATTGCCGACAAAACGTTTCTGAGTTACCACACCGTAAAGACGCACCGCCGAAATATCCACTTTAAGCTGGGCACTTCTACTACTTCCGAACTCATAAAATTTGCGAACGAGAACGGAATTTGACCACTCTTGTCATGCCGACGTAGGAGGTATCCGTCACTGCGCAAGGCATTAAAACCTCAACCCCCAGCCCCTTTTCTTGCCGAGAAGTGGGGTATAGTTGGCGCTTTGGGCGTTAAAATTTATAGCTATAACCGAGGCGCGTCACCTGGGTTTCGTAGTAGTCAATGCTGGTGTAGTTAAATGCCTGCCCAGTAATTTCTTTTTTCAGTACCATCGTATTCAGCACGTCCGTTGCGTTAAAAAACAACTCGCCTTTGCCGTTCTGAATTGCTTTTTTCAGGCCGAGGTCTACCGAGAAGCGGGCCTTTATTTTTCCCTGCGGAATAATGTCGGGAGCCAAATATATTACCGTCAATTGAGCGTCGATGTTTTCGGGCAGGCGAAAGGTGTTGTTCAACTTGATGTTTCCAGAAAATATTTCTTGTTTATTTGCCGTAAACAAGTGCGTTGATGGATACTTGTTTTCGACCGTAAACGCATCTATCTGATTTCTGTACGCATTTAGGTTGATATTGAAGGAGTACCAATCAGTCATTTCTTGCGCCAAAACCATTTCTATCCCCGTGTTGTAGCTTCTGTTTACGTTCTGAAACGTGGCGTAAATTAAATTGCTGGGCGGCACCGTACTCGAAATTCTTGTAATGGTTCCGTCGGCAAATCGGTGGTAAATGGCGTTGTACAAACTGCCCGTTTTCCAATTTGTTTTGTAGCCAAGCTCCATCGAAGTCGTAAATTGCGGTCGCAGGGCGGGGTTTCCGACCTTGATGATCTCGGCATCGTCGTACTTCGGAAAAATCCTAATATCCACCTCGTTGGGCCGATCCACCCGTCGGGTGTAGAAAACCGAAAGTTTGTTGTTGTCGTTTATTTTATAAGCCACCCGCAAGTTCGGAAACGGCTGCGTGTAGTTGTAGCCATCGCTTTTGTAAACTTTGTGGTTGGGGTTCACGTCGTACTGAATCCGAACATACTCCACGCGCAAGCCCAATTCGGCCTCCCACTTTCTGTTTTCAAAAACGTAGTTTCCGTACACAGCCGGGATCAGTTCCCTGTACGTGGCCCAGCCGCCAGCGTTGATGTCTAACACCGAGTTTGCCCCTGGAATAAACAGCATATTGGTCGGAATATTACGGTTCCTAAGTTTTATGCCCGTTTCAATTCGCCCGTATTTTAATGGTTTTATGTAGTCAAAGTTAAAATCGTACACCTGCTCGTCCGACAGCAATTTGAAAGCATCCGTACCCGTTGAAGTCGGTAAAAAGTTGTCGTAAAAATATTTTTCATCCTCCCGATGAAAAGTATAATTGAAGCCAACGTTCAATAAATGCCCAGCCTCCCTAAACTTGTGTTGGTAGCTGGCAGTTGCCATCCAGGTGGTTTTGAGCTCATCTTCCAAAAATTGCCAAAGTCTTTTTCGTTTCAATAAATCACCATCGAAAAACGGTTGGTCGCCCCGGTCAATAATTTTTTCGCTGCCAAAAATTCCCGAGATAGTCAGCGAATTTTGGTCGTTGATTGCGTAGTCGATCCCCGATTTTAGGGTTGTGAAGTGCGTGTTCCTGTTTCGTTTCAGTTGCGAACTTATCACGTCGCCATTGTCATAATTTCTGGTCACAAATTCATTTTTGTTCAGCGTTTCGGTGTACAGATAATCGCCCTGAAAAAACAGATTGACCTTGTCTTTTCGGTAATTCAAAGACAAGTTGGGGTTGATTTTGGGCGTAAACGTGTACTGGGGCCGTATGGTGGGCAGGTTTTGCCGTCTTACCCACAACGAGCCCAACCCACCCGTCAAACCAATTTTCCCGTTGAAACCATCCTTCTTGTTTTTTTTGTAAATAATATTAATAATGCCAGCGTTGCCGTTGGCATCGTATTTTGCCGATGGATTGTTGATAATTTCTATTTTTTCGATCGCAGAGGCGGGAATATTATCCAAACCCGTTTGACTTCCAAAGCCAGTCAGGGCCGTTTGTTTGCCATCGATGAGCACCGTCACTTTGTCGTTGCCACGCAGTTGCACCTTGCCGTCTTGCACCGTTACGCTCGGCAGGTTTTGCATGGCCTGCAAAACCGAACCACCACCCTGGCTAATGTTGTCTTTGAGCGCAAAGGTTTTTTTATCCATCTGCTCGCTTATTTCGTCGGTCTTGGCGGTTATCACAACTTCGTTGAGCGACGTAAACTGCTCGGTTAGTTCTATTGTGTTGAGGTCTAAATAGTTGGTCAGGCTGCCAACAAACAGCGGTTGTTTTTTGGTGGCGTAGCCAATGTACGAAACCTCCAGGTAGTAGTTGCCTGGTTTTATCTTCGACAACGAAAACCGCCCCTCTTCGTTCGTAAATGTACCCCCCACAAAAGCGCTGTCTTTTTCTGCTTTCAAAACCACGTTCACAAACGGCAGAGGTGCTTTGTTGCTTTGGTTTTTTATGATCCCCGAAACCGCTACGCTGGTCTGGGCATTTGCCATTGAAAAAGCCAAAAGTTGTACAATTATGAGCAGCAGGATTCTTGTTTTCATTGGTTTTTTAGGTTGCTGGCTGATAACAAATTAAGATTTCTTTGTCATGCCGACGAAGGAGGCATCTATTTTCTACTCAGGCCAGTACGTATTTTTTGCCAGGCAGGGTTCGCACAAAGCCTTGAAACTCCAAGTTGAGTAGGAGCGAGGCCAGTTTGTTCATCGGAATTTGGCTGTGCCAACTCAGGTCGTCTACCTGCATCTGGCGGTGCTGGTTCAAAAGTGCCATAATCTGGGTTTCTTCGTGCGTAAAATGGCTCATGTCCACCTCGGGTGTTTTGAGGCTCGCGCGGCTCGGTGTGGCTGCGTTCCAGTTCATTGATTCAATAAAAGTCTCGACGCTGGTAAATATCTGCGCTTTGTTTTCTCGAATTATTTTGTTGCAGCCCTCCGAGTACGAACTGTGCAAATTGCCCGGTACTGCAAACACGTCGCGGTTGTAGTTGTTGGCGTATTCGGCCGTAATGAGCGCCCCGCCTTTGGTGGCGGCTTCTACCACAATGGTCACGTCGCTCATGCCCGCAATAATGCGGTTTCTGGCCGGAAACCGCATCGCATCGGGTTTCATGCCCATGCGTGCCTCGGTGAGCAACGCACCGTTTTCGAGCATTTCTTGGGCCGTTTTTTGGTGAACGGCGGGGTAAATAATGTCAATTCCGCTGGCCATAACACCCACCGTTGGCACGCCAAATTTGAGGCAAGCGCGGTGCGCGGTAATGTCTATTCCGTAGGCCAACCCACTCGAAATCAGTACATTATATGGCTTTAGTCCCTCCACAATTTCTTCGGTAACGCGCCGCCCGTAGTCGGTGGCGTTTCGGGTGCCCACCATGCCCACCACGCGCGGGGTGTTTAGCTGGCAAGGTCCTTTTTGGTACATCATAAAGGGAGCATCGTACAGGGTTTTCATGCGGGTAGGGTAGGCGGGCTGGTGCGAAAAAAGCAACTCAACTCCCTTTTTTTCGAGCAGCACCAGCTCTTTTTCGGCCTCTCTGACCCCCGTTTTTTGCAAAATACCCTGCGCAATGACCTCGCCAATGCCAGGCACAGATTTGAGCTTAGTGGCCGAAGCCGCAAAAACAGCATCGGCAGAGCCTAAGTAACTAATTAGGTTGCGGGCCATGACATTGCCCACGTTGGGCGAAAAAGCCAGAGCAAGTTGGTGTAACTGTGCAGACATTTAGAATGAAAATGGGGAATAAAGACGTAAATTTGCAAATTATACCGCGTTTTACACGATCCGTTTTACATTTTTCAGTACTATTTGTGAAAGTTCAAGATTTTAAAGATTATATTCTGTTTGAAAACGACGATTATATTGTCATCAACAAACCGCCCCACGTGGCATCGCTCGACGAACGCACCGCCGACCGCTCGCTGAGTATTCTGCGAATGGCCAAAGAATACTGGGACGATGCCCAGCTGGCGCACCGCCTCGACAAAGAAACGTCGGGGGTCATGGCCATTGCCAAAAACCCAGCCGCCTACCGGCACTTGTCTATGCAGTTCGAGCACCGAAAAGTAACCAAACGCTACCACGCCGTGGTCAATGGCCTGCATAACCTGGAAAGTATCGCCGTTTTTTTGCCCATCGCCATCTCGCGCGACTCGACCTCGGTGCGCATCGACCGCGAAAAAGGCAAGCCCGCCGAGACTATTTTTAACACCCTACGCGCCTACCGCAAGCACACCCTCGTGGAGTGTATTCCCGTCACGGGCCGAATGCACCAAATCAGGGTGCACCTTATGTGCATCAAAGCACCCATCGTTTGCGACAAAACCTACGGCGGCGACCCCATTTTCTTGTCTCAGATCAAAAAGAAGTTCAACCTCAAACAAGAAACCGACGAGTGGCCGCTCATTCAACGGGTGGCGTTGCACGCGCACTCGCTGCGGTTTTTTCTTATCGACGGCGAGCCAGTGCAGATCGAAGCTCCGTATCCCAAAGATTTTGACGTTGTGGTGAAACAATTAGACAAAAATAGCCAGTAATCAATCTACTGACTGGTTTGCGGCTTGACAACGAATATGCCCAATGCACTACTTTTTTATCAGACAGCATTTGGGAGGTAACACTCAATTTTTAAGATCGCTTACTTGGTCTAAATCTGCGGTTCTGAAATATTGGTAGGTTTTTAGCACAATAGCCAGCGCAATGGCTGCTTCGGCGGCGGCAACCACGATGACGAAGAGCGCAAAAAGCTGACCGCGCAGGCTGGGGTCGTGCCGCGAAAAAGTTACTAAATTTAGGTTTACGGCGTTCAGTATCAGCTCAATACCAATTAATACGGCCACGGCGTTTCGCTTGGTGACGATGACCCCCAAACCAATGCTGAAGAGCGCGGCCGCCACCATTAGAAAATAAAAGCTGGGTAGGGGAGTCAAATCACTCGTCATTGTCTGGTTTGGTTTTTGAGGTGGCAATGTAGGTAGCACCCATCAGTGCCACCATCAGTAGAATACTCGCAATCTCGAACGGCAGCAGGTGCGTGGTGAGCAACGACATACCGATGGGCTGAACTGTGCTCGCACCCGCAGATTGTTCTACATTTGTGGGACGCTCGAAGAACGAAAAGTTGGCCGTTAAAATAGCCACAAACAAGATTCCGAAGATTGAAAGGCTAACGACAACCCCCCAAAACTGGTTAATATTTGAAGTAAGAACGTAGTTTTTTAGTTGATTATCGGGTGATTGGCTCTTTTTGGTGAGCATAATACCAAAAATGAGCAGCACCAAAACCCCACCTACGTACACCATGATCTGAGTTACGGCCAAAAAATCGGCTCCCGCCAAAACGTACAAAGCGGCCACCCCCAAAAGCGACGCGAACAGCCCCAGTGCCATGTACATGAGGTTTTTGGTCATTAAAATAAACAGTGCTGCCCCGACTGATAACAAAGCAAAAAAATAAAATATAAAAAGTAGCATCCTAATACGGGTATGTGGGCGGCTTGCGCCTCTCAAAATTAGGCATAAAGCCAGTATTTGCAATCCAGAACTGAGAATTGTTTTGTGTGAACGGGGGCAGTTCAAATATCGGATGGTGGGCAATATTTTTGGTCGAATTTTAGCTTAAATTTGTGGGCAACTAAATTAAGGAAGATATGAATTATAAATAATGAATTCGTAACTTACGTTCTACCATATATTTATTCAAAATTCAACACTCAAAACTATTACTTACCCAGTCAAGATTTGAAAAATGAAGGTTTAATAATGCGTTCGACGGGGTCTTGGTACGACTTGCGCGCCGCCGACGGCCACCTCTGGCGGGCGCGGCTCAAGGGTAAGTTCAAGCTCGAGGGCCGCAAAGTGACCAACCCCATCGCAGTTGGCGACCGTGTGGTGTGGCAAGAAGAAGACCGCACCGAAAACTCGGCCATGATTACCGATATTTTGCCCCGCCACAATTACATTGAGCGGCAGTCGGTGCATAAAACAGCCCACGCCCACGTGCTGGCAGCCAACGTAGATCAAGCCGTGCTGATCGTTACGCTCACTTTTCCGCGCACCTCAATGGGATTCATTGATCGGTTTTTGGTGGTTGCGGAGTCGTTCAGAATCCCGACGGTTATCGTCTTCAACAAACAGGACATAATCCCTGACGAATTTAAAGAGGTGCAAGATCAAGTTATTGAATTGTATCAATCCATTGGTTATCAGTGTCTTAAAACTTCGGCAACGGAGGGGGAGGGTAGCCAAGTATTTGCCGATTTGCTCACTGGCAAAGTCTCTGTATTGGCAGGGCACTCGGGGGTTGGCAAGTCGTCGCTGGTCAATGCGGTGGCGCCCGACCTGCTTTTGCGCACCAACGAGGTCTCTACTTTTGCCAACAAGGGCGTGCACACCACCACCTTCGCCGAAATGTTTGAACTCAACGCTACTACTTTTATTATTGATTCACCGGGCATTAAAGAACTGGGGCTAACCGACATCGGCCAGGCCGAAATTGGGCATTGTTTCCCCGAATTTAGGGCGTTGCTAAACGAGTGCCGGTTCCACAATTGCCAGCACATCAATGAGCCAGGGTGCGCCGTCAAGGCTTCCGTCGAAGCGGGAGAAATAGGCATGAGCCGCTACGAAAGCTATTTGAGCATGATGGGAGGCCAAGACAACCGCAAATAACATGACAAACGTAGAACACATCGGAATAGCCGTGCGAGACTTGGCAGCATCTAACCAACTTTTCGCCAAGCTACTCAACGTGGCACCTTATAAACACGAAACGGTGGAGGCTGAGGGCGTAGAAACCTCGTTTTTTGAGGTCAATCAAACCAAAATCGAACTCCTACAAGCCACCCGCGCCGACAGCCCGATTGCAAAATTTATCGAAAAAAGGGGCGAAGGAATCCACCACCTCGCTTTTGAAGTAACCGATATTAAAGCCGAAATGCAGCGTCTGCAAGGCGAGGGTTTTGTGCTTCTCAACCCCGAGCCCAAACGCGGTGCCGACAATAAATGGGTTTGTTTTCTGCATCCCAAAGGCACCAATGGCGTGCTGGTAGAACTTTGCCAGCAAATCGTAGCACCAATCTAACCAACCGCACAATTTATTTTATGAACACCACCCACCAGCCACATACCTACGAGCCGAGTTCTGTTATCGCTATTTTGGGAGCCTTTGGCGCAGAAGTACAGCTGCTGCGGCAAGCCCTCCAAAACGCCCAAGAGGTGCTGGTGCAGGGCGTTTGTTTTTATACGGGAACACTACACGGTCGGGCGGTAGTCGTTGGCCAAACGGGAATCGGCAAGGTGAACGCCGCCGTAACTACTGCTTTGATGGTGCATTCTTTCGAGCCCAAACAGTTGATATTTACGGGCATTGCTGGCGGAGTTAACGACGGCCTGCACCCAGGCGATATTGTGATTGGCCAGCAGGTGGGCCACCACGACTACCACGCCATTACGTTTCAGGGCGTGCCAACGCGGCAAACGTACAATTTTTTGAGCAACGAACTGAACCCAGATTTCTTTCCTGCCGATGTCGAATTGCTCCAAAAAGCCCTCGAGGCAAGCCAAGCTGTTGAGTTCCAAGCCGTTGGTGAGCGCGTACCCGTTTGTGTGGTGGGGACTATTGTTTCTGGCGATCTGTTTGTGTCCTCGACCGAAAAAGTGAACCAACTGCGGGACGTTTTCGGGGCCGATGCCACCGAGATGGAGGGGGCGGCTGTGGCGCAAGTTTGCCACCAGTGGGGTGTGCCACATTTGGTTATTAGGTCGGTTTCGGACCGGGCAGATGCCCAGGCAAGCGAGATTATGTTCAGTAATTTGGACATTGCCGCCCAAAATTCTGCGAAACTAACTTTGAAAATTATCGAGATTCTTTGATTTTATTCTAACATTAAACTCAATTTACCCATGCGTTTAGCAAACAAAGTAGCGCTCATTACGGGCGGCAGCAGTGGTATCGGCAAAGAAACGGCTTTGTTATTTGCCAAAGAGGGCGCAAAAGTTGTTGTCTCGGACGTGAACGATGCGGAGGGCCGAACTGTGGTGGCACAAATCATTGAAAATGGCGGGGAGGCTGCCTACATTCGCGCCGATGTATCGAAGGCCGATGATTGCGCCAAAATGGTTGATTTTGCCGAGCAAACCTTCGGCAAGCTCAATGTGTTGTTCAACAACGCGGGCATTATGCACAGCGACGACGACAACGCAGTTACGACCGAAGAGCATATTTGGGACCTGACGATGAACATAAACGCCAAAGGCGTGTTTTTGGGTTGCAAGTACGGTATTCCTGCCCTCAAACGCGCGGGCGGCGGAAGCATCATCAACACGGCTTCGTTTGTGGCTATTTTGGGGGCGGCCACGCCCCAAATTGCCTACACGGCCAGCAAGGGCGCGGTGCTGGCCCTCACCCGCGAGCTGGCCGTAATCCACGCCCGCGAGGGCATCAGGGTGAACGCCCTCTGCCCGGGACCACTCAAAACTGAGCTTTTGATGAGCTTTTTGAACACCGAAGAAAAAAAGCAACGCCGCTTGGTGCACGTGCCCATGGGACGCTTCGGAGAGGCACTCGAAATTGCCTACGCTTCGCTGTTTTTGGCCTCCGACGAGTCGTCGTTTGTAACTGGTACTGATTTTATGGTCGATGGTGGGATTACTTCTGCTTACGTAACGCCCTTGTAATAAACCAATTAGCACCGCAGTTCGATGACCGAAGCCTTTCTGTATTTTATTTGGCAGTTCCAGTATTTTCAAAAAAACGACCTAAAAACCTCGGCTGGTCAGGCCATAAAGGTGTTGCAAACGGGGCGACTCAATGCAGATTCGGGGGCCGATTTTCAAGACTCGCGGCTGTTTATCGACGGCATTGAGTGGTTCGGAAGCGTCGAAATCCACGTGAAAGCATCGGATTGGCATTTGCACCAGCACCAGTCCGATGCTGCCTACAACAATGTGATCTTGCACGTTGTTTGGCAAAACGATGCCCCCATTGCCCGCCCCGACGGCACTGTACTGCCCGTTTTAGAGCTACAAAATATTACTGACCCCGCCGTCTGGAAACGCTACGATGCCCTGCTTCAAACCCCCGAAACAATTCCTTGCGGGGCTCAGTTTGGTAGCGTAGATGAACTGGTGCGGGTTTCGATGCTCGACAAAACACTCACGCAACGCTTAGAGCGGAAGGCCGAAGTGGCACGCCAGTTTTTTGAACAAAACCAAAACGATTGGGAAGAAACCGCCTATCAACTACTGGCCTACAACTTTGGCTTTAAAATAAACGCCGACCCATTTTTACAATTGGCGCGGGCAGTGCCGCTCAAAATACTTCAAAAACACCGCGACAACCTCCCCCAAGTAGAGGCGCTACTCTACGGAGCGGCGGGCTTGCTGGCCGAGCCTACCGACGACTATTCACGCTTATTGGCGAGAGAGTACAAGGTGCTGGCGGCCAAGTATTCGCTGCAAAACAAGCAAATGCAAGCCCTGCAATGGAAGTTCCTGCGGCTGCGCCCCGCTAATTTTCCGACGGTTCGGTTGGCGCAATTTGCCCAGTTGGTTGCCCAGCAAGCCAGTTTATTTTCGGTGTTTATCAACATCGAAAAAACGGCCGACATGCTCAAAAGATTGCAATTGACCCAGTCTGACTATTGGCAAAAGCACTACGTTTTTGGCAAAGAAACCACCGCCAAAGTGCCCGCAGTGGGGCGCGCCTCGGCCGAAAACATTCTCATAAATACCGTTGTGCCGCTTTTGGTAATCTACGGCCAAGTTCGCGACCAGCGGGATTACTTAGAAAAAGCCTTGGAAATAGTAGAAAGCCTACCCGCCGAACGCAACCACATTACCGATAATTGGGAAAAATTGGGGGTGAAGATAAAAACGGCCTACGACTCGCAGGGCGTTATTGAGTGGTTCAACGAGTTTTGTAGCCGAAAACGCTGTCTGGCCTGCGGGGTAGGGATTGCCCTGGTGCGGAAACAAACCTAAAAAAGGGTAAGCTGTTGCAGACCAACCATTTTTTGTTCGTGGTCGAGCAACCATTTTTTGCGCCAAAGGTCGCCAGCGTAGCCCACCAAGCTGCCGTCGGCCCCAATTACGCGGTGGCACGGAACTATAATTCCGATTTGGTTGCATCCATTGGCCGTGCCAACCGCCCGAATGGCCTTTACGTTGCCGATCCGTTTGGATAATTCTAAATAGGAAATCGTTTTGCCAACTGGAATACGGCACAGCTCCGCCCACACTTTTTGCTGAAAATCGGAACCACTGTGCTTGAAACGGACATCAAAATCCGCTATTTTTCCCGAAAAGTAGTCGTCGAGTTGGAGTACGCACTTTTCAATTTCGGGCGATAGGTGCTCGGTAGCGGGCAATTTAGGGCTTTGCTTTTTGGCCGAGTCCTCGAACAATACTGACGAGATCACCTCATCGGTGGCGCTTATTTCGATCCTCCCCAGGGGCGATTCGTAGTAAAATGTAGAGATAGTCATTGGTACAAAGCCAACAAAAAGCCCAGTCGGTCAGACTGGGCTTTTTGTTGGTTCAATTAGATTTAGTTTTTGGGCATCATAAAGATGGCCTCGTCTATTACGGGGTTCACCTTCACAGATTTCACGGTCATTATCACCGTACCCGCCTGAGCATTAGTTACTTCCATTGTGTGGGCAACTGCAACGCCGTCCACCATTTTGTAGTTTGAGTACACCATCGGTACTTCTATGGTCTCTCCGTTGGCGGTTACTTTCATGATTTGCTTCACCAAAAAATACGTTTTGGCATCAATAAACTTGGTTTCTTCGCTGCCATCTTTTTTCACCACTTTCAGTTTGAAAGTCTCCGCACCGTCGATGGTTTCTTTGCCCAGCAACTCCACGGTGCTGCCCTTTTCTTTGTAGTCGCAGAGGCTGCCCGTCAAATCAATTTGGCCGCTGTTGGCCTTCACTTGGTCTTCGGGTAGTGCCTGGGCGGTAGTAGAGCCTCCCATCGGATTGATTGCCCAACCTGTGTTGCCGTTCACGGCAGTTACCATTTTCATGCCCTGCACCTCCACTTCTTGTTTGTAAGCTTTGCCGTTTATGGTCGAAATAACAACTGGAAACTCGAAGCCCATGGCCGACCCTGTCATTTCAACAATGCGTGATGTCTGACTTTTTAGCTTATCGGCACCTCCGTTGGCTTCGATGTGTTTGGCCACGATCTCGTCGGCGGTTTGGGCATTTACTGAAAAAAGGCTGGTCGTTGCAACGGCCAATGCAAGCATAAATTTTGAAGTTCTCATTGTTTAGATAAATTTGATTTTTGTTTGAATTTTGAAATAGTAGGTAAGTTTAGTTTTTTTATCGCGGCAGATTCAACCATTTTATAAAAGGTTGCAACGCACCACAAGAGGCAATAAAAACCCCCGTACATTAGAAACGAACGGGGGACTTTAATATTGGTATCGAGCGAGATTATTTGCCAGCCAGTGCCTCGGCACCGCCCACAATCTCTAAAATTTCTTTGGTAATGGCCGCTTGGCGCGAGCGGTTGTACTCTAAGCGGAGCTGTTTCAACAAATCTTGGGCGTTTTCGGTGGCCTTGTCCATGGCGGTCATGCGGGCACCGTGTTCGGAGGCGTTCGAGTCTAAGACTGCTTTGTAGAGCTGCATTTTTAGTGCTTTTGGTATCAGCTCGTCGATTATTTGCTCCTCTGAGGGCTCAAAGCTATAATTGGCCGCCGCACTTACCGCTTTACTGGTATTGGTTTTGTCCGAAGCCATCGGCAAGAGTTGTTCGGCCCGAACAATCTGCGTGGCCACGTTCTTAAACTCGTTGTAAATGACCTCCACCACGTCGAACTTTCCTGCTTTGAAGTCGGCCATGATTTCTTCGCCCGCCGCTTTTACTTTATCGAAACTCAGCGACAAGAAAACGTCGGTGTGGGCGGTATTTACACTAAATCCACGGCGCGTAAACGCCTCCGCACCTTTTTTGCCAATGCTCATTATCTCCACGTTATTTTTGGCGGCTTGGGCGGCGTATTTATCGGCCAGGAGCGCATTGGCAGCCTTAACGACGTTGGCATTGAAGCCACCGCACAGTCCACGGTCGGAGGTAATAACCACAAAAAGTACCCTTTGCACGTCGCGCTCCTGTTTGTAAGGATTTTGGCTACCTGCCTCGCTTCCAGACGACACCGTGGCGAGCATCTGCGAGAGTTTTTGCGCGTAGGGGCGCATGCGGGTAATGTTGTCTTGGGCGCGGCGCAGTTTGGCGGCAGCCACCATTTTCATGGCCTTGGTAATTTGCTGCGTCGAATTGACCGATGTAATCCTATTTCGTACTTCTTTTAAACTCGGCATGGCCCTTTGATTATTGGCCACTTATTGCAAACAATTACGGATGTGTGCAATAAGTGGCCCTCAATTCATAATTAATATTTTGCAGTTAGTTCGGCAGCTACTTTTTTGAGCGTGGCCGTGGCATCGTCGAGTTTACCAGCTTGCAACGCTTTCAAAGCTTCAGGATACTGCGCCGACAACAGGGTAATAAACTCAGTCTCGAACTCTTTCACTTTATTGACGGGCACTTTGTCTAACAAGCCGTTGATGGATGCGTAGATAATAGCTACCTGGTCTTGCACCGAAACGGGAGAAAACTGTGCTTGTTTCAATATTTCTTGGTTGCGGCGGCCCCGGTCGATGGTCAGTTTGGTAGCGGCATCGAGGTCGGAACCAAATTTGGCAAAAGCCTCTAATTCGCGGAACTGTGCTTGGTCGAGTTTGAGCGTACCAGCTACTTTTTTCATTGACTTGATTTGGGCATTGCCACCCACCCGCGACACCGATATACCCACGTTGATGGCCGGACGGATACCCGCGTTGAACAAGTTTGACTCCAAGAAAATCTGGCCGTCGGTGATCGATATTACGTTGGTTGGAATATACGCCGACACGTCGCCCGCTTGGGTTTCGATAATGGGCAGTGCCGTTAGCGATCCGCCACCCTTCACGCGGTCTTTCAGCGATTCTGGGAGGTCGTTCATGTTGCGGGCAATTTCGTCGGAGGCGTTCACCTTGGCGGCACGCTCCAAAAGGCGGCTGTGCAGATAAAACACGTCGCCTGGGTAGGCTTCGCGGCCTGGTGGACGGCGCAGAAGCAACGACACCTCGCGGTAGGCAACGGCTTGCTTAGATAAATCGTCGTAAACCACCAGTGCGGGGCGGCCTGTATCGCGGAAGTACTCTCCGATGGCGGCACCAGTAAATGGGGCAAAAAACTGCATCGGCGAGGGATCAGATGCACCCGCGTTCACGATGACGGTATAGTCCATGGCTCCGTAGCGGCGCAGCGTGGCCTCAACGCCCTTGACGGTCGATGATTTCTGGCCGCAGGCCACGTAGATACAGAAAACGGGTTCGCCCCGGTCATAAAATTCTTTTTGGTTAATAATGGTATCGATCGCCACGGCGGTTTTGCCCGTTTGGCGGTCGCCAATGATAAGTTCGCGCTGGCCACGGCCAATCGGAATCATGGCATCGATCGATTTGATACCCGTTTGCAGGGGTTCGTTTACTGGCTGGCGGTAGATTACGCCCGGGGCTTTGCGCTCGAGCGGCATCTCAAAAGTTTCGCCTTGGATTGGCCCTAAACCGTCGATGGGCTGGGCGAGGGTATTTACGACGCGGCCAACGATGCCGTCGCCTACCTTCACGGAGGCAATTTTGCCAGTGCGCCGCACGGTATCGCCCTCTCTAACCTCCGTCGATTCGCCGAGTAAAACGGCTCCTACGTTGTCTTCCTCGAGGTTGAGAGCCAGCGCTTGGAGGCCGTTCTCAAATTGCAATAGCTCACCAGCTTGCGCGTTGGTGAGGCCGTAGATACGGGCTACTCCGTCTCCAATTTGGAGAACGGTACCTACTTCTTCGAGTTCTGCCTCAGATTTGGCGCCCGCTAACTGCTCACGCAAAATGGCCGAAACTTCATCAGGTCTAACTGATACCATCATATAATTTTAAATTTGAAGAAAAATAGCACTGAAATTATTAACTGATTACCACCCAGGGTGGTATACGAATTTGGGTGCAAAATTAGCGGATTTAATTTAAAATGCAGCTAAATGCCCGTTGTTTTTATACAAAAAAATGAGACAATTTTTAGACGATCGCCCTCAATCGAGCGTATTCTTTGTATTTTTTGAATTTTACGCGTCAAAACAGCCTTAAATCTACTGGCATCTACTTCTGGTTTGGCAATTTAAGTTGGCGAGCGTGCGTTTTAGAGGTGAAAAAATGTAGTTAGCCATTTTTTATATTACTTTTGAGACCATAAATATAAGCATCGATTTAAACACATGGACATGAAAAGATTCACTATTGCCGTTGCCCTCACTACCACGCTCATGCTGGCCTGCCAGAAAGTTCCGATCACGGGGCGCAAACAGTTGATGTTGTTCAATAGCAAGGAACTGCTGCCGATGAGTTTTACCAGTTACAGAGGGGTTTTAGATACCAGCCGTGTGTTGAAGGCCGGAACCCAGGCTCAGTTGGTGAGACGGGTCGGTCTGAGAATTCAAAAATCGGTAGAAAATTACATGATTGCCAACGGTTATGGCAAACTGTTAGACGGGTTTCAGTGGGAGTTCAATACCATAGAGTCGCGAATGGTGAACGCCTGGTGTATGCCTGGTGGCAAGGTGGTTTTTTATACGGGTATTTTGCCAATCTGCGAAGACGAGGCGGGTATTGCCGTAGTGATGGGCCACGAGGTGTCGCACGCCATTGCCAGCCACGGTGCCGAGCGCATGAGCCAAGGTATGATGGCGCAATATGGCATGGTGGCGGGCCAACTGACCCTCGGAGTGGCCATGGCCAACAAGCCCCAACAAACCCAAAACATGTACGCGGGGCTGTTTAATTTAGCCGCACCGATTGCCGCCAACGTGGGGTATATATTGCCCAACAGCCGCAACCAAGAGTCGGAGGCCGACCGGCTCGGACTGAAGTTTATGGCCATGGCTGGCTACGACCCCAACACCGCCCCCGAGTTTTGGCGCCGAATGTCTAAACTGGGTGGTGGCCAGAAACCTCCCCAGTTTTTATCGACGCACCCCGCCGATGAAACCCGCGTGGCCGCGCTCGAGCAGCAGCTGCCCGTTGCATTAGAATTGTATAACAAAGCACTGCCGTTGGTGGGCAGAGCACCAAACCAACGCGTGGATGCAACCCAAGTAGACAACACTGCCACCGATTCTAACGTGCCTGGCATGGGAGGCAGTTTGAGGAGCAATGGCGCGAAGAAAAAGAAAAATTGATTGTTGATGAAAATTAGAATTGGCGTATTTTTTGGCGGGCCGTCGCGCGAGCGGGAGGTCTCCTACATGGGGGGGCGAACTGCCTTAGATAATATTGATAAAAATTTGTTTGAACCCGTTATGATTTTTGTGGACGGGTTGGGCAATTTTATACTGATCCGTCGGGAGTTTTTGTACCAAGACGGTATCCGTAGTTTTTATCCGCAACAAACCGATCCGCGTTTTGAGGTGTATGCCGAGTCGTTGGCCGACGACCCCGCCCGAATTGAGGCCGAGATTGCCCGAATAGGCCAGCGGGTTTTTCCGCACGAGTTTGGTGAGCACTTCGATTTTGCGTTTTTGGCTATGCACGGGCCTTTTTGCGAAGACGGTGCCGTGCAGGGGCTTTTGGAGTGGTATGGTGTGCCGTACTCGGGGCCAGGCCTTATTGGGTCGTCGATAAGCATGAATAAAAGCGTGCAAAACGTGTTGATGGCCAGCCAAAATGGCCAACGCAAACCGATGGTGACCCTGCGCCGCGACCAGTTTGAGGCCGCAACCGACCGCGCTGCACTTTTTGAAAAAATAATTGGCGAAGTAGGTTTTCCGATCGTAATCAAGGCTCCGCACCAAGGATCGTCCATTGGTGTGGTGATTTTGAAAGAACGCGGTACCGCCGCCTTCGAGGCGGCCCTCAACCAGTGTTTTTTTAGTGTGCTGGTCGATGCCCAAGCGTGGATAGACCGCTCGGAGGCCGATAAAATTGCTTTCCTGCAACGCGTTGCCAACGTGACGCAGGGCATTGGTTTTCCGGTGCTGATCGAGCAAACGCAAGAGATTGTGTACCACCCTGCCGCATTGCTCGACAAATTGAATGCCCTCACCGCCGCTACGACGGAAGCAGTTAAACTCACGTCGTACCACGCCGAAGACTACGTGCTGATTGAGGCATTTTTGGGTGGACAGGAGTTTTCTTGCGGCATTCTCCAAGACGACGATATGCGGCCAGTGGCGCTGCCTCCCACCGAGATTATTGCCGAAACGTTTGATTATGAGGGCAAATATAAATCTAAAGCTACCCGCAAAAACATCCCCGTCGAAACATCGATCGAAAACCTGCGGAAGATTCACCAAAGTTTGTTGGCTGTCTTCGAGCCGCTCGGCTTTGGGGTGTGCGTGCGGATCGACGGTTTTTTGACCCCCGACGGCCAGGTTATTCTGCACGATCCCAATACCATTCCTGGGATGTCGCCCGCGTCGCTGATTTTTAAACAAACGGCCGAAATTGGACTCACCATCACCCAGACGATCACCTATTTGGTGCGGCAGTCTATTCGGGAGCGTATTCTCGAAGGCAAAGCCACCGTTCGGTTGCGGCAGTTGCTCAATCGTTTAGATGCGGCCATTGGGGCGGCCAAAGCACGCACGCTGCCCCTAAAAGAAATTAGTTTCGGGCCAACCGACCAAGCCTACGCCGCCGCCAAAGCCGAGTTCAACCGTGCCAACGCCGAGGGGCAATGCCAGGCGGTGGCGGTTTATGAGCGCCCGAACGGTGAGCGGACGGCACTCACCGTTGCCCAGATGTCGAAAGACTCAATTGCCGACTTAGACCAGGTTATAAGCCAGCCACGGCACCCGTTTTTGGTCGAAGTCTCTGACAGTGCAAAGCGCATCACTGCGTTTTATTGATTGCACTAAACCACCATAAGAGCAACACCCTCAATACCGCCAAAAAGGTGTACTTTTGGCGCACTATGTAACGAGCTCGCAGGGCATTTGGCGTTGGAGCGTAACCCGTATTTTTGGCATGAAACCCGACAAAAAACTATTTCTTTTAGATGCCATGGCGCTCATTTACCGCGCCCATTTTGCGTTTATGAAAGCCCCCAGAATAACCTCTAATGGCCTAAACACCAGCGCCGTTTTTGGTTTTGTGAACACACTACTCGAGGTGATCCAAAAAGAAAAGCCAACGCACCTGGGGGTGGCATTCGACACGCCCAAACCTACGTTTAGGCACATAGAGTACCCTCCCTACAAAGCCCAGCGCGAAGCCCAACCCGAAGATATTTCGGTGGCTATACCTTACGTAAAACGGTTGCTGGAAGCCATGAATATTCCGCTGTTGATCTTGGACGGTTTCGAGGCCGACGATGTGATCGGGACTATCGCCAAGCGCGCATCGGCGGCTGGCTTTGAGGTTTTTATGATGACCCCCGACAAAGACTACGGCCAGCTGGTAGAGGAACACGTCTATTTGTACAAACCCGCCTACATGGGCAAGGGCGTGGAGGTGATGGGCGTAAAAGAGATCTGCGAACGCTGGGGCATTGAGCGCGTAGACCAGGTTGTGGATATGCTCGGCTTGCAGGGCGATGCCGTCGATAACATACCAGGCATAAAGGGCGTGGGAGAAAAAACGGCCCAAAAACTACTGGCCGAGTTTGGGACGGTCGAAAATCTGCTGGCCAACACCGATAAACTGGTGGGTAAACTCAAAGAAAGGGTCGTCGAAAACGGCCATTTGGGGTTGCTGTCCAAAAAATTGGCAACGATCGACCTCAACGTACCCGTCGATTTTGTGGAGGCAGACCTCAAAATGAGCGATGTGAACCGCCAATTGCTGTCGCCCCTTTTGGACGAGTTGGAGTTCAAAACCCTGCGCCGCCGCCTGCTTGGCGAGGCTCCCGCGCCAACGCTCGACAAAGCCGCCGCCGACCAAAACGCCGCCGTCAATACCAAGGGGCAGTTCAACCTGTTTGGTGGTGGCGAGGTACTGCCCGCCGCCGCTGATCTTGAAATTAGAACGGAAAACGCCACCGAAACTACGCCCCAATACAGCCGAAACGAACCCCAAAATATAACCAATAAACTGCACGACTACCGTACCGTGGACACCCCCGAACTGCGCGCCAGTTTGGTGCATTACCTGTCGTTGCAAGACTCGTTTTGTTTTGATACTGAGACCACCTCTACCGATGCCCTCGTGGCCGAAGTGGTTGGCTTGGCCTTTGCATACAGAATGGGGGAGGCGTTCTACGTGCCCATTCCCGCCGACAGAAACCAGGCGCAGACCATTTTAGACGAATTTAAGGGGGTTTTGGGGGACGAAAAAATAGAAAAAGTGGGCCAAAACCTGAAATATGACATCACCGTTTTGGGCAACTACGGCATCGAAGTGGGCGGTAATATTTACGACACCATGCTGGCGCACTATTTGATAGAACCCGAAAAACGCCACGGAATGGATGCCATGGCGGGCGCGTTGCTCAACTACGAACCGATCTCGATCGAAACCCTGATCGGGAAAAAAGGGGTTAAGCAGGGCTCCATGCGCGACGTGGCATTGGACAAAATAACCGAATATGCCGCCGAAGATGCCGACATAACCCTGCAACTAAAAGCGGTTTTGCACCCAAAATTAATCGAAAACCGCGCCGAAAAATTGTTTGAAAAGGTAGAAATGCCGCTCGTGCGCGTGCTTGCGGAGGTAGAGCGCGAAGGCATAAAAATGAGCACCGATGCCCTGGCCGAGATGTCGGAGGTGCTGGCGGCGGACATTGCCGTTTTTGAAAAAACAATCTATCAATTGGCCAACGAAGAGTTTAATATTGCCTCGCCGAAGCAGTTGGGTGTTGTTTTGTTCGAGAAAATGAAACTCGTAGCCAAACCCAAAAAAACCGCCACTGGCCAGTACGCCACGGGCGAAGATGTTTTGAGCGATTTAGAAAGCGAACACGAGATAGTTCGTAAAATACTGGATTTTAGGGAGTTGCAAAAATTGAAGTCTACCTACGTCGATGCGCTCCCGTTGCTGATAAACCCCCACACGGGGCGTATTCACACGTCGTTCAACCAGGCCGTGACGGCCACGGGGCGTTTGAGCAGCACCAACCCGAACCTGCAAAACATTCCGATTCGCACGCCGCGCGGGCGGGAGATTCGCAAGGCGTTTGTGCCGCGCAACGATGATTTTAAAATACTGTCGGCCGATTATTCCCAAATCGAACTCCGCATCATGGCCGCTTTCAGTGCCGATGCCACCATGCTCGAAGCCTTCAACCAGGGCACGGATATTCACGCCCAAACGGCCAGCAAGGTTTTTAAGGTTGCACTCGGCGAGGTTAGTTCGGAGATGCGCCGCCAGGCCAAAATGGTAAACTTTGGGATCATTTATGGCATCTCGGCTTTTGGGCTTGGGCAGCGGCTGGGCATTCCGCGCGGCGAGGCTTCGGATATTATAAAGGCGTATTTTGCCGAGTTTCCCGCCGTAAAAGAATACATGGACAAGTGCGTGGCCGATGCCAAAGAACGCGAATTTGTGGAAACCATTCTGGGCCGCCGCCGCTACCTGCGCGACATCAACTCGCGCAACCAAGCCGAGCGCGGTTTTGCCGAGCGCAACGCCATCAACGCGCCCATTCAGGGCAGTGCCGCCGACATGATTAAGGTGGCCATGATAAACGTGCAAGATTTTATTAAAAAAGAAAAACTGCGCAGCCGAATGATCCTCCAAGTGCACGACGAATTGGTGTTCGATGTGCATTATTCGGAGCTCGAGTTGCTCAAAACCCGCGTCGATGAGCTCATGTGTTCGGCCATTCCGTTGGTTGTAAAATTAGAAACGGGCGTGGGCGTGGGTGCAAATTGGTTGGAGGCGCACTAAGGTCTTTTAGCGCGTTGAATGTTATAAGTGCGGTACGTCCAGTTTAGTTTTTCGCGCAATAGTTCTATTTCCTTGGTGTTGTTTTGCTGGGCGTCGAACGATTCCTTTTTCATGCGTTGATTTTCGTAAACCTGCCTGTTGTTCTCTTCGGTGAGGCGGGCGTTGTCGGCTTTTAATCTTTCTATTTGCGCTTCGAGGTCTGAAACTTGGTTCTTAAAGCGCGTCTCAACTTGCTGTATCGCCTCGCCTCGCCCGCGCGACGAACCCTCAGCGTTTAGCCTTTCGAGTAGTATTTGGTCGTTTTCTTTTCTTAGTTTCGACACCATCTCCGAGAGCCGCTGCCGTTCTCTGAGCACGGTGTTGTGGTGCTGGGTAGATACGCAATTTGTGAGGATGGTTATTATTGTACAGGCCACTACGAAGGCATTTTTTTTCATTGTTTTTATGATTTAGAGGTGTTTGGGTAGGTACAAAAAAAACGTGTCAGACGCAGTCATATTGCCAGCAACGTAAACTTTACTACATTTTGTTCATTTTGACCAATAACTTTCATTGTTTTGTAGTTACAAACAAACCCGCTCAATTTATGTACCGGCTACTACTCATCGGCTTGTTATTTCAATTATTTGGTGCAGCTACGGCGCAAGAAAATAGCTACAACCTGGTGCCGTTTCCTGCCCAATTCAATGGCCGCGACGGCCAGTTTAAATTTAGTGCCAACACCAAAATAGTGGTGCCAACCGCCGATGCTCCCGCCAAGTCTGCCGCCCAAATACTTGCTGGCCAGTTCAATGCCGCTTCGGGTTTGGGCGTTCAGTTGGGGGTTTCTGCCCCTAAAATCACGAAAGACCCGCACGTTTTTATTAGCACCAACAAAAAACTAAACCTCGGCGAGGAGGGCTACAAACTGAGCGTTTTGCCAACGGGCGTGCGCTTGGAGGCCGCCACTGGCAAGGGGCTTTTTTACGGTGTGCAAACCATCCTACAGCTTTTGCCCGTGGAGGTTTTTAGTCCAACAAAAACAGAAAACAAGACTTGGGCAATGCCCGTTTGCGACATTCAAGACAAGCCGCGCTTTGGCTACCGTGGTTTGATGCTCGACGTGGGGCGGCACTTTATGCCCGTGGCTACCGTTAAAAAATTCATCGATTTGCTGGCGATGCACAAAATGAACACCTTCCATTGGCACCTCACGCAGGACCAGGGCTGGCGGATTGAGATAAAAAAATACCCCAAATTGACCCAAATTGGCGCCGTGCGGGCGCAAACCACGGTGGGGCACTACGACGAAAATTATCCGATGCAGTTCGACGGCAAACCCCACGGAGGTTTCTACACCCAAGACCAGGTCAGAGACGTAGTGAAGTATGCCCAGGGTAAGTTTGTGGCCATTATTCCCGAAATCGAAATGCCTGGCCACGCCCGCGCGGCCTTGGCGGCGTATCCTGAACTATCTTGCGACCCCGCCAAGACCTATACCGTGGCCGAACAGTGGGGTATTTTTGAGGATGTGTATTGCCCAACGGAACAAACTTTTAAATTTTTGGAAGACGTGCTGACCGAGGTTTTTGCGCTCTTCCCTGGCAAGTATATTCACATTGGTGGCGACGAATGCCCGAAGGAAGCGTGGGAAAAAAGTGCTTTTTGCCGAGAACTTATCGCCAAAAATAACTTAAAGGATGCCAACGGTTTGCAGAGCTATTTTGTGAAACGCATCGAAAAATTTGTGAACGCCAAGGGCAGGAGTATTATTGGTTGGGACGAGATTTTGGAGGGTGGCTTGGCCCCAAATGCCACCGTGATGAGCTGGCGGGGCACGGCGGGTGGTATTGAGGCCGCCAAACAACGGCACAAGGTAGTGATGTCGCCGACGAATTATTGCTACTTAGACTACTACCAGGGCAACCCCGCCACCGAGCCGCTGGCCATTGGCAACTACCTGCCCATCGAAAAA
Organism: Cytophagales bacterium; assembly: GCA_013298215.1. GTDB lineage: Bacteria > Bacteroidota > Bacteroidia > Cytophagales > Spirosomataceae > JAAFKE01. The sequence continues at coordinate 16,307 of JAAFKE010000024.1, read as the reverse complement.
GTGTATGCCTTTGAGCCAATGCCCGCCGAACTACCCGAAGCCGACCACAAGTATATTTGGGGCGTGCAGGCCAACCTCTGGACCGAATACGTGACCACGCCCGAGCAGGCCGAGTACATGGCTTTTCCGCGTGCCGTGGCGCTGGCCGAGGTGGGTTGGATGCCGCGCGGGCCAAAGAATTTTGAGGATTTTGCAATGCGTTTGCGGGTGCACTTAAAGCGTTTGGACTACCTGAACGTGAACTACGCCAAACGTTTTTTTGACATTACGGCCAGCACGCAAGTGTCTGATCTGGGCCAGATTCAAGTTAATTTAAAGAAAATAGATGCCGACTCAAAACTGTTTTATACCACCGACGGCAAAGAACCGAGTCCGCAAAGTGCCGAGTACCTAATGCCGATCCAGCTCAAAAAAACCACAACTATCAAAGCCATCACCACGTCGGGCGGGCGTTTGGAGCAGACTTTTTATATTCACCGAGCCAAGGGAAAAACCTATAACTACACCATTTTGCCCCACGAAGGGTCGGACACTGGCTCCAAAAAACTGACCGACGGAGTGGTGGGTAGTTCGCCGCGCAGCCGCGAGGAATGGGCGGGTTTCTACGGCACCGACATGGACGTAACGCTTGATCTCGGCGAGGTGATGAGCGTAACGAAGGTGAGCTGCAATTTGCTGAAAATAATTATGGACAATGGTTTTCCGCCCACGCAGGTAGAGGTGGCGATCTCCAAAGATGGCAAAGATTTTAAAGAGGCCATTGCCCAGCCCATAAATTACCCGTTGGAGGGCAAGTGGGAGGTGCTCTCGGCCGTAGCCGATTTTAAAACGGCACGCGCCCGCTACGTGCGCGTGCGCGCCCGAAACGCCGGGCCGTGCCCAGTTGGCCACCCAAACGCGGGAGAAAAAACTTGGTTTGCCGTCGATGAGATTGTAGTAGAATGACCCAGCGAACGGAGGAATAAGTCCGTAATTGCCTAAAAATCAATGCAATGCTTATATTTAAAAAATACTGGTGGCAGTACTTTTGCGTCCTAATTCCCATTTTTGTTTTTTGGCGGGTGCTCTTCATCTATGCCATCAACGTGCCGTGGTTCGACGACGTGGAGGTTTTTCCTGGTGCGCTGGTTGTCTGGCTCAAAACCGATGCTTGGGGTGGGATGAAAGAAATGTTTCGCCCCAACAACGAGCACCGAATGCTACCAGGCAAACTGGCAGGGGTGCTGTGCTACCAGCTCACGGGGCAGCTTAATATGCGCTGGCTGGCGTTGGCGGCCAACCTGAATTTGATGGGTATTTTGGTGCTTTTCTGGCGGATTTTTCGCAATTTGTCACTGCCGCCAATCTATTTTTTGCCCTTGTGTTTGGTTGTTTTACACCCACAGTTTTATTTGGCCAGCACGTGGTCTATCACCGCTTGGCAGCACCAGAGCGTGCTGTTTTGGGGTTTCTTGACGATTTATTTGCTCGCCCAAAATACCACTAAAACTTTTTTGTTGGCCGTTCTCACTGGTTTTGTTACCACCTTTTGCATGAGCAACGGCTTGGTGTTTTGGGGGGCTGGTTTGGTGCTTATAATCATTCAGAAACGCTACAAAAATATTCTTTTTTGGCTGGTGGCGGCGGGTGTGGCGGGGTTCTTTTATTTTTACAAATTCAACAATGCGGCCAATACCAACGGCCTGGCTTACTTTTTTGAACACCCCCACGAAAGTTTTTTCGGTTTTTTTACTTTTTTTGGCGGTTCGTTCGATTTTTGGCAGCAATCTACCATCGTTAAAAGAGCCATCTTACCAACGCTCATGGGGATGCTTTTGGTTGGTTTTTGTGGTTGGTGGCTACTTATGTTGGTTGTTAAAAACTGGAAAAACAACCCAACCACCGAAAAGGCAATTACCACTCGCTACTTTTTGTTTGGTTGCTTGGCCTTTCTGCTTGGCAACGGGTTTATCATCGCCCTTTTGCGCCCCCAGTTTGGGTACTACGTCATGCTGGTGGGCAATTATAAACTGTACCCCGCCCTTTTGTTGGCCTTTGGCTATCTGATTTACCTGTCAAAATCAACGCCAAAAGTGGTTCGTTGGCCAGTGGTTTTGGGCTGTAGCATTGCTTTCAATATTTTTTCGTACATTAAGTTTATGCCCGACGTGGCCCAGCGGCGGCAAATGCTGGCGGCCAGTGCCTACAACCAGCAACACAACGACATTGGTTTGGCCGCCCAAATAAACTCGCCCTTTGCCGACTACACAAGCTACCAAATGCGTTTTTTGAGCGCTCGAAAAGCCTACCAATACCCGTTGGTTTTTAATGATATTGCGCTGAACACGCCGCTGGAAAAGCAAAAGTTAATGCCGCAGGTGGCCGTCGAAAGAATATCAAAAACGGACGTTGTTATCTCCCAACCCGACTTCGAAAACGGCAGCGGTAGCTACGATGCCGCGTACTTAGTTTTAATATCTACCACCAAAATGTACGTAGCCGCCACCAACCAGCCCCATTTCGCGGGCCGTAATCCGTTCAGAAGTCCCAAGGGGTTCACCGCCAAACTGTTGCCCAAGTTCTATCAACCCGACGATTATCAAATAGGCGTGTTGGTTGTGGCGGGTGGCGAGCAAACGCTTTTCAAGACCGACCAGCGGGTGCGGGTTGATTTTTAGGATTGGTTTTAAAGAAAACTCCACAGAATAGAAACGTTCTAAATTTTCCGACGGCTGCACGATCGGCACCCTTTTGGCGTAGCTTTGTTAGGTAAATCCACCCACACCAGTTGCCGCGCGGTCTGTTTGCCGCGCGCACCTATTCGCAACCACATGATTGATAACCTGATCTACTTTTCGATTAAAAACAAACTCATCGTGGCACTTTTTGTGGTGGCGCTGGTGGTTTGGGGCGGTTACTCGCTCACCCAGTTGCCCGTGGATGCGGTGCCCGACATCACAACCAACCAGATTCAAATTCTCACGCAGTCGCCCACGCTGGCGGCGCAAGAGGTAGAGCAGTTTGTAACGGCTCCCCTCGAGCTGGCCATGGCCAACATCCCCAACGTAGCCGAACTGCGTTCGATCTCCAAACAGGGGTTGTCGGTCATTACCGTTGTTTTCGACGACAATTCTGATATTTTGGAGGGCAAGCAGTGGGTTTCGGAGCAAATAAAAAGCGTTGAGGCCGTTATTCCCACCGAATTTGGCAAACCCATGATCGCTCCGCTGACGACGGGCTTGGGCGAGATTTATCAATACACCCTCGTGGCCAAGCCAGGCCACGAGGGGCACTACGACCTCACCCAGCTGCGCAGCATTCAAGATTGGGTGGTGAAACGACAACTGGCGGGCATCCCTGGGGTAATCGAAGTGAGTAGTTTTGGCGGTTTTGTGAAACAATACGAGGTCAGTGTGCTGCCCGAGCGCCTGCGTGCGGCGGGTCTAACGCTGGCCGAAGTTTTTGCGGCTTTGGCTCAAAATAATGGCAACACGGGCGGCAGCTACATCGAAAAATCGGACCAGGCTTATTTTATCCGGGGCGAAGGCACGGCCAAAACCCTGGCCGATGTGGGAAATATAGTCGTAAAAAACCGCAACGGCATACCGCTGTTGGTGAAAGACGTGGCCACCGTGCAATTTGGGTCGGCCAACCGTTTTGGTGCACTGACCCGCAACGGCCAAGGCGAGTGCGTGGGCGGCGTGGTTCTCATGCTCAAGGGGGCAAACTCGGCGCAGACCGTCAATTTGGTGAAGGAACGCGTGGCGCGGGTTCAGAAAAGCCTGCCCGACGGCCTGGCAATAGAACCATTCATTGAGCGCACTAAATTGGTCAATAAAACCATCAGTACGGTGGTAGAGAACCTCATTTTGGGTGGTCTGATCGTTGTTTTTGTGCTGGTGCTGCTCATGGGTAGCGTGCGGGCGGGGCTCATTGCGGCCTCGGTTATTCCGCTGGCCATGCTTTTCACGGTGGCCATGATGAACACCTTCGGGGTGTCGGCCAACTTAATGTCGCTGGGGGCAATTGATTTTGGGGTGATCGTAGACGGAGCCGTGATTGTGGTCGAGGCCATTGTGCATCGGTTGCAGGTTTGGTCGGTTCAAAACAAAAAAAATGACATTGGTTCTCAAACCGAGCGCGACGAAATTATTTATGAAACCTCCGCGCAGATTCGTACCTCGGCCGCATTCGGCGAAATCATCATTCTGATCGTTTACCTGCCTATTTTGTCGCTCGTGGGCATAGAGGGCAAGATGTTCGGGCCCATGGCGCTCACGGTTGGCTTTGCTATTTTTGGGGCATTTATACTCTCTCTGACCTACGTACCGATGGTTTCGGCGTTGTTTTTGGGCCAAAATATCAACGTCCGCCTCAAAATATCCGAACAAATTTTGGGAGGCCTCTACCGCCTCTACCAACCGATGATTGTGTGGGCAATGGCCTGGAAACGCACCACGGTGGCACTGTCGGTTGGCCTGCTGGTGCTTAGTTTATTGGTTTTTAGCACATTGGGGGGCGAGTTTATCCCGACCCTCGACGAGGGCGACCTGGCCATTGATCTGCGAACGCCTTCGGGAACGTCGCTCACCAAAACCATTGCCGAAGTCACAAAAGCGCAGGCTGTGTTGGTCAAAAACTTCCCCGAAGTGCTGCAAATTGTGGGGCGCGTGGGCGCGTCCGAAATACCAACCGACCCCATGCCCATCGAAATGACCGACCAGATGATAAACATGAAACCCCAGTCGGAATGGACAAACGCCCGCAACCGCGAAGAAATGGCCGAGCGAATGACCGAGATCATCGACCAGAACGTGCCAGGGTTGAGCATTGAATTTACGCAGCCCATTCAGATGCGTTTCAACGAAATGATAACGGGCGTGCGCTCCGACGTGGTGGTGAAAATATACGGCAACGACCTCGGTATTTTGTTTGAACGCGCCAACGCCTGCCTACCCTTTGTGAATAAAGTGGCGGGCGTGGCCAGTGCGCGGGTAGAGCAACTGGTGGGTTTGCCCCAGATTTCGGTGCAATACGACCGCGCCAAAGTTGCCCAGTACGGCCTGACCATCGCCGACCTGAACCGCCTCATTCGGGCTGGCTTTGCGGGCGAAACCGCTGGAACAATCTTTGAGGAAGAGCGCCGCTACGACCTCGTGGTGCGTTTGGGAGCCTCGGCGCGCCGAGACATTGAAGACGTGCGCCAACTCTACGTTCCGCTGCCAACTGGCGGCACGGTGCCTTTGGGCCAAGTGGCCAACGTGCAGTACCGAGCCGCTCCAGCCCAAATATCGCACGACGACACCCGCCGCCGCATTACCATCGGTATGAGCGTGCGCGGGCGCGACGTGGAGAGTGTGGTGGAGGATATTAAAGCCCAAATCGAAAAAAATGTGCCGCTTCCCGCTGGTTATTATTTTAGCTACGGTGGGGCGTTCGAGAACCTACAACGCGCCAAATCGCGGCTTTCGGTGGCGGTGCCAGTGGCGTTGCTCCTCATTTTTGCGCTTTTGTTTTTTACATTCAATTCAATAAAAGAGGCGTTGCTCATATTTAGTGCCGTACCGCTGTCGGCCATCGGGGGCATTTTGGCCCTGTGGGCGCGCGACCTGCCTTTTAGTATTTCGGCGGGCGTGGGTTTTATTGCCCTGTTTGGCGTGGCCGTTTTGAACGGTATTGTGCTGGTGTCGTACCTCAACCAACTCGAACGGGAGGGCATGACCGACCTGCGAGAACGGATTTTTGAGGCCGTTAAAGTGCGCTTCCGACCCGTAATTATGACCGCTACCGTGGCCTCGCTGGGTTTCTTGCCAATGGCCCTGTCCACGTCGGGTGGGGCAGAGGTGCAGCGGCCGCTGGCCACCGTTGTCATCGGCGGCGTGTTGTCGGCTACGCTGCTCACGTTGGTGCTTTTGCCCGTTTTATACGCCCTCATGCACCGCCGCGCCAGTGCGCTGTTGGTTGTGCTTTTGGCGGCACTCACCACCTCTCCGAGCCTAAACGCTCAAAAGTTGTCGGTGGGGCAGGCCGTCGAGATGGCGGTGCGCCAAAACGGCAACCTGCGCACCACCCAGTTGAGTGCCAACGCCCAAAAGGCACTGGTAGGCGCGGCTTTCGACGCACCCAAGGTGGCCATCGACGGGCTGTTTGGCCAAACCCAAGCCCGCCCAGTTGATTATACGGTGTCGGCGGTGCAGGCTTTTGCGCCGTTTGGGGTGTACCGTTCGCAGGGCAAACTGCTGCGGGGGCAGGTACAACTGATCGAAAAACGACTGAGCCTCCAATGCACCGAACTGGCGGCGTTGGTCAAACAGCAGTATTATCAGTGGCTGTACCTGAGCCAGTTGCAGCAGTTATTGAAACAACAGGACAGCCTTTTTCAGCAAGCGGTGCGGGCATCGACGCTGCGCTACCAAACGGGCGAAACCAATTTGCTGGAGAAACTGTCGGCAGAAACCCGCCAACTCGAACTAACAAACCGCGCCAACGTGGCCCAGGCCGATGTTCAGATTGTTCAGATTAACCTCCAAGGTTTGCTTTTTACCAACAACTACCCCGATATTGACCTAACAGTGCCCCTAAAAAGAAACGCCCCCACGGTGTTTCTGGGCGACTCGCTACCCGTGCAATCGCCGCTCATTGATTTGTTGAACCAGCAGCAGCAAGTGAGCAGGTTGCAGACCGAGCTTACGCGGGCGCAGTCGCGGCCCGACTGGCGGGTGGGCCTTACCAACCAGTCCATCGACCGCCGCGTGGGGTTCACGTATTTGGCGGCGGGCATTGGCGTACCCATTTTTATGAAAGCCTTCAAGGCCCGTACAGAGGCCAGCCGCCTCGGCGAACTGGTAGCAGAAAACCAAACGCAAGCGGCTGTTTTTCAACAAAACAACGCGTTGAGGGCATTGGAACAGGAGTTGAAAAAAAGGACTGTTCAGCTCGATTATTACCTCGAAACCGCGCTGCCCCAAGCCGATGCTTTGTTGCGAAATGCCCTAAAAAACTACCAGGCGGGCAGTATTGAGTACATCGAGTATTTTGTGGGGGTGCAACAAGTGGCCCAAATTCGAGAAAGTTACCTGGCGGCGCAGCTCGATTATTCGCTGGTGGTGATCGAAATAGAAAAAACGCTGGGGTACGAATAGTGGTTAGAACACCGCGAGTAGATTTTCAACTCACTCGTTGGGCTTATTGCCAACGGCAATTCGTCTACCAAACATTATTCTGATAAATCGCGCGATTACAAACTACCAGCCTCTTTATGAATAATGTTCGTCGTAAAAATACTATTGGTCGAAATACCTTAGAGTTTGTTTTGGATTTTTAAACTGCTGATAATCAGATTTTTAACATATTTTCTTTGTAAATATTTATTTTTTTCGCTCTCAGAATTAAGTAGAAATACGCTACCAGAAAATATTTTGCATTTATCAGATTGTCAGAGGTTTGAAATTAATAGAAAAGTTGCAATTTATTCATTATCAATAAGTTATAATTCCAAAACAAACTCTTACATTATATATACGTATCTAAACGAAAATATTTCCCTAATTTATGCACTTACAATTTGAGGTTCAAAATTCTAATGATTGGCTTGGTTATCTGCGTCAAAAACTGGGGTTAGCTACAGCCGAAGATTCTGTTGAATACGTGGGCGATGAAGGCGACTGCACTTTTTCCTTTATAGAAGCCGACGCGGGCTTTTCAGCACTAATAGGCTGTATAGCATGGGACTGCCCAGTAACTTTAACTTTTGGTATAGCCCGTAATGCCAACTTTTGTGGCATCACGGTTGTCGATGTCGATGCTCCGTTTACGGTCTCGACAGAAGAGCCTACTCAGTCTAATAGTATTTGTTTTGAAAAAAACACCACTACCTGTCTCCAACGCGAGGGTTCTAAGCTCGTCTACAATTTGCCTGCAAAAACCAAAGTAAGGTTTCTCTGCTTGTCAATTAGTACCCAATGGATGGTGCTTAAACTCAAAAGAGCCATCTTTAATGTGCCTGGCGAACTTATAACGATCGGTAGAATGCCACCAGAGCAGAAGTTTGATTTTCAAACATTATTTTCTAAGCAGTTCAGTCCTGTTTTTTCGATTCTTATCCTTGAATGGGGGTACCGCCTGATAGGAGGGATGGCCGAGCGCGAATTGCATCCAAGGTTAATGAACGGGCAAATTAGTTCGCAAGACTATCAAAAATTGGTTGCAATCGAGCAACGTTTCTTTACCGATGTCTCTTTACCTCTCCCAAGTTTAGAACTGCTCGCCCGCGAATCGGGGATGAGCCTCTCCAAATTCAGGAAAACGTTCACATTGTTATTTGGGAACTCACCCTACGAATATTACCTCGGCAAAAAACTTGAATCTGCGGCGCAAATGCTACTCAGACAAGAGTGGAGTGTTACTGAAATTGCTTTAAATATAGGCTACAAGAATGTCATTAGCCTCAACAAAGCCTTTAAAAACAGGTTTCGACTGACCCCCAGCGAATACGTAAAATCAATGCTGTGAACAAATCCAAGGAGTACCATGTCTGTCAATTTGCTTGATGATTTTAAAAAAACGAAGCAATTTGGTACGATGTTTGTAATAAGTTATATTAAATACATACGTATTTAATATAACTTATTCTGCATATTATCCCACAAGTACCCGTTAATGTTTGAAAACACTATATTTTTTGGGGCATCAATAGATTACAGCACTAAAATTTTATTTCAGTGCTGTAATATATTGATAATGAATTAGTTATATTTTTTTTCTGTTGATTTAAACCTCCGCTGATATGCAAGATATAAAATCTTCTTATTGTCGTGTTTCTACCCAATTCTGAAAACGCATAAAATTTGATATTTTTTAAAAAATATATTAAAATACTGATTTTCAGTTATTTAAAAATTGAAAATCAGTGCTATACCTAATAAGTAAATCCCAATCACTACTCATTTTCTTGGCTTGCCTAAATGTTCAAATTGAGTTGTTGGAGACTCCCTTTTAATTCTGGCAAGATTTTTGTTACACATTATTTGATAGAAGCACAAAATCTTAGTTGATACATTGATTTTGGTATTCTATTATTTTTTAATCTTTTCAACTATTTATACATTACAATGGGATATCACTTTACTCCATTAGCCACTCGACCTATCAGGTCATGCTGGCTATCCTGCGTTGTGTTACTGGCAATTTTGCTGGCTTCTCTAACTACCAATGCCCAGATAAACGGGCGTGTATTCAGGGATTTTAACGCCAACGGTGCCCAAGGATTATCAACTCCCAATCTTGAGATAGGGCTGACTGGAGCGACTGTCAGTGCCTTTAACTCGGCTGGTACGTTAGTGGGTACTGTAGTTACAGATGCCAATGGAGACTACGCATTCTCGGCGGGTCAAATACCGTCTGGTGTCCCAGTTCGGTTGCAATATACGTTGCCATCTTTTTATTATGCCTCCAATGGTCAAACGGGTGGAACAACCGTACAATTCTCTACCGGAGGGTCGTCGGTCAATTTGGCCGTAAACTATCCTGGCGATTACTGCGACACAGTCAATCCATTTATTGCAATCCCATGCTACGTAAATGGAGGTGCCAATTCGCCCAACCCATCAAGGGATACATTCGTTTTTGTAGCGTATAATGCTAACACAGACACACCCGCATCGGCCGTAACGAACGAAATGGCTCTGCACAGCCAAACTGGTGCACTCTGGGGCGTAGGTTATCAGCGCACGACCCAAACCGTATTTAGTGCCGCCGTTGTGAAAAGGCACGTTGGGCTTGGACCTCTTGGTTCGGGTGGTATCTATAAAGTGCCAAAAGCGGGTGCAAACTTTTCGATGACCCCATGGGTCGATGTTAATAGCATTGGTATCAATACTGGTTTTGCCTTCTCAGATGCCACTCGTGGCATAAACTCCGCTCAGAGTGCAGATCCATTTGCTTTCGATGCCGTGGGCAAACAGGGTTTAGGTGACATTGATTTTTCAGATGATGGCAAAAAACTATACTTGGTTAACCTGAACGATCGTCAGGTATATAGTATAAATAATGTAAATCCCAATACAACACCAACCGCTGGCGACGTAGCTGTTTTACCAAATCAGCCTTGGCTGCAGATCAACTGTGGAGGAGAGGGCGTTGCTCGCCCTTGGGCGTTGAAATATGATAAGGGTAAGTTATACGTGGGGGTAGTCTGTACGTTTGAAAATAAAGCTGGTCAGACCGATGCGGATAACTACACTGGCGAAACACCTGGTAACTTGATTGCCCGGGTATATGCGCTTGATATCGCCACCAATAGCTGGACAAACCCAGTAAGCTATGATTTAGGTTCTTACACAAAAGGATACCCCATTGGCGACAGCAACTGGAATGAATGTCAGGGTACCCCAACCAGGGGCTGGTACCACTGGATTAGTAATTTTAATGATTTTGCTCAATCTAACGGTGTTGAGGGTCGGCAGGTCTTGGTAGCTCCCCAGCCAATTTTGTCGGATATTGAAATCGATGTGGATGGTGACATTATCCTCGGTTTCATCGACCGCACGGGCATGCAATTGGGTACTAACCAGCCCGATCCGTCGGGGGGTTGGTTTAGTACGGCTACCAATGGTTTTGAGGGTGTTACGGGTGGAGAAATTTTGCGCGTAAACGACAATGGCAATGGTACCTACACCATGGAAAACAACGCTACAGTTGGTAGTACCACGGCTTTTTCAGGCCAAAACAATGGACAAGGGCCAGGAAACGGCGAATTTTATAATGGAGATGATTTCAACATAAGTCCTGGTGTGACCGATCCCGTTTGTGGCCGTACTTACACAAATTACCACCAAGAAACAGCCCTTGGTGGGTTAGCCCTGTTGCCTGGATCGAACGAATTGACCGCTGATTTTTATAATCCACAAGATCGACTTGCCAATCAGCCTGACTACACCCGGACGGGTGGTATTAAATGGCTTAGTAATACAACTGGCAACAACCTGCGAGGAGCCCGTATTTACAATCAAGAGCCTGTTGGTACACCAAACCCAACTGGTTTTGGTAAGGCAACTGGCTTGGGTGACCTTGAGTTGCTCTGCGGGCCAGAACCGCTGGAGGTAGGAAATCGAATTTTTACAGATACGAATAAAAATGGTGTTCAGGATGCGGGAGAGCCCAGCATTGCTGGCGTAAACGTACAATTATATAAAGGTGGAGCCTTAGTTGCCACCACCACCACCGACGGCAGCGGAAACTATTTCTTCAGCGGATTAGTGCCTAACGCCACTGATTACGAAATTCGGGTTCCCTTGGCTCAGGGCAGCCTAACGGGAGCCAGCCTAACCACCCCCAACGCAAACGGAAATACAGTTGACCTGATCGATTCTGATGCTACTGTGTCGGGGACGAATGCTGTCATTCCTGTTTCTACATTAGGTGGCCCTGGCGAAAACTCCCATACGCTGGATTTTGGTTTCATCACATGTAATATTATTTTGACGGCCACTAGTACCCCCGTTTGCGTAGGTCAAAACCTTGTATTGACTGCCAGTAACACGGGCGGCACGCCTTCGTTCACGTACAACTGGTCAGGGCCAGGTGGTTTTACCCAAGCGGGTCAGAACGTACTACGGGCCAACGCGACAGCAGCATTTGCTGGTTCATATACTGTTACTGTTACGGATGCTGCTGGATGTACAGCTTCTGCGCCGGTTAGCGCGGTTGTTAATCCCGTTGCGGTTATCACGCTGACAAGCACGGCTTGCGCGACAAATCTGCTGACCTACACGGCCAACTTCTCGGTGAGCAACGGTGCTTTAACCACCACGACGGCGGGAACCATTTCGGGTAATAGTGTTATTAACATTCCCATTGCGTCATCGATTACCGTAACGGCTAACAATTCTCAGAACTGCCCAGGAACGATAGTCGTAACACCTCCCGTGTGTGTGTGTCCCGTGATTGCTCCGCCAACATCTAGCAACCAAGTTATTTGTTTTGGGCAAAGTACTCCGACACTAACAGCGACTCCGCCAACGGGCTCAACGGTCGACTGGTTCGCCACCCCCACTGGCGGCAGTCCATTACCTTCGGGTAGTAATTCGTATATTCCATCGGTTACGGCAGTTGGTACGTATACGTATTATGCGCAATCGCGCAACCTGACCAACAACTGTGTGAGCAACCCGCGCACGGCAGTGACGCTGACGATCAATCCCGTTGCGGTTATCACGCTGACAAGCACGGCTTGCGCGACAAATCTGCTGACCTACACGGCCAACTTCTCGGTGAGCAACGGTGCTTTAACCACCACGACGGCGGGAACCATTTCGGGTAGTAGTGTTATTAACATTCCCATTGCGTCATCGATTACCGTAACGGCTAACAATTCTCAGAACTGCCCAGGAACGATAGTCGTAACACCTCCCGTGTGTACCTGCCCAGCGGTGACTCCACCCGTGGGAACGAACCGCGTGATTTGCCAAGGCGCGGCGATCCCCGCCTTGACGGTAACGGTAGGCACAGGCGAGACCGTTGATTGGTACAGTGCAGCCAGTGGCGGCACAGCCATTACGACGGGTAGTTTGAGCTACACGCCATCCGGTGCGGGTACGTTCTACGCCGAAACGCGGAACATCGCCAACAATTGTAAATCATCAACGCGGACGGCCGTAACCTTGACGGTGAACCCCTTGCCGACGCTTTCTTTAACGGGTAGTGCGGTTTGCGCGGTCAATTTATTGACTTATTCGGTTGGTTTTACTTCTAATGGCACCGTAACGGCGAGCGCAGGCACGATCAGTGGCAACACCGTATCGGGCGTACCGATTGGTACCAGCGTAACGCTGACTGCTACCAGCACGCCTGGATGTGTGACGACCTTAGTAGTGACTCCTCCCGTATGTACTTGCCCCGTGGTGACTCCACCCGTGGGAACTGATCGTGTGATTTGCCAAGGCGCGACAATACCAGCCTTGACAGTAACCGTAGGCACAGGCGAGACAGTTGATTGGTTTACAGCCGCTACTGGTGGTGTAATAGTGTTACCTGGTAATAGTAGTTACACACCATCAGGTGCGGGTACGTTCTACGCCGAAACGCGTAACATCGCCAACAACTGTAGATCGCTGACTCGGACGGCCGTAACCTTGACGGTGAACCCCTTGCCGACGCTTTCTTTGACGGGCAGTGCGGCTTGCGCGGTCAATTTATTGACTTATTCGGTTGGTTTTACTTCTAATGGCACCGTAACGGCGAGCGCAGGCACGATCAGTGGCAACACCGTATCGGGCGTACCGATTGGTACCAGCGTAACGCTGACTGCTACCAGCACGCCAGGATGCGTAACCACCTTAGTAGTGACTCCTCCCGTATGTACTTGCCCCGTGGTGACTCCACCCGTGGGAACTAACCGCGTGATTTGCCAAGGCGCGGCGATCCCCGCCTTGACGGTGACAGTAGGCACAGGCGAGACCGTTGATTGGTACAGTGCAGCCACTGGCGGCACGGCCATTGCGACGGGCAGCTTGAGCTACACGCCATCGGGTGCTGGCACGTTCTACGCCGAAACGCGTAACATTGCCAATAACTGTAAATCATCAACTCGGACGGCGGTAACCTTGACGATCAACCCACTGCCAACGCTAACGTTGGTAGGCAGCGCGGCGTGCGCGGTTGATTTACTGACCTATTCAGCTACATTTACTTCTAATGGAACTGTCACGGCGAGTGCAGGCACGATCAGCGGCAACACCGTGTCGGGCGTACCGATCGGCAGCAGCCTAACGCTGACTGCCACCAGCACGCCTGGATGCGTGACGACCTTAGTCGTGACACCTCCCGTGTGTACTTGCCCCGTGGTGACTCCACCCGTGGGAACTAACCGCGTGATTTGCCAAGGCGCGACAATCCCAGCCTTGACGGTAACAGTAGGCACAGGCGAGACAGTTGATTGGTACAGCGCAGCCAGTGGCGGCACAGCCATTGCGACGGGCAGTTTGAGCTACACACCATCGGGTGCGGGTACGTTCTACGCCGAAACGCGGAACATTGCCAATAACTGTAAATCATCAACTCGGACGGCGGTAACCTTGACGATCAACCCACTGCCAACGCTAACGTTGGTAGGCAGCGCGGCGTGCGCGGTTGATTTACTGACCTATTCAGCTACATTTACTTCTAATGGAACTGTCACGGCGAGTGCAGGCACGATCAGCGGCAACACCGTGTCGGGCGTACCGATCGGCAGCAGCCTAACGCTGACCGCCACCAGCACGCCTGGTTGTGTAACCACCTTAGTCGTGACACCTCCCGTGTGTACCTGTCCAGCGGTAACCCCACCCGTGGGAACGAACCGCGTGATTTGCCAAGGCGCGACAATACCAGCCTTGACGGTAACGGTAGGCACAGGCGAGACCGTCGATTGGTACAGTGCGGCCAGTGGCGGCACGGCCATTGCGACGGGCAGCTTGAGCTACACGCCATCGGGTGCTGGCACGTTCTACGCCGAAACGCGTAACATTGCCAATAACTGTAAATCATCAACTCGGACGGCGGTAACCTTGACGATCAACCCACTGCCAACGCTAACGTTGGTAGGCAGCGCGGCGTGCGCGGTTGATTTACTGACCTATTCAGCTACATTTACTTCTAATGGAACTGTCACGGCGAGTGCAGGCACGATCAGCGGCAACACCGTGTCGGGCGTACCGATCGGCAGCAGCCTAACGCTGACCGCCACCAGCACGCCTGGTTGTGTAACCACCTTAGTCGTGACACCTCCCGTGTGTACCTGTCCAGCGGTAACCCCACCCGTGGGAACGAACCGCGTGATTTGCCAAGGCGCGACAATACCAGCCTTGACGGTAACGGTAGGCACAGGCGAGACCGTCGATTGGTACAGTGCGGCCAGTGGCGGCACGGCCATTGCGACGGGCAGCTTGAGCTACACGCCATCGGGTGCTGGCACGTTCTACGCCGAAACGCGTAACATTGCCAATAACTGTAAATCATCAACTCGGACGGCGGTAACCTTGACGATCAACCCACTGCCAACGCTAACGTTGGTAGGCAGCGCGGCGTGCGCGGTTGATTTACTGACCTATTCAGCTACATTTACTTCAAACGGCACCGTAACGGCAAGCGCAGGCACGATCAGTGGCAACACGGTGTCGGGCGTACCGATTGGCAGCAATTTAACGCTGACTGCCACCAGCACGCCTGGATGCGTGACGACCTTAGTCGTGACACCTCCCGTGTGTACCTGTCCAGCGGTGACCCCACCCGTGGGCACGAACCGCGTGATTTGCCAAGGCGCGGCAATACCAGCCTTGACGGTGACAGTAGGCACGGGCGAGACCGTTGATTGGTACAGTGCAGCCAGTGGCGGCACAGCCATTGCGACGGGCAGCTTGAGCTACACGCCATCGGGTGCGGGTACTTTCTACGCCGAAACGCGGAACATCGCCACCAACTGTAAATCATCAACTCGGACGGCGGTAACCTTGACGATCAACCCACTGCCAACGCTAACGTTGGTAGGCAGCGCGGCGTGCGCGGTTGATTTACTGACCTATTCAGCTACATTTACTTCTAATGGAACTGTCACGGCGAGTGCAGGCACGATCAGCGGCAACACCGTGTCGGGCGTACCGATCGGCAGCAGCCTAACGCTGACTGCTACCAGCACGCCAGGATGCGTAACCACCTTAGTAGTGACTCCTCCCGTATGTACTTGCCCCGTGGTGACTCCACCCGTGGGAACTAACCGCGTGATTTGCCAAGGCGCGACAATCCCAGCCTTGACGGTAACAGTAGGCACAGGCGAGACCGTTGATTGGTACAGTGCAGCCAGTGGCGGCACAGCCATTGCGACGGGCAGCTTGAGCTACACGCCATCGGGTGCTGGTACGTTCTACGCCGAAACGCGGAACATTGCCAATAACTGTAAATCATCAACTCGGACGGCCGTAACCTTGACAGTGAATCCACTGCCGACGCTAACGTTGGTAGGCAGCGCGGCGTGTTCGGTTGATTTACTGACCTATTCAGCTACATTTACTTCTAATGGAACTGTCACGGCGAGTGCAGGCACGATCAGCGGCAACACCGTGTCGGGCGTACCGATCGGCAGCAGCCTAACGCTAACGGCCACCAGCACGCCTGGTTGTGTAACTACCTTAGTCGTGACACCTCCCGTGTGTACCTGCCCAGCGGTGACTCCACCCGTGGGAACGAACCGCGTGATTTGCCAAGGCGCGACAATACCAGCCTTGACGGTAACGGTAGGCACAGGCGAGACCGTCGATTGGTACAGTGCGGCCAGTGGCGGCACGGCCATTGCGACG
>JAAFKE010000023.1 GCA_013298215.1 Cytophagales bacterium | reverse complement strand
ACAATTCTTTCATCGCTTTTTGCTTGAAATCATCGAAGTCGAAGGATTGAGAGTTTCCCATTTTTTTCTGCGTTTTGTTAAAGTTAAAAATTATACTTTAATTTGACACAGTTCAGTGAAAACTCTCGTAGTTCATGCCCGCCGCGTAGCTTTTTGCAAAACCCCGGTCGCGGGCTCCGCCACCGATCGGTATCGTGATCCCGTCGCTGTTGTCATCTCCCCCAAAGTAAAACGACCGCGTGCCACCGCCGAACCCAAAGTCGGCCTCGTCGCCCCAGCTAAACGACTGACTTCCCCTAAAATCTTGGTAGTCGTCAAACGACAATCCCGTTTGGTTGGTATTGTTGCCCAGCCCAATAACCGAAAACTGCTCCTTGGCGTTGAACTTATTGTAATTTGCCTTGCCCTCCAGGCGTTCTTTGGTGCCAACGCCAGCCGTTATTTTGCCAAAACCACCCTTTTTAAATTCCTCTTTCAACTCCAAGTTCACGGTCTTTTCTTTCTTGCCGTCGTCTACGCCCGTAATTTTAGACTGCTCCGATTTATCGTTAAAAACCTGGACTTTACTAACGGCCTGCGCCGACAGATTTTTGGTGGCCAGTTTAGGGTCGGAGCCAAAGAAACTCTTGCCGTCTACCGTTACTTTTTTTACGTCTTGCCCCTGCGCCTTTATGTTGCCGTTTTCATCGACCTGCACGCCAGGTAGTTTTTTTAGCAGGTCTTCTACCGTCGATCCAGGCGGGACTTTAAACGACGACGCGTCGTACTCAATCATGTCGCCTTTGATGCTCAACGGGGCGCGTGCCGTTTTTATGACCACCTCGTACAAGTCTTTGTTGAGTTCGCGCATTTTTATTGTGCCCAGATCGGCCACCGTTTCGGCCTCGGAGCCGACCGTTTGCTGGTGCGGCAAGTAGCCCACGTAGGTTATTTTGAGGAGATAACTGCCCCGCTTCACGTTTTTAAACTCAAATGCGCCCTTGTCGCTGGTTCGTCCGAAGTTTATGAGTGCGGAGTCTTTGGGAGCCAACAGCATGACCGTAGCGGCGGGCAGCGAAACCCCGTTGGTGTCGGCCACCGTGCCCTTGATGCCAAACCGATTGGAGACCTGGCCGCGCAGTAGCGTACAACAAAAAACGAAAATGAGCGGAAGTAGTTTCTTAATCATGGCTTTTAGTTGAGTGAGTAGTTGGTTGCGGTAAATATGAGCCCAGACAACGAGGCTGCAAAAGCGTTGGTGTAAAGGTAAGTTTTATTAACTAAAAACATAGTTCTTAGATTTTCTTTTTATTTCACCTCCCGCAAAGAGTACTGTCAAAGTGCGCAAAGGTTACAAAGCGCTGATAAATTGCTTGAATTGGCAGGTAGTTTAGAAAAGTACCCAAATTTTTGCATTTTTGTGGGGGTGGCAAACGCGTTGCCCGCACTACCGCTACACCGTGGTCTGGAACCGCCTTTATTATATTTGAAATTAGGGACTACCCACTTTCTCTCAATCAATATAAATTATGTATCACTTTCTTCTCGGAGGTTACGACCTCGAAATGCTCGAAATCCGTAAAATATTAGAGATTCATAATCAACCTTTTACCGACTTAAACTTATCTTGGGGAGCAACCTTAGACGCATACCAAGAGGCCATTCAAGCCAACCTCAATCACGTTTTTGTGGGTATTGAGTTAGTCATAGAGTCAGAAACCTGCTTACAACGAAACGGTGCGCCGCTGCGACCAGTATTGAGACTTAACCCCGCCCGCAATCCATCAAGATTGGGGGCTTTTTTTGTGCGTAGAATAAATCAAAAATAAATCAACAATTATTTGTTACATTATGTAACAAATAATATATTTGTATCATCAAACAAATCAGAAAAGAATGGGTAAGTAGTTCAATACAAATAGTTTACATTTAAGAATTAGTCTAAGATTCTGATTAACAATAGGTTACAAAAAATATTTAATGCAAACTAAATAGGTTCAAGCACTTATTACAAAGCAACTTGAACTAATGATTGCTAGACTCGAAAGCGAGAATGAGCAACTTAAAAAAGGTCTAAACGCATTTGCAGCACAGATGGAGAACGAAAGAATAGACGCGGTACTTGAACAAATTGGCAGAAACATTAAATTAATTGAACAACTTAAACGGGGGCTGTAGCCTCCACTAAAACCATGAATATGAACGATTTTGAAGCACTGTTGGCACAAAACGCCAACACACAAAAAGAAGCATTGAAACTATTGAGTAGCCAAGGCCAAGAAATTGACCTTGGAGAATGGGTAACAATTAAAGAATACGCGAAACGGTTTGGCATCAAGAGCACAAACGTGGTCTCGAACTGGATTAGTAGGGGAGTCATATCCCCAGAAAATATTATAGACATAGCAGAGCTAAACAACATTCGGTTGATTAGGGCTGTGCCATACAAAGCCAAAACGTCTGTCGTGACAGCGTAGCAACTGATTTGTTTGATAGTACGCCCCCCCCCGTCGGCTTTGCTGGCAGGGGGCTTTTTTGTGGCTAAAACATACCTGTGTTTCTCGTCCTTGACAAAACTTTTTTTCTGCTGCATATTTGGGTCAAAAAACCACTCAAAATTATGCCAGTAGCAAATAGCTATTACAAAATCCTTTTGGGCATCAATGATGCAAAAAACAGTTTAGGAACACTAACCAATCGAGTTTTCAACATCGAAAGCCCCGAAAACCTCAGATTTTTGGCCGCAAACTATGGCATCAACATAACGTGTTCGTTCGTAAAATACAATGTCCCTGATTATCGAAAAGCAGACATTTTGGTCAATACGTCAAAATCCATCAGCTTTTGGGTCAGAAACCTGCTTACAACGAAACAGTGCGCCCGAGATTGTAGTTATCCAATACCTTATTTAATTTGCATACACCACCAGCCAACGTAACCAGAAAGGCAGCCGTGGTTTGGTAGGGGTATAAAACCCAAAGTAGGTTGGTTTGCCAATGGAGACAACCCATCTGAAACGCAACTGGGCAGGAGAATCTCTCCCGCCCAGTTGCATTTTGTAGAAATCTGATTCTGTTTAGAACTTGAAGTTCAAACTCGCGTTGAAGATCGACCCCAACTGGCTAAACTGCGAGCCATCGTAGGTTACGTTCGAGTAGCGACCGTTGAAAGTAATGAGGTTGTACTGGTCGAAATACTTGGCCGACGGCACGTTGTTGTTGGCATCGTAGCGGGTGCGCGCGCCCGTTTTCAAGTCCACAAAGTCCCACTTTGGCATTACGTTCAAAATGTTCGAGGCGTTCAGTGTCAGCATTACTTTTGGCGACACAGGAATGCTTACGCTCAGGTCGGTAACAACGGCGGGAACAAACTCGGTGTCTGTTACGTCGTCGAGGCCATTTTGGTGGAAACGCGTTGGGCCAAAGAGCGTGTTGTTGAGGTTGATGATAACCTTCTTGGTCACGAAATCAAAACCTAAAATGGTTTTGTATTTTGGGCGTGAGGAGAACAACAGCGCGTTTTGGATTGGATCAAAAACCGACTTGCCCGCGTCTGAAATAAGTTTTGGGTTATTGATGGCCGTATATTTATTGACAAACGTGTAGTTTCCAGCCAAGTTAATACCAAGCGTACCTGGCCCAAACTTAATGTTCCGCTGGGCAATTACAAAGTCAAGACCCGACGTGGTGGTATTGAGGGCGTTCGAGAAGAAACTTACTGCCACAATTCCGTTGGTTTGCAGAATGTTGTCGAGTGGTGTTTTGCCGCCCTCTGTTCCAGTGATCTCCGAACCCAAAATGATCCGGTCTTTCACCTGGATGTTGTAGTAGTCCAACGTAATGCTCAGGTTTTTGGTAGGATTAAGGCCAACTCCAACCGTAAAGTTGGTCGATTTTTCGGGAGTCAGGCGGGGTACTCCGAGCGCAAATGCCTGTGGGCTCACGTTGTTCACAACGCCTTTGGTCTGGATTCCCTGCCCAGGCACAAAGCTGGCCTGCGCCAACTGCTGGTATATTTGGTGCAACAACGGCGCACGGAAGCCAGTCGAGAACGATGCCCGAAGGGTCACTTTATCGTCGTTGAACTTGTAGCGGCTACTCAACTTGAAAACGCTTGCGTTGCCAAAGTCACTGTATCGCTCGGCGCGGAAGGTTCCATTAATCAGGAAGTCGTCCGAAATATCATAGCCCAAGTCCACGTATCCACCAAAGTTGAAGCGGGTGTTGCTACCCGCGTTGTTTGGCGTAAAGCCAGGAAACGAGTCTGCGCCCGAGCCCACGTAAGAGGCCGTGTCGCCAGCGAAGATCGTAAACTGCTCCATTCTAAACTCCGAACCTACACCCAGGCTCAATTTTTCGGTAAGTTGCTTTGATATGTCTATGTTTCCAACCCGGTGCATAAACTCATAACCACCTGGCTTGAAGTACGTTGGCGAGTTCTTGCCCAGGCTACGGTTGCGCGAGTTCGAGACGGTGTATATTTGTTTGTTGCCACCAACTGTAAAACTCAGGTCGGTTTTCCAGCCATTAGTCTCGTTTCTGATACCTATTGTTCCGTTGTAATCGTTCAAATCGCCCTCAAAATTAGGTACGTAGCCAATGTATGGCTGTCCAGCGGGGGTCAAAAGGCCGTTGTCGGTGGTGCGCCAGTATGGGGTACGGTAATTGGCAAAACTGTTTACTTTTTTGTAAACGTAGGCAGCGTTGTAGTAAAACTCAGCATTGTCGCTGATTGGCATTCCGCCGTTCACCAAAAATTTGGCGGCGGTGGTTTCTGGCTGGCCGTTTATGTTGCCAGCGTCGGGTTTTAGGGCCAAAAATCTTTTCACGTCGGCCAGTGGTGCGCCAAATCCAAGATTACCATCGGCTTCGGCTTCGGCACTAACTTTGCCTGGGCGGTTTGCCAGTGCGGTGCGGCTCAGGTCGATGGTGTAGTTTATGTAACCTTTGCCAAAGTTTGCACCGTTGTTCACCGCAAAACCTACGTGCTGTCCGTCTCCTTTGTGGGTAATACCGCTCGTGAGCGTAGCCGAGCCGTAGTCGTATTTGTCTTTCAAAATAATGTTCATAACCCCCGCAATGGCATCAGAACCGTACTGGGCAGATGCGCCGTCGCGCAGGATCTCGACCCGCTTGATGGCCTGCTGAGGAATGGCCGATATGTCGGCACCACTCTCGCCGCGCCCTGGCGATGTCTGAATGTACATTAAAGCACTGGTGTTTTTGCGTTTTCCGTTAATCAAAATCAGCGTGCGGCTTGGCCCCATGTTTCTGATCTCGTAAGGGTCAAGCAGCGACGTGGCATCGTTCACGGGGGTGTTCACGGTGTTGAACGACGGCACGCGGTACTGCAATGCTTTATCGAAGGTAAGCTGGCCAGTATTGAGCAGGTCTTTGGCCGTAATAATATCAATCGGCAAAGGCGTGTCGGTCATGGTTCTTTTGGAGTTGCGGCTACCCACCGACACCACTACTTCTTGCAGCGATTGTACATCCTGCGCCATCATTATGTCGAGTGTGCGTTGTGCACCCACCGACACCTCTTGTTTGAGGTAGCCCACAAAGCTAAACACCAGAACTGCGCCTTGGCTGGGAACGCTGATCTTGTACTGGCCTTTTGCGTCGGTAACTGCGCCCTTGGTGGCTCCTTTCAACACCACGCTTACGCCTGGGAGCACATCACCTTTGTCGTCTTTTACTGTTCCAACCACGTCCTCGTCGGCCTGATTGAAGACCTTTGATGGGTTGTTTGCGTTCACATTGGGGCTAACCGCAAAGGCCGACCCGCCGATCAGAACGCCCACCGATGCAATCAGGAGTGCGCTTTTTGACTTTTGTGAAACTAATTCGTAGAATCGTAACGATTTTGTCATAATTAATTAGTAGTAATAAGTTAGGTTTGACTTTTGGTTTAATTTTATAAACCGCAAATTAACGAATTGTTACGTTACTAATTAGGTTTTTTCTTTACTTTTCTTCAAATGCCAAATTTTATTTTAACTATTTGGGTATTTGCCAAACTAATGCCACCCTGCCGATGGTTTGTGCAGCAACTCATTTATTCTACAATGGGTATCTCAAAAGGGAATAACTACAATCAGAATAGCCGCAATATTCATCCGTACAAAGCATTGTTTTGTGGCTTATAGGAACATAAAATAAATAAGTAGTTGGATTTTGACATATAAATAGCTGATTGTCAAGCGTTATTCAACCACTCAATAATTCAATAATTCAAAACTCATTCCTTACCGCAGTACTTCTCAATTTAAAAGTCAATTTCTTTTTCTGGGTCAATGACAAACCAAAGCAGGCAGCCACAAAAGAGTAGTCCCGCAATGGCGTAGAGTGGGTAGTTGAAATTGCCCGTGGCCTGCACAATGTACCCAAACAACACGCCCAAAAACACTGCCCCCATTTGCCCTGCCATGTTCATGGCCCCCGAAACCGTGCCAGATTTACTCTTGCCAATGTCGATACAAACCGCAAACGCAATCGGCAAAGTAAGGTCTTTGAACCCCATGCCCGCCGCCAGTAGGTAGGCGGCTGTTTGGTTGTCGGTGGTGGTGGCGGCCACTAAAATTATGATGCTCGACACGCCCATGCCCACCACGCCCACCACGCGCCGCCCAAAAGTCAGACCGTAGCGTTTGGAGAGCCAGTCGCTCAAATAACCGCCCGTAAAACAGCCAATTGCGCCCAAAACAAACGGCAGCGTAGCAAAAAGCTGCATCTGCGACTGGTTAAAATGCCGTCCTTCTTTTAGGTACGTTGGCAACCAGCCCGTAAAAAAATAAGCCCCGTACATAAAAAAGTGGAACATCAGCATGAGAGCCCACATGTTGCGGTTTTGCAGTATTTTTTTCCACGGAATGTGGTGATCGCTGTTTTTGAAGCGCCGGTTTTCTTCGATCAGTGTTAGCTCTTGGGGCGATATACCCTTGGTCTCGTGGGGGAAATCACGAAAAAAAACGTACCAGACCGTTGCCCAAACAACGCCCAGAATGGCCATGGCAAAAAACGAAAACCGCCACCCCAAGCTGGCCGCAATGGGAATGACCACCCACGGCGCAATAGACCCGCCCAAACGGCCAGCCGCCCAAATAAAAGCCTGCGCTTTGCCTATTTCGTACTTGGGAAACCACCGCGACACGACAATGGAGGCGTTGGGATAGGCGCCAGCTTCGCCAGCACCAAACAAAAAACGCACAATGACCAGGTATAACCAGTTGGTGGCTGTGCCAGTGAGGGCAGTAAACGCCGACCACCACAGCACCACCCGAGTTAGGACTTTGCGCGGGCCGATGCGGTCGCCGAGTGCGCCAGTGGGTAGTTCGAAAAGGGCGTAAGAAAGCGCAAAAGCACTCAAAACCCAGCCCCAGGCATCGTTAGCGATCCCTAAATCGGCTTTCATGTCGGAGGCCACCAAAGATATACAGGTGCGGTCTATGTAGGTAATAACCGACAAAGAAACCAGATAAGATAATACTTGATTGCGCTTGGTCATGCGTTTTAAAAAAAAAGCCCTGGCGCAATTTGCGCCAGGGCTTAGGGATGAGCACCTAATAAATTAGATTTTCTTCACATTGATTGCGTTTGTACCACGCTTACCTTCAGTTGTTTCGAACTCAACTTTGTCGTCCTGACGGAGTGTTGTTGAACCTAAACCAGTTACGTGTACGAAAATTTCTTGGCCAGTAACATCGTCAACGATAAAACCGAATCCTTTTGATTCATTAAAGAACTTTACTATTCCTGTTTGCATTGGAAATAAAAAAAAATAAAAGTAAAAAACGCCTTGTACGTCAAGGCTGGTACAAATGTATGATTTAGAATTGATTAACCAACATTTGGTCGAACAAAATGCCGTTTTTTTTCACGAACGGTATTTTGTCACACTTCAACGGTCATTCGCTTACCCGTTTTGCGGCTTTGTTCGGCCATGAAACCCATCACGTGGCTTTCTATTGAGGCATCGATGGTAGATGTCAGCAGCGATCGGTCGTTCTGAGCAACGGCCTGCGCAAAGTTGCGTACCAACCCAAAATCGCCGCCGCCGTGTCCCGAATTATTAAAATCGGCTTGCTCGCTGGCTTTCCAACGGGTTTGGGTTTTGGTGCTAAAATTAGTGACTGTTATCAGGTCATTGTCGCCTTCAATTTCGCCGTTTGCAAACATAATTCTGGTTTTGCGCGCCTCCCAACCAGTAAAGGCTTCGAGGCCAAAAGTCACCAGCACGTCGCCAGCCATTTCCATTTGGGTGGTGTAGTGGTCTGGTTGGTCGTTGTCCATTTTGTAAACGCAGCGTCCGTAGTTGGTCGTTTTGAGTTTCTCCATAATGGCTGGGCCTTGTAGCGTCGGGTCTTCGGGAACGTCGAGCACGTGGATGCGTTTTTTTTGTTCGGCATAAATCTTAATGGCCGAAAACGCGCACTCGCGTTCTACCTTGCAGCCGTCGGTGCAGCGGTTGGTGCTGCCCACGGGGGCGTTTTCGGCTTTGAACCAAGTTAGCTTACCCATGGCCGAAATGGTCTGGCACTTTTGGTTCGATAGCCAACGGATGATGTCTAAGTCGTGGCAAGATTTGGCCAGAATAATTGGATTAGTTTGGCCAGAAACGTGCCAGTTTCCGCGCACGTATGAGTGCGCCATGTGAACGTGTTCGATGCCCTCTAAGTGGTTGATACTCATCATTTTTCCGAGCGTACCTCCGTCGCAAATTTCTTTGAGTTTCCTAAAATAATTGGTGTATCTCAACACGTGGCAAACCGCAATGATACTGTTAGATTTTTTGGCCGCCGCCAAAATAGCCAGGCATTCTTGCAACGATGGCGCGATGGGTTTTTCGAGCAAAATATGATAGCCCATTTCGATGGCGCGCATGGCGGGGCCGTAGTGCAAAAAATCGGGGGTCGAGATAATGACTGCGTCGGCAAACTTGGGAACCATAAATACATCTTCCCA
Source organism: Cytophagales bacterium (assembly GCA_013298215.1). Lineage (GTDB taxonomy): Bacteria > Bacteroidota > Bacteroidia > Cytophagales > Spirosomataceae > JAAFKE01. The sequence goes on along the minus strand of JAAFKE010000023.1, from coordinate 46,567 downwards.
CGTTTTGAAGCAGTTTTTGGGTTCTATTTGGTGCGTTTTGGCAAACCGGTCGTTCCTAAACGCCACTGGTTCGGCCACGCCCACCATTTTAACGTCGGCTGGAAACGCCACGGCGTAGCGGCCGTACACGTTGCCCCGGTTGCCGGCTCCCAAAACAATGGCCGTAACTGGTTTTTGGAGCGGCTGGTAGCGGGCGTCGTCTTCAAAGCGAACTGCCTGCGGTTTTGCGTCGCTGGTTTTATTGGTCGCAATTGGTAGGGTTGCACCAACCGCCAAGCTGGCGGTTTTGAGCCAATTACGGCGCGAAAATGTGTTTTTATCCTTCATCGATGTGCTCCAAAATATCGTTTATAGCCACGCCTGCTAAGTTTTTATACGTTATTGTTGCGAGGGGAAGGGCTTCTTTCGTGCCGATTCCCACCGTTTTCATTCCCGCACTAACGGCCGCCTCTACCCCCGCAAGCGCGTCCTCAAAAACCAGGCATTCGCTCGGGTCGCAGCCAAGTTCGAGCGCGCCTTTCAGAAAAACTTCGGGGTCTGGCTTGCCGCGACTTATCTTTGTGCCGTCGATGATGGCATCAAAATAACCAATAATCCCTACTTTTTCCAAGATCATCCGGGCGTTTTTGCTCACCGATCCCAGTCCGATTTTAATCCCAGCGTTTTTGCTTTGCTGGAGCATTTCGGTGATTCCGGGCAAAATATCGCTCGCGTCCATGCCGTTTACCAACTCCAAGTACCAGTCGTTTTTTTGGGTAGCAAAATCTATTTTTTCTTGGTCAGTTATTGTTTTGTTGCCCAGTTGCAGTATTCGTTCCAATGATTCCACGCGGCTCACACCTTTCAGGGTTTCATTAAATTCTTCGCTGATGTCGAACCCCAGTTTTTGGTTGGCCATCCGTTTCCAGGCTTGGTAATGAAAAACGGCGGTATCTACAATGACACCGTCGAGGTCGAATATAAAGGCTTTTATTGGCATTTTGTGGGTGGTAGGCTGTTAGACTAAATTGAATTTTGAACAAGGCAGACTTTCCTACTGAAGCTCAAGTACCATGGTGGCTTTGGCGGGCAGTACCAGTGTTTGCAGGTCGGTCACGGTCTGGTCGGTCAGTATGTTTTTGGCCGTTTTGGCCGTTTTTATGTTCTCCCCAAAACGGGTGGTGTTCAGTTTTGTTTCGGTGGCGTTGGTGTTCAAAACCACCATGATTGTTTTGGTGGCGTTGTGCCTAAAATACACGTATATGCCGTCCTTTGGCACGTACTGCGTGAACTCACCACCGTGGAGGGCGGGCGTGTTTTTGCGGTAGTTGGCCAGTTTTTTCACAAATCCAAAGGCTTCGTTTTCTTGGGCGTTTCGGCCCTGAGAACTAAATTTATTCTCCTTGTCGTCCGCCCAACCGCCCGTAAAATCGCGCCGCACTTCGGCATCGGTGGGGTTTTTGAAGTTTTTCATTAACACTTCCGTTCCGTAATAAAAGTGGGGCACACCGCGCGTGGTGAGTAGCCAGGCAATGCCCATCTTGTACTTGTCTAAGTCTTGGCCCACCACCGAAAAGAACCGGTCGGTGTCGTGGTTTTCTAAGAATGTGACCAGCTTGTCGGGCGCGGCATACAAAAAATCCTGGGCCAGGGTGTTGTACAACCTACTCATGCCGCCATCCCAGCTGAAAGGCTCGTTGAGAGCGGCTTTTACGGCCTCAAAAGCAGGAAAGTCGCACGTGCTCGGTTGGTTGCATTTGAACTTGAAATCAACGTTGTTTTTAACGTAATACGACAGCGCGGCGGGGGTGTTAGCCACGGTTTCGCCGAAGATAAGTAAGTTGGGATACTCGTCCATGAGTGCTTGGTTGCACTGGTTCATAAACGGTAGATCGTTGTATTTGTAGGTGTCGATGCGCCAGCCGTCTAAATGAAAATTTTCGGTGCTCCAAACAGCGTGTTGAGTCAAGTACTTGGCCAAGAATGGGTTACGCTGATTGAGATCGGGCAAAAACTTAGTAAACCAACCATCGGAGAGCACTTTTCGGTCTATGTTTGCCCCGTGCGGGTCGCTCAGTGGCATTTCTTTGTGGGTTGTTTCGGTGTAGGCGGGCCAATTGTTAAACCAATCTTTGGTGGGTTGGTCGCGGTACATCCAGTGGTCTTCGCTCACGTGGTTATATACTGCGTCTTGGATCAGTTTTAGCCCGCGTTGGTGGAGTGCGTTGCCCAATTTTTTGTAGCCCTCGTTACCTCCCAGACGGCGGTCTATCTGGTAGTGGTCGGTGAAATGATACCCGTGGTAGCTGGCCTGCATATTGCCGTGGAGCTCTTTTTTGAGCGAGCCATTGTTTTCGAGAACGGGTGTTAGCCAGAGCGACGTCACGCCCAGTTCTTGCAAATAGTCGAGGTGGTTGATAATGCCCTGAAAATCGCCCCCGTGCCGCAGAAATGGATTGCTTCGCTCGGATTGGGGATCGCGCATATCGGCAAATTTGTCGTTCGTGGTGTCACCGTTGGCAAAGCGGTCGGGCATGATTAAATACACAAAGTCGGCTGGCGACACCAAAAGCGGCTTGTGCGTTTTTTGCCGAAGCTCGTAGGCATGTTTCATCGGCAGTGGCGCACCAGGCAGTTTCACGTCGAACGACATGGTGCCAGGCTTGGCGTTTTTGCTGACTGTTAAGTCCACAAAAAGGTAGTTCGGGCTTTCGACTTTATGGATTTTTTTGATCGTCACGCCAGGATATTTTAGGCTAATTTGAGCCGCAGATACGTTCTTGCCGTACCAAAGCAGCTGCACGTCGGGGTTTTTCATGCCCACGTACCAGTTGGTGGGCTCGACGCGCTCTACCTGAGCCACGCAAAGCAACGGAACAGAAATTAAAAGTACGAAGATCAGGTTTTTCATTTTGAGGCGATTTGGTTTTTCTGTTTCGCAATATATTCAACTAAAATGAAAAGGCGCAGTGCGCTACGATTTTCTTAGCAAAGCCGCCATGTAAAAGCCGTCGGTACTGTTTTGAGCGGGGCCAGTGCGGGCTTCCGAGAGCAGCTCCCAGTGCTTGCCAAAAACCTCTAAAAAACGGGCAACCTGTTGCTCGCCCTCCGATGGCAGGATGCTACACGTGGCGTACACCATTTTGCCCCCAACTTTGAGCATCTTGGCGTACTCAGACAGTATTTCCCACTGCGTCTGGCGGATTTTGTCCAAAAACTCGGGCGTTAGTTTCCACTTGGCATCGGGGTTGCGGCGCAAAACGCCCAATCCCGAACACGGCACGTCCAGCAGCAGGCGGTCGGCGGTGTTGTGGTATTTTTTGATCGAATCGGCAGAATCTATCGTTTTGGTTTCGATCATTTTAATTTTGTTGCGGAGGGCACGTTTGCGGAGTTCTTCCAGTTTTCGACCCTCAACGTCCATGGCCACTATTTTGCCTTTGTTGCCCATCAGGGTTGCCAAATGCAACGATTTACCCCCCGCGCCCGCGCAGGCATCAATGACCATTTGGTTGGGCTCGGCATCTAAAAACGGGGCGATCAGCTGCGACCCCGTGTCCTGTATTTCAAACAGACCGTCTTGGTAGTATTGCGTGCTCAGTAGGTTTTTTTTGGTTTGAAGCACCAGCGCATCGGGAGCCCCTGGCACGGTTTGGGTTGGTATTTGTTCCTGGTTTAGTACCATGGCAAAAGCCGCCGTTGGGCTTCGCAGGGTGTTCACCCTGAGCACCACGGCAGCCGTTTGGTTGAGGGCCGCCAGCTCGGTATCCCAGTTGTGGCCCAATTCTTTTTCACCAACTTCGTCCAACCAGTCGGGGACTGATTCCCGTATTTTTCGGATGCCGTTGGCAGTTTTGGCGCGGGCCAAAATGCTTTCGGGGCCTATGCCCGTAAATTCGGGCCAGTCGGGTAGGGGGTGGCCTTGGCTAACCTGCCAAGCACCAAAAATACTCCAAACATTCTCACTGTCAGCCATATAACTAAGCAGCCGCCACCACCGAACAATCTCGTAGGTGTTTTCGGCTATGAAGGCGCGGTCTCGCGCGCCCCACTTTTTATTTGATTTCAAGACAGCTTCCACAACCTGGCTGGCGTGGCGTTTGGCCACAAATATTTCGGTGAGCGCATCCACCACGGCGGTAACTAAAATTCGGTGTAATTTCATTTTGTGCTTAATTTGGCGCAAATATCATACTTTTTACCCAATCGACGATGCCAAACCACAAACACATTATCTACCAAATTTTTACGCGCCTGTTCGGAAACACCAACTTAACCAATATTCAGGGAGGTACTATTGAGCAAAACGGAACGGGAAAGTTCAACGACATTACGTCAAAATCGCTGGTCGAACTCAAGCGTTTGGGGGTGTCGCACGTTTGGTACACGGGGATCATCGAACACGCCACCATGACCGATTATTCGGCCTATGGCATCGTGGCCGACAACCCGCTGGTGGTGAAAGGCCGCGCTGGCTCGCCTTACGCAATTAAGGATTACTACGACGTAAATCCCGACCTTGCCGTGAATGTAAACGACCGAATGGCCGAGTTTGAAGCCCTCGTACTTCGCACGCACCAAGCTGGTTTACAAGTTATTATCGATTTTGTGCCCAACCACCTGGCGCGGCAATACCACTCCGATGCCAAGCCCGAGGGCGTGATTGATTTTGGGGCCGATGACGATGTGAACGTTGCTTTTTCAGCCCAAAACAATTTTTACTACCTACCCGACCGAGCCTTTGTGCTGCCCGAGGGTATTCAACTTCCGACGGAAATATCTCCTCAGAAATACGAGGAGTACCCCGCCAAAGCCAGTGGCAACGATGTTTTCTGGCACCAGCCGAGCATCAACGATTGGTTCGAGACCGTCAAACTCAATTACGGGGTAGATTACCAGCACGGCCACGCCGCGCACTTCGATCCTGTGCCTAACACGTGGCTCAAAATGCGGGATGTTTTATTGTTTTGGGCCGCAAAAGGCGTAAACGGTTTCCGGTGCGACATGGCCGAAATGGTTCCAGTGGCCTTTTGGGCGTGGGTTATCGATGAGCTAAAAGCGCATTATCCGCACCTTATTTTCATTGCCGAAGTGTATAATCCCGCCGAGTACCAAAACTATATTTTTGGGGGCAAGCTCGATTATTTGTACGACAAAGTGGGTCTTTACGATGCACTGCGGCGTTTGATGGAAGGCCACGGCCACGCCGACGACATAACGCGGGTGTGGCAAAATGAATCGGGAAACTACGGTGAGCGAATGTTGCGATTTCTCGAAAACCACGACGAACAACGCATCGCGTCGCGCTTTTTTGCCAACGATCCCTTTGTAGCCGTGCCTGCCATGGTGCTTTCGGCCACGCTCCACGGTGGGCCGCTCATGCTTTATTTTGGGCAGGAGTTTGGCGTGTTGCCAAACCGCTCCGAAGGCTTTAGTGGCAACGATGGCCGCACCACTATTTTTGACTACTGGTGCGTGGAAGAATACCAAAAATGGGTGAGCGCGGATTTTTCGGATAATAAATTGACAAATTCGCAGAAAAAATTGCGCAATTTCTATGCAGAATTGAATATGTTTGTGGTCGGGAACGAGGCAATTGTGGCGGGAGGTTTCTACGACTTGCAGTACGCACAAACCTACAACCGCGCCCGAACGTACAGTTTTATCAGGCACACACCCGCCCAAAAATTGCTGGTAGTTTGCCATTTTGATTTGAACGATAGCTTAGATTATACTATTTTTTTGCCAGACCACGCCCGCCAAACGTTGGGCTTCGGAGTGCAGGACGACATAGCTTTTAAAGTTGTTTTTTCGGCCAATCGCCGCGTTGGCGTTGCAGAAACACACCCCGATAACTTTGTTTTTGAACCGTGTAGCGTTAAAATTTTTGAGATCACAGCATCGTAAATATCCTATTTTTTGACCCTTTCAACTTAACCAATCAGACGCATGGCTGCCAACGCAATATCCCAGTCCACCACCGCCGTTTCTAAACCCAAATTATCGTTTTGGCAGCTTTGGAACATGAATTTTGGCTTCTTTGGCATTCAGTTTGGCTGGGGGCTGCAGTTGGCCAACATGAGCGCTATTTACGCCCAGCTCAAAGCCAATCCCGATGAGATTCCTATTTTATGGTTGGCTGGCCCAGTGACGGGACTGCTGATTCAGCCCATAATCGGGTCGGCATCTGACCGAACTTGGACCAAATTTGGACGGCGACGGCCCTATTTTTTCATCGGCGCGTTGCTCAGTTCGCTCGGGTTGTTTTTCATGCCCGAGTCGAAAGCGTTGTGGATGGCCGCCAGCTTGTTGTGGATTCTCGACGCGAGCATAAACGTGTCAATGGAGCCGTTTAGGGCATTCGTGGCCGATAAACTCGACATTAGCCAGCGCACGGCGGGCTTTGCCATGCAGTCATTTTTTATTGGATTGGGGCAAACCTTCGCCAATCTGCTCCCCTTTCTCTTCGGAACGTTGGGGGTAGTGGGCACCACCGAAAGCGGCATTTCGCTCAGTACCAAGTATGCCTTTCAGGCTGGGGCGGTCATATTTTTCTTGTCGGTGCTTTATACTTGCCTCACCACCAACGAAAATCCGCCCGCCGACATGGAAGAGTTTGAACGCGAAAAAGCCGAAAACAAAGGCGTGGCGGGGTATTTTTCGGAACTCGTTGGGTCTATCTCAACCATTCCTACAACCATGAAACAACTGGCCGTTGTGCAGCTGTTTACGTGGCTTGGCTTGTTTTGTATGTGGATATTTTTTGGGCTAATGACCTCCTACCACATATTTGGTGCCACCACCACCGACTCGCCCGAGTTTAGAGCGGGCGGAGAGTGGAACGGCGTGAACTTTGCCACGTATTCGATTGTATGCTTTTTGGTGGCGTTTTTGCTGCCCCAAATAGCCAAGCAAACCAGCCGCAAATTTGTGCACACGGTGTGCTTGGTTTGCGGTGGTTTGGGTCTGATCTCTACTTATTTTGTGACCTCTAAATGGGGGCTTTTTGTGCCAATGATCGGCGTGGGCATTGCCTGGGCATCTATTTTGTCGATGCCCTACGCTATTTTGTCGGGCTGTTTGCCGCCCAATAAAATGGGCGTTTACATGGGCATATTCAATTTTTTTATTGTCATACCCGAAATTTTGGCCTCGCTCCTCATTGGCCGCATTGTCCGCGCATTCTTTGGCGAAAATTCAATTGAAGCGCCACTTTATGTAGTTATAGCTGGTGGTTTTTTTATGCTTATCGCAGCCTTTTGCGTTCGTTTTGTGGACGATAAAGAAGTCTAAAACCAACCCAATAAAGCCGTTGCCAGTGAAGATACTGACAATCCAATGCCGTTGTCAGTGTCCTCACTGACAACCAAAAACCGCTAACTGTCTAAGCCAAAAAACACGGCCTGCGAACGCGGCGCGCCTTCGCGCTCAATCTGCTCGGCGCGTTTGGTTTGAATCATCGCCAGAAAGACCGCCGCGTCGGCAATGAACTCGCTGGCAAATTCTGGCGTCGCAGCGTTTTGGTTGATGCTCAAAATACGTTCTTTTAAGCGGCCGTCACCGTCAGAAAAATGCTTGTCGGCATCGTTCACAATGCCTATTTGGGTGTTGGTTGGCACCGACAGTGCCAAAAGCCCAGCCTTGGCGGCCGTCACGAAGGTATTGTAGGCGTGGTAAACGGCATCGGCGTAATCCTGCTTTTTGAACGTTTCCTGCGCTTTTTGTAGCTTTTCCTCAGCTTCGATGAGGGTAGTGGCCACCAAATCCAAATCCAAAATCACACTCGCGCACTCGCCCACTCCGACCTCGGTGGCGTACCGTTCGGCATGATCCCAGTCCACGTAGTCCGAATCGGTCGCTGTGGTCAGATCGGCCAGTGGTTTTAGGAGGCTGTAGAAATAGTTTTTGCCCGCGCGTCGGTAGTATTCATTGTAGTATTCGCCTTCGTTGGCCCGACTGTCGTAGTCGCCCAACAACAAACGGAGCGCATCGGGGCCGCGTTTGGTAGGTATTTTGATGACTTTGTCGCCAACCGTTCCCGTACCCGTTTCGGCAAAGCCACCCCCCAAAAGTACTTGCAAGGCTGGCAAAACGTAAGCCCCGTTTTTGATCGAACTCCCGTGGAAACCAATGTTGGCAATGCTGTGCTGCCCACACCCATTCATGCAGCCCGAAATTTTGATTTTGATGTCGTCGTTGTAAACAATATCGGAAAACTCGGCCTTCATCACCCGCTCCAGCTCCCGCGTAATGCCATAACTGCTCGTAATGGCCAGGTTGCAGGTGTCCGTTCCTGGGCAGGTTGTTATGTCGGCGGTGGTGTCAAAACCAGGTTCTACCAGGTTTAGTTCTGCTAATTTTTGGTAAACAATCGGCAGGCTTTCGGCCCGCACGAACCGCATAATGTACCCCTGATTTGGCGTTACGCGCAGGTCGTCGGCGGCGTACTGCCGCACAACATCGGCCAATGCCCGGGCCGTGTCGCTGGGCATATCGCCCAACTGAACGCGCAGCTGGACGGCAAAAAATCCTGGTTGTTTTTGCTCAAATACGTTTGTTTTACGCCAAATACTGTATTCTTTCTCATCGTTTGAGGCACTTTCTTGGCCCACGCTCGTTGGCAGTACTGGCAAATGCAGCGGGTTGTCGAACGCCGACTGCTCAATTTCGTAGAGTGGGTTTTTGAGGGCAACCCACTCGGCGTTTACCTTTGCCATAAAATCTTCTAAGCCGAGGTCGTTCAAAAGGTATTTTAGGCGGGCTTTGTGCCGCCGCACGCGCTCGCCGTAGCGGTCGAAAACCCGAATGGTGGCTTCTATGAAGGGGATAAGTTGGTTTTCGGGCAGGAACTCGTGGGCTACCTGGGCCAAAAATGGTTGCGCCCCCAAACCGCCGCCGATCAATATTTTGAAGCCGCGTACTGCTACCCCCGATTGCATTTGCAGGCGGGGAATGATACCGATGTCGTGCATGAAACCGAACGCCTCGTCTTTCTCGGACGACGACAGCGCGATTTTAAACTTACGACCCATGTCTTGACAAATGGGGTTGCGCAAAAAATAAGCAAAAATAGCGTGGGCGTGCGGTGTCACGTCGAAGGGTTCGTTGGGGTCGATGCCCGCTTTAAACGAAGCAGTTACGTTGCGAACCGTGTTGCCGCAGGCTTCGCGCAGGGTGATGCCCGCGTCTTCGAGGTCGTTCCAGAGCAGCGGAGACTCGGCCAGTTTCACGAAGTGGAGCTGAATATCCTGGCGCGTTGTGGCGTGGAGGTTGCCCGTTGCGTACCGATCCGAACAATCGGCGATGCGCGTAAGTTGGTCGGCGGTTACTTTTCCGTAGGGTAGTTTTATGCGGATCATTTGTACGCCAGACTGGCGTTGGCCGTACACGCCGCGCGTGAGCCTAAACTTACGGAAGGCTTCTTCGCTGCCCAAACCAGACGTAAAAAAATCAATCTTGTTGGCCAGTTCTATAATATCTTCCTGAGCCTCAGTGCTAACGTTGGGATTAATGTCTATTTTCATTTATCTCTATCGACTTAAATATTTTTACTATTTAAAAAAATGGTTTTCGTTTTGCAACGCTACCAGACAACAAATTAAGCCAAGAAACGATGTACGACCAAAGAAAAACTATTTTATTTGGCTCAAAAGTATAACTGATTTACCTTTGTGCGTCGAAACAAACCACTTGAAACCTCGGTTTTTCGGCCAATTCATCCACACAAAGCATGAAAAAAGTACTGTTTATTGACCGCGACGGGACGATCATCAAAGAACCCGCCGATTACCAGATTGACTCTTTCGAGAAGTTGGCCTTCATCCCCAAGTGCATTTCTAACCTGCGCCGAATTGCCGAAGAAACCGACTACGAACTGTCGATGGTGACCAACCAAGACGGTTTGGGGACGGATTCTTTTCCCGAAAATACTTTTTGGCCCGTCCAAAATTTTATTGCTCAAACCCTGGCCGACGAAAACGTGCCTTTTGCCGGTATTTTTATTGATCGGACTTTTGGCCACCAAAACGCGCCGACCCGCAAACCCGCCGTGGGAATGTTGCACAAATATTTTAGCGCAGATTACGATTTGCCGAATAGTTTCGTGATCGGCGACCGCCTGACGGACGTGCAACTGGCCGTAAATTTGGGGGCAAAAGCCATTTTGATCGAAGGTTTCGGGTTTCCGATAACTGATACACTGACCGATGAGCAGCAAAAGGCACTGGTGCTGAGAACCAGCAACTGGGACGATATTTTTGCTTTTTTGAAACTGCCCGCCCGCCGTGCCACCGTGGAGCGGGTTACGAAGGAAACACAGATAAGAATTGAACTCAATTTGGACGGTACTGGCCAGTCTAAAATGGCAACCGGGCTCGGGTTTTTCGACCACATGTTAGACCAGTTGGCCAAACATTCGGGGGCAGATCTGAGCGTTTCGGTGCTGGGAGACCTCCACATCGACGAGCACCACACCATCGAAGACACCGCTTTGGCACTGGGCGAGGCTTATTTGAAGGCACTGGGCGATAAAAAAGGGATTGGACGATACGGGTTTTTGCTGCCCATGGACGATGCGCTGGCGCAGGTAGGTATCGATTTTTCGGGCAGACCCTGGATTGTGTGGCAAGCCGAGTTTAAGCGCGAAAAAATTGGCGAAATGCCCACCGAGCTATTTTTCCATTTTTTCAAATCATTTTCCGACACCGCCAAGTGCAACCTCAACATTAAATGCGAGGGCGACAACGAGCATCATAAAATCGAGGCCATATTCAAAGCCTTCGCCAAATCAATAAAAATGGCAGTGCAGCGCGACATAAAAAATATGGACTTTTTGCCCACAACGAAAGGAGTGCTGTAAACGTTTTTTTATACCGACTTCAAGCAGTAAATTTGCATTTTAATCACCAAAATAGCTATTATCATGTTAATGAACATCGTAACAATCGTTTTCTTTGTAGTACTCCTCAGCGTTTCGTATGTTATTGGAAAGTATCTGGAGAAAAAAGAGCGGAAGTGGGACGGTAAGTTTTAGTATCCGCTAAAATATGCCCTCGTCGGCAAAGCTAAAATAGGCACTGTCCGTCACGATCAGGTGATCCAGCACTGGTAGGTCTAATATTTTTCCCGCCTGCTTCACTTTTGCGGTAATGTCTTTGTCGGCCTGGCTCGGCGTGAGGTTGCCCGAAGGGTGGTTGTGGGCGAGTATAATCGAGCTGGCCAGGTGCTCAATGGCAACTTTAAATATCATCTTCGGATCGACCACCGTCCCCGAAACCCCTCCTTGGCTAATCTGCACGGGCCTAATAACTTGGTTTGCGCGGTTTAGCAACAGCACCCAAAATTCTTCGTGGGGCAAATCCAACAAGTGATGCTTAATTTCCAAGTAGGCATCCTGCGAACTCCCTATTTTTGGTCTAACTACTTGCTCGGTTTCTCTGCGCCTGCGCCCGAGTTCTAAGGCGGCAATAATTGTTATTGCCTTCGCCTCGCCGATGCCTTTTACCTTGATTAGGTCTTTCAAACCCATTTTTGCCAGGTTGTTCAAGTTATTGCCGGCCTGGGCTAAGACCATTTTCGACACATCGACCGCCGATAGTTCGACCGTTCCCGAACCAATGAGAATCGCAATGAGCTCGGCCTCGGTCAGGGCGGTGCGTCCTTTTTGCATGAGTTTCTCGCGGGGACGATCCTCTTCGGCCCAACTCAATATTTTGCGTGATTGTATTTCGTAGCTCATTTTGTGGGGTTAGGGCGGTAAAACGTAGGTCTAACAATTTCGCAATTTAATGCAAAAGCCTGTAACCTTACCGACGTTTTTGAGTAACCTTGTTTACTGAACAGCAAATACCACTTGAATGACCGACGAGTACGCTATGATTGCCGTGAAGGCGGGAGATTTGGACAAGGCTGCGGTGCTGTATGAGCGCTACAAAAAACCTTTGTTCAATTTTTTCCTGTATCACCGCTACGACCGCGACCAGGCAAGCGATGCTGTGCAGCAGGTTTTTTACCGATTGCTGCGCTACCGAGAATCGTTCAAAACGGACGCTGTTTTTAGGACTTGGCTCTATTGCATTGCCCGAAACTGCATGCGCGACCAGTTCAAGAATTTTGTGCCAGTCGATGCCTTGGAGGCCGCCCATTTGGTGGCCGACGAACAAAACGACGAGGCGCACCACCAGCAGCAAACAGTGCGCCTGGCCTTAGATTCGCTCACCGAAGACCACCGCGAGGTGCTCATTTTGAGCCGATACGAGGAAATGAAGTATGACCAAATTGCCGAAATTTTGGGCTGTTCGGTCGCCGCCGTCAAGGTGCGGGTTCACCGAGCCATTCATAAATTAAGAGAAGCGTATTTTCAAATTGCAGACCAATGAGCCAACATATTGACGACATTCCGTGGTTTAGGAAGCCCACCCAGCAACACCCACCCGCCGAGTTGGACGACCGTTTTTATGCCCTGCTAAAAAACGCAAAGACCCAAAGCCCCATCAAAACAGCCAAACGGAATTTGTGGCCGCGTTGGGCGCAAATTTCTGTGGCGGCGGCGGCCTGCGTGGGTGCTTTTTGGCTGGGACGGTTCACAGATAGTGCGCCTGGGGCCGAACCGCCACCAAACAATGTGGCACTGTTGAGGGACACTGAAAAAATTGGATTGGCTCCCTCAAAACAAAGTAAACCAACCGCTGCCCAACCGCTTGACGAACCAAAGGCAAGCCCCGCGCCAGTGGTGTTTGTTGCCAAAACCAAAACACCGAGGGTAGAAAAAAACAGCCCAATTTTGGCCGAAATAGCCGATTTGAAGCAACAAATGCAAGAAACAAAGCAATTGCTCATGCTGTCGATGCTCAAAAAAGACTCGCCATCGGAGCGCATCAAGGCGGTGAACTACGCCCTCGATTTTGACCGGGTCGATGCGCAAGTTATTGAGGTGCTCATAAAAACGCTCAACGAAGACCCCAACGCCAACGTGCGCTTGGCCGCCGTTGAGGCATTGGCCAGGTTTGGCAACAGCCAAATGGTGCGCAATGCCCTAATGAAAACCCTCAACCAGCAGTCGGATCCGATTTTGCAGCTGTCGGTGATTGAAAGTCTGGTTTCGATGCGCGAAAAACGAGCCTTGCCCCAAATGCAAACGCTCCTCGAAAACGCGCAAACGGACGCGATTGTGAAAGAAAAAATTCAGGAAAGTATCAGTTTATTAACCATTTAACCGTGTATTGCCATGTTGAAGATCATGAATGTATCAGCTGTGTTGGCCCTGTTGGTGGCCACTGCATCGTTTGGCCAAGAGGGCTCGCCTTTTAAAATTAAATTTACTGGCAAAGACAAAAAAGTGTCTATTTTGGTGTACCAGAACGCCATTAAGGTAACTGGCTACGACGGCGATGAGGTCATTATCGAGGCCGAACGCACCAATTCTGAGGGTTTTCCGAAGGAGGCCGAGGGGCTCAAAATGGTGTCGGGCAACAATGGTATTGCCGACAATACGGGCTTTGGGGTGGGGGTGCAGGAGACAGGGAATGTGCTGAAAATAACAGTCCCCAAAAATAAATATTACGGAAACGTGAGCATAAAAATCCCGAGGGAGGTGGCAGTTTCGATCAGTGAGAACGAAAATATTTGGAACAACAAGTGGAACATCAGCGGGCTTTCGGGCGAGATTGAACTCAAAGCAAACCACACCGCCATTAATTTGGACGATATTTCTGGCCCACTGGTTTGCTACGCGGGCTGGGGGAAAGTAAAGATAAACTACGGCTCCGTCAGCCAGAAAGCCCCCCACTCAATTACCTCCCACAGCCCCGTAGATGTGACCCTGCCCGCCGACAGCAAGGCAACGCTTTACCTTAAATCGGCGTTTGGGGATGTTTTTACGGACTGGGAACTAACGCCCATTAAGCCAGAAAGCAAAAAGCAACAGCCCGACGCGCTCGCCGAAGTAGAAGGCTCTAAAAACGACGGAGCGGTGGAGGTAATTATAAACGAGGTGCTGGAAACTGATAAAGTGGACGTGGCCACGAAGACAAAAACCAGCACACTCACCAAAAAGTACGGGATCGTCATGCCGCCATCGCCACAAATATTTATATCTAAAAACGGCGACAACAAAGCCTGGGATTTTGCCAACATCAACGACCATCCAGACCCCAACGCCGTCGATGGGAGCATTAATGGCGGCGGGGTAAAAGTTTTTATCAACGCATCAAACGGCAACATTTACCTTCGGAAGAAAAAAGCGGGGGGCAAATAAAAAAATAGTTTAGGTTAAAAAATAATGATTCGACGTTGCCTTGGCAGCGTCGAATTTTGTGCTTTTGAGGGTTGCGTGTATCACTAAGTCTCACCGTACTGGGGCTTAGATCGGTGTTGTGGGCGCACGTTCACGCGTTCAAAACGCGACTTTGTTACTTAATTGGCCAATAAAATGGCTATTTTTTCGTTTTTTAGTACTATTTTTGGAGTCAAATGAAATGCCAAATAGAACGAACCATAACCTAAAAGAACCGACAATGGCCGAGCCTAAAACGATCGTCGAATATTTCCAAGAGTGGGAAAGCACTCAGCCCGATAAGGTATATTTGCGCCAGCCCTTCGGCGATACCTTCCGCGATTTTACGTGGGCCGAAGCAGGCCGCCAGGCAAGAACGCTGGCCACCTATCTTAATTCGTTGGGGTTGCCGCCCCGGAGCAACATTGGCCTGGTGTCTAAAAACTGCGCCGAATGGATCATTGCCGATATGGCTATTCTGCTGGCTGGCCACATCTCGCTGCCCTTTTATCCGACCCTTACTGGCGACCAAATCAACCAAGTTTTGGTTCACAGCGGTTGTGCCGTTTGCTTTATTGGGAAACTGGACGACTGGAAAAGCATGAAGCCTGGCATACCCGCCAGTGTGCACTGCATTTCTTTTCCAGTTTATAACCCCGATGCCTCCCACGCGCAATGGAACGACATTTTGGCCAATTATAAACCGATGGAGGGCACCATAAAGCCCCCGATGACCGATCTTTTTACGATTATTTATACGTCTGGCACCACTGGCAATCCCAAAGGTGTGATGATGACCCACGGCGCGTTGGCGCACGGCGTGGTGAGTACCAGCAAAATGTTGCGGCACGATATTTCGGAGACGCGTTTCTTTTCTTACCTGCCGCTTTGCCACGTAGCCGAGCGCAACTTGGTGGAGGTAACAAGTATCATCACGGGTGGAACCGTCTATTTTGCCGAAACGCTCGAATCGTTTGCCCGCAATTTGGCGGCGGCTCGGCCTACGCACTTTTTGGCAGTGCCCCGGATATGGAGTAAGTTTCAGATGGGCGTACTTTCTAAAATGCCCCAACCCAAGTTAGACCGTTACCTGCGGATACCGATTATCAACTCCATCATCAAGAAAAAAATACGGCAGGGACTGGGGCTCAACGACGCAAAAGTGATTATGACGGGGGCGGCACCTATGCCGGCGTCGCTCATTCAGTGGTACCGGCGCTTGGGCGTGGTTATTCAGGAAGCCTACGGAATGACCGAAAACTTGGGGGCGGTCTGCATGATGCCCACGTCGGATATTAGAGATGGAACGGTCGGAAAGTTGTACCCCGACATGGAAGTGAAAATAGACCAGGTGACGGGTGAGATTTGTACGCGCTCGGCCTGGAACATGGCAGGTTATTACAAAGAACCGACCATAACCGCCGAAGCGATTGACCAAGACAATTGGATTCATACGGGCGATGTGGGGGAGATTGACCGCGACGGCTACCTCAAAATTACGGGGCGCGTAAAAGAAATGTACAAAACCCAAAAGGGCGAGTACGTGGCTCCCGCCCAGATTGAGTTTGGTTTTGCCGAAAACAACTTCATCGAACAAATCTGCGTGGCGGGCCAAAACCTGCCGCAACCCGTAGCGTTGGTAGTGCTGTCGGATTTGGGGCGTGCCGCCGACCGCGCCACAGTCACCGAAAGCCTCGCCACAACACTCGCCGAGTTGAACCCAAAACTTAAATCGTATGAACGCGTGAAAAAAATTGTGGTGCTGCGCGATATGTGGACGGTCGAAAACAACATGATGACCCCCACTATGAAAATAAAACGCAATGTGATCGAAAATACTTTTGGCCCTAAGTTGGAGCCTTGGTACGAAGTAAAAGAGACCATAGTTTGGGAATAAATATAAAACAAACGGCTCATTTTTGCGTTTTTATGGTTGAGCCAACCAGCGTTGGTTGGCTCAACCATACTTTTATCCTTTAACTTTTTATGAAAAATATAAATCGCATCATTGGGGTTTGCTTTGTGCTATTTTTGGTTAGCTGCGGCAAAACCACCGACCCGGCCGCCGCCGATCAGTATTTGGTGAGCAACAACCTGATTACCCAAGTGACCAAAGAAACACTGACGCTACAGCTCGGGCTGATTGACCGAACGTTGGCCAGCACGGTGCAAGACGGCGTGAAGGCGTACAAGATTGTTTATAAAACCAAAGGCACCGACGGCACCGACATTCAGGCATCGGGGTCGGTGATTGTGCCGCTCAATCCGAAAGGTGCAATGACCATGGCCAGCCTGCAACACGGTACGATCCGCGACGACGCTCAGGCGCCGTCTAACTTCCAGTTTGGGAGCGAAACCTACCTGGCGGGCTCGTTGTTTGCTTCGCAGGGGTACATAGTCGTTGCGCCCGACTACATTGGCTACGGCGCCTCTAAAACCCTGCCGCATCCCTACGAGCACCGCGCCAGTTTGGCCTCGGCGTGTTTGGATATGCTCCGCGCCTCGAAAGAATTTCTGAAAAAAGAGAACATTCAGTGGAACAATAAACTGTTTATTGGTGGGTACTCGGAGGGTGGTTTTGCTACGATGAGTTTACAGAAAAAAATCGAAGAGGACTTTCCGACGGAGTTCGACCTCAGGGCATCGAGCTGCGGGGCGGGGGCATACGACAAAACGGCCTTCACCAAGTTTCTGCTCTCCAACAAAACCAACGGCGAGGCCAATTTTAATTCGTCTTACATCTGGACGCTGCTCACTTACAACCGCGTTTATGGGCTGAACCGACCAATGAACACGTATTTTAAAGAACCTTACGCCACCCAAGTGCAGTCGCTCCAGCAAAACGTGACCCTGCCAGGCAACTTGGCCGACCTTTTCCTCGATCCATTCAAAAAAGGTATATTAGACGGCACTGATGCGCCATTTATGAACGCCGTGAAAGACAACGATGTGTTTGATTGGAAGCCAAAAACGCCCACGCGGCTTTTCCACGGCGACAAAGACACCTACGTTTTCTTTTTTAATTCTCAGAATGCCTTCGATGCCATGCGCAAAAGGGGTGCCACCAATGTGGTACTCGTGCCGCTGCCAGGCAAAGACCATTCGTCGGGCATCGGCGATTATCTGTTGGGGACTTTCCAGTTTTTTGCCACCATGAACGCCATGTAGTTGGCACTTGGCTCGGGGCAGTAGCAACGAGTATCTCACTTTTAGTTGATTGTCTAAGTATGTTCTCTACGTTGCTTTTTTCGATTTTATTGTTGGCCGTTGGCACGGCAGTGGGAGCGGGGGTCTTTTATTTTTTATACGCCAAACGGTCAGCTAATGTTGTCACAAAAGATGCAACAATACTTTTGGAGCGCATCGAAAAGGTTTTTAAGGTGGTGATGGCCGAGGGTTATTTTTCGGAAATTTATACTTTTGAGGACCAAAAAAAAGTATTTTATGTGTTGAGCGACAACAAAAAAGCGTTGATTATTGCCAAGGCAAAAGTGCTGGTTGGCTTTGATTTTGCGAAGGTGAAGCTCAGAATGGACGATGCCACCAAGCGGATGGTCATCGAGTCGTTTCCAGCTCCCGAGGTGCTTTCTATCGACACCGATTACAAGTTTTATGACATCGAACACGGCTGGCTCAATCGGTTCAACCCGCAAGATTACACCAACTTGCTCAACGATGCCAAGCAACAAATGAACGACAAAGCTCTGCAAAGCGACCTGCCGAGAATTGCCAACAACCAAATTCAATTTATGGTCTATCAGTTGGCGGCCTCCATGCACTGGGACGTAGAAATGCGCCTAACCGAGGCCAATCAGAAAGAATTAGACCGCTACACCCAATACCAAGAGCTGCTGGCCGAGCCCAAGCCGCTTTTGGCGGGGGCATCAGCCGAGAGCCTGCCCAAAATCGGCGAGTAGGTCTTCGATCGCCTCAATACCCACCGATATTCGCAGCAGGTTGTCGGGCGTGAGCGAGGTTGGCCCTTCAACCGATTTGCGGTGTTCGATTAAACTTTCTACGCCGCCCAAACTGGTGGCGTGCTTAAACAATTGCAGCTTAGTGGCCACGGCCAGCGCGTTGGCTTGGTCTCCTTTCAGTAGCACCGACAGCATTCCGCCGAAACCACCCTTCATTTGTTTTTTTGCAACCTGGTGGTAGGGATCGGCAACGAGGCCAGGGTACAGCACCCGCTCCACGCGCGGATGCGCCGACAAATACGCGGCCAGCTGCGCGGCGTTGCTGGCATGAATGGGCATTCGGGCGGCAAAAGTGGCCAGACTACGCCCCAGCAGCCAGCAATCGAACGCCGACGGCACGGCTCCGCCCGCTTTCTGGTAGGTGCGTGCAAAGTCCGATAGTGGCGTTTGTTCCCTAAAAATCAGAACGCCCCCCAGCAGGTCGCTGTGGCCGCCGAGGTATTTGGTGGTAGAGTGCATCGACACGTCCACGCCCAAAGCCAGCGGTTGCTGAAAATAGGGGGTTGCCCAGGTGTTGTCGCAACCCGTCAGAATACCCCTTGGCTGGGCTATTTTCACAATCGCCTCAATGTCAGTGATTTTGAGTTCGGGGTTCGACGGTGTTTCGATCCAAATGAGGCGGGTGTTTTTTTGAATGGCGGCTTCGACGGTTGGTAAGTCGGTCATATCAACGTAAGAAAACGTCATTCCCCACGGCGCGTACAGTTTTTCGACGATACCCCTCACGCCAAAATAGACATCGTCTGGAACGACAACGTGGCAACCAGGCCCCAGCGCGTGCAGCACCGCCGCAATGGCCGCCATGCCCGACGCAAAACAAACGGCCTCGGTGCCGTTTTCTAACAACGCTAATTTGGTTTCGAGGCTTTGTCGGTTGGGAGCGTCGTAGCGCGAGTACACAAAACCGCCTGGGTAGGAGAGGCCGTCGTGGCCGCGCTCAAACGTGGTCGAAAGCACCATGGGTGGCACCACCGCCCCCGATGCCGCCCCAATGGAGTTGCCCGCGTGGATGGCCTGCGTGGCGGGTTGTAGTTTCGATAAATCGGGCATGGATCAAACTGGGTTGCGGTATTAGAAATAGGCTCCCCAAAAGTAATGATATTCTGAAATTGATTGTACCTTTTTTGTGTTAAATTGTGCCGCCGCAGCAACCCAATAATCCGTTCGTCTTTTACAAATATGCCAAACCCAAGCGTTCATTTGACTCAACCCCAATTCAAAATCCGTCTCGTTACGGCAGGCTCGCTTTTCGACGGCCACGATGCGTCCATTAATATTATGCGCCGCTTTTTGCAGGCTTCGGGTGCCGAGGTTATTCACCTTGGGCACAACCGCTCGGTGCAAGAAATTGTGGATTGCGCCATTCAGGAAGACGTGCAGGGCATTGCCGTGACGAGCTACCAAGGTGGCCACTTGGAGTTTTTTAAGTACATGTACGACCTGCTGCGCGAACGCGGCGCGGGACACATCAAAATTTTTGGCGGCGGCGGCGGCACTATTCTCCCCGCCGAAATAGCCGAACTTCATTCCTACGGAATTGCCCGTTTGTACTCGCCCGACGACGGACGCACGATGGGCTTGCAGGGCATGATCGACGATCTGCTCCAACGGTGCGACGGCGTTGCGTACACGGCTGATGCGCAGCTGGGCGACGCGCCTTTTGCGGTTATTGCCCGCCAGATAACCGCCGCCGAAAACGGAACGAAAGCACCGAGCGTGTCGCTGCCCAACCTGGGGAGGCGCAATCCGTGCGTTTTAGGAATTACAGGAACGGGCGGTGCGGGCAAGTCGTCGCTCATTGATGAGCTGATTATGAGATACTTGCGAGCCGACGAAACCCAAACTGTTGCCATTATATCGGTCGATCCGTCGAAACGGAAAACGGGAGGTGCTTTGCTCGGCGACCGCATTCGGATGAACGCCATCAACTCGCCCAGGGTCTATATGCGGTCGCTGGCCACGCGGCAATCCAACTTGTCGTTGAGCAAACACGTGCGCCATGCCGTTGATATTTGCCGTACTGGTGGTTTCGATCTCATCGTTTTAGAAACGTCGGGTATTGGCCAGTCCGACACCGAAATTACCGACCACGCCGACCTGTGTCTTTACGTAATGACCTCCGAATACGGGGCGGCATCGCAATTAGAAAAAATTGATATGTTGGATTTTGCCGATGTCATCGCCATTAACAAGTTCGACAAACGGGGGTCGTTGGATGCCCTCCGCGACGTGCGAAAGCAGTACCGGCGCAACCGCAACGACTGGGATACCCCCGACGAAGCGCTCCCGATTGTTGGAACAATTGCCGCGCAGTTCAACGACGCGGGTATGAACCAGCTTTTCGACCTGCTCATGCGGGCATTGAACCAAAAGTTGGGCACCCAGTTTGAGACCACCCCCAACGCCGTAGCCGCCGAAACCGCCTATATCATTCCGCCAGATCGAGTCAGGTACTTGGCCGAAATTGTTGAAAGCGCGGCGCAATACCGCGTTTTCGTGGAGCAACAGTGCGCGTTGGCGCGGAAGCTGTACCAACTGAATGGCACAATAGAAATAGTCGAAAACGCCGAAATGAAGCGCGCGCTTCAAAATATAAGTGCTGCCTTAGAGGCGAAACTCCACCACGAAAGTCGAAAACTGTTGGCCGACTGGCCAGCAATGGTCAAAAAATACACCGCCCGCACCTACCAGTACGAGGTACGGGGGCAGGTTTTTGAGCAAGATCTGTACGTCACCTCGTTGTCGAACTTGAAAATTCCTAAAATTGCCCTGCCTGCCTATGCCGATTGGGGCGATATTTTGAAGTGGTTATTGACCGAAAACGTACCAGGTGAGTTTCCTTTTGCGGCGGGGGTGTTTCCGCTCAAACGCGACGGCGAAGACCCCGCCCGAATGTTTGCTGGCGAAGGCGGGCCAGCGCGAACAAACCAACGGTTTCATTATTTGTCGAAAGGAATGGCCGCCAAACGCCTCTCGACGGCCTTCGACTCGGTAACGCTCTACGGCGAAGACCCCGACTACCGACCCGATATTTACGGCAAGGTGGGCAATTCGGGGGTGAATGTTTGTAATTTGGACGATGCCAAAATTCTATACGCGGGTTTTGATCTGTGCGACCCCTCCACGTCGGTTTCGATGACTATAAACGGCCCCGCGCCCGTTGTTTTGGCCTATTTTCTCAATGCCGCCATTGACCAGCAATGCGAACTATACCTACGAAAAAACCCACCAACGTCCTCACAGCCAGTGCAATACAATTTTTTAATGGCAAAAGGCTGGGATGGTCACAGCCCGCTGACGGGCGAGTTGGGGCACTTGCTCCTTGGCAGCAGCGGCGACCAAGTTCTTGACCCCGACACCTACCGACGCATTAAAGCCCAGGCCCTGCGGCAGGTGCGCGGCACGGTGCAGGCCGATATTTTGAAGGAAGACCAAGCGCAAAACACCTGCATTTTTAGCACTGAGTTTGCCCTGAAAATGATGGGCGATGTGCAAGCGTATTTTATCGAAAACCAGGTGCGCAACTTTTATTCGGTCTCCATTTCGGGGTATCACATTGCCGAGGCGGGTGCAAATCCGATTTCTCAGTTGGCTTTCACGCTCTCAAACGGCTTTACTTTTGTGGAGTATTACCTGTCGCGCGGGATGCACGTGGATGATTTTGCGCCCAATTTATCGTTCTTTTTTTCAAACGGAATGGACGCTGAATACACCGTTTTGGGGCGCGTGGCGCGCCGAATCTGGGCCAAAGCCATGAAACACAAGTACAAAGCCAACGACCGAAGCCAAAAACTCAAATACCACATCCAGACATCGGGGCGAAGTTTACACGCCCAAGAGATTGCCTTCAACGACATCCGAACCACGCTGCAAGCCCTGCTGGCGTTGCAAGATAATTGTAATTCGCTGCACACCAACGCCTACGACGAGGCCATTACCACGCCCACCGAAGAAAGTGTGCGGCGGGCCTTGGCCATTCAGCTCATTATTAACAAAGAGTTTGGGCTCTTGACCAACGAAAACCCACTCCAAGGCTCTTTTATTGTGGACGAACTCACCGAATTGGTCGAGAATGCAGTGTATGAAGAGTTTGGGCGCATCAACGAACGCGGCGGTGTTTTGGGGGCCATGGAGCGGATGTACCAGCGGTCTAAAATTCAGGATGAATCGATGCACTACGAAACCCTCAAACATTCGGGGCAGCTGCCAATTGTGGGCGTAAATACTTTTCTGGACGCGGCGGGCTCGCCAACGGCCACGCCCAACGAGGTCATCAGATCGACCGTGGCCGAAAAACAGCACGCCGTGGAAGCGCGCATACGCTACCAAACCAAAAACCAAAAAGCGGCTGGCCAAGCACTGCAAAGCCTACAAAAAGCGGCACTGGTCAACCAAAATGTATTTGAAAACCTCATGGAGGCCGCCAAGGTGTGTACGCTCGGCCAAATATCAAACGCGCTCTACGCCGTGGGTGGCAAGTACCGCCGCAATACTTAGAAACGGCTGTTTGATGGGCGGATGTTCGCTCAAAGTCGATTTTATTTGTATTTTTGACAAAAAATAGTTTTTAATTAAAACAATCAGTTTCAGAATGGCTTTTGATATAGAAATGATCCAGACCGTTTACGCCCAAATGGGAGACCGCGTAAACGCCGCCCGTCAAGTTGTAGGGCGCGCACTCACTTTGTCGGAAAAGATTTTGTATGCCCACCTGTGGGATGGCACACCCACCAAGGCGTTTGAGCGCGGCAAAGACTACGTGGACTTTGCCCCCGACCGCGTGGCCATGCAAGATGCCACCGCGCAAATGGCACTGCTGCAATTTATGCAGGCTGGCCGCCCAAAAGTGGCCGTACCATCGACGGTACACTGCGACCACCTGATCGAAGCAAAAGTAGAATCGGCGACGGACTTGGGCGTGGCCGTTGATAAAAATAAAGAGGTGTACGATTTCCTGTCGTCGGTGTCTGACAAATACGGCATCGGATTCTGGAAACCAGGCGCAGGAATTATTCACCAGGTTGTATTAGAAAATTACGCTTTTCCTGGCGGAATGATGATCGGCACCGACTCGCACACCGTAAATGCGGGCGGTTTGGGCATGATCGCCATCGGCGTGGGTGGTGCCGATGCCTGCGACGTGATGGCAGGACTGGCCTGGGAGTTGAAGTTCCCGAAGCTGATTGGCGTAAAACTCACTGGAAAACTCAACGGTTGGACATCGGCCAAAGACGTGATCTTGAAGGTAGCAGGAATATTGACCGTGAAAGGTGGCACGGGCTGCGTGGTTGAGTATTTTGGCGAAGGAGCAACCAACATGAGTTGCACTGGCAAAGGAACGATCTGCAACATGGGTGCCGAAATTGGCGCAACCACCTCTACATTTGGGTACGACGACTCGATGGAGCGCTACTTGCGCGCCACTGGGCGGGCTGCCGTGGCCGATGCCGCCAACGAAATTCGTGAGCACCTCACCGCCGATGCGGAGGTGTACCAAAATCCCGCCGCGTATTTCGACCAGCTCATCGAGATCGACTTAGATACCCTCGAACCGCACCTCAACGGGCCTTTTACACCCGACCTGGCTACTCCAATTTCTCAACTCAAAGCCCTGGCACTCAAAGAGGGCTGGCCCACTAAAATTGAAGTAGGGCTCATTGGCTCCTGTACCAACTCTTCCTACGAAGACATCAGCCGTGCTGCTTCGTTGGCGCGGCAGGTGGAGGCGAAGGGGCTCAAAACCAAGGCCGAATTTACGATTACGCCTGGCTCGGAGCAAGTGCGCTACACCATCGAGCGAGACGGTTTCATTGACACCTTCGAGGCCATTGGCGGCAAGGTTTTTGCCAACGCCTGCGGGCCTTGCATCGGCCAATGGGCGCGGGCGGGAGCCGAAAAAGCCGAACCCAACACAATCGTTCACTCGTTCAACCGAAATTTTGCCAAACGGGCAGACGGCAACCCCAATACCTACGCCTTCGTAGGGTCGCCCGAGCTGGTGACTGCGCTGACTATTGCGGGGGATTTAACTTTTAATCCGCTGACCGACAGCTTGATAAACGAAAAAGGGGAATCCGTAAGGTTCGAGGCCCCCACTGGCGACGAGCTGCCGCCCCGTGGCTTTGCCGTTGAGGATGCTGGCTACCAAGCCCCCGCCGCCGACGGTGCCAGCGTGACGGTGCGCGTGTCGCCAACGTCAGACCGCTTGCAGTTGCTCGATCCGTTTAAACCGTGGGAGGGCACTGATATTTTGGGACTTAAATTGCTCATAAAAGCCAAAGGTAAGTGTACCACCGACCACATTTCGATGGCGGGGCCGTGGCTCAAATACCGTGGCCACTTAGACAACATATCGAACAACCTGCTAATTGGCGCAACCAACTTTGCCAACGGGAAGGCCAATAACGTCAAAAATCAGCTTACGGGCCAGTACGGCGAAGTGCCCTCAGTGCAGCGCGCCTACAAAGCGGCGGGTGTAGGGAGCATTATTGTGGGCGACGAAAACTACGGCGAAGGGTCGTCGCGCGAGCACGCGGCCATGGAGCCGCGCCACTTGGGTGTGCGGGCGGTGCTGGTACGGTCGTTTGCCAGGATCCACGAAACCAACCTCAAAAAGCAGGGAATGTTGGCCCTAACTTTTGCCAATGTTGCCGACTATGAATTAATCCAAGAAAACGATTCGATTGATATTCAGGGGCTTACTACTTTTGCCGCTGGGCAGCCGCTCACCATCGTGTTGAACCACGCCGACGGCACGTCAGACAGTATTTTGGTGAACCATACCTACAACGACCAGCAGATTGAGTGGTTTAAGGCGGGCGGTGCGCTCAATATTATTCGGGCAAACGTGGCTTAGAAAGTAGGTGGTTTTCGGTTTTTATTCGCCGAAAGCCACCTATTTTTCTTCAAAAAATACGTCGTTCATAAAGTCACAAAATGGCTTCATGGTCTCGATGCCCTGGCAGACTTGGGTGGCAAAACCAGTTTTCTGAACGCCCACCTGGGCCAATGGCCATACTAAGGTTTTGTTTGTAGGGTGCTTTGTTTTTTGAGAAACGAACATCCCGATTTATCCTAAAAATACAATCCTTCACCTCTGTTTTACCCAAATCCTGGAACGTTTGTACCCGCTCCAACAGCACCTTCACGAGCAGCTCTACTTCTTTTTTGGCCGCATCGTAGCGCGGTCGGTTGGCCGTAAACCATTCGCGGTGGTTATTGGCGGCGAGGTCTTCTAAAAATTGGAGTGTTTGTGCGGAGATCATCGAAGTATTCGGAAACAAGTTTGTACAAATATAGCGCAACCGTTGAAATTTAGCCCTTAATTACCCAATTTTGCGTCCGAAACCGACACACATACAACATGGCAAAAATACTTACTGGCATCCAAAGTAGCGGGCGGCCGCACCTGGGCAACATTCTTGGTGCCATAAAACCAGCCGTCGAAATGTCTAAGAATGAGGCCAATACGTCTTTTTTGTTTATTGCCGATCTGCACTCGCTCACCACCATAAAAGACCCCCAAACATTGCGCCAAAATACCAGCGCCATAGCCGCCGCTTGGTTGGCTTTTGGGTTTGATACTGACCGAAACTATTTCTACCGGCAGTCGAGAGTAGCCGAGTTTCACACCGAACTTGCCTGGTACTTGCAGTGCCTCACACCCTTTCCGATGTTGGCCAACGCCCTCAGTTTCAAGGATAAAGCAGATAAACTGGCCGACGTGAACGCGGGTTTGTTTACGTACCCAGTCTTGCAGGCCGCTGATATTGTTCTCTACGATGCCGAGTTTGTGCCAGTGGGCAAAGACCAGAAGCAACACCTCGAAATGTCGAAAGACATGGCGGCGGCCTTCAACAGAACTTACGGCCAAACGTTTGTGTTGCCCGAACCCAAAATCGATGAAACAGTGATGGTGATTCCAGGCATCGACGGGCGAAAGATGTCCAAATCGCTCAATAATTACATCGATATTTTCTTGCCCGAGAAGGAACTCCGCAAAGCGGTGATGAAAATTGTTTCGGACTCTACGCCGTTAGAACTACCCAAAAAGCCCGACGACGACGTAACGTTCAAACTGTATGCGCTGTTGGCATCGGCGGAGCAAACCGAGGCGATGCGCCAGAATTACTTGGCGGGCGGCTACGGTTTTGGCGCGGCCAAACAGGCTTTGTATGAACTCATACTCACCAATTTTGCCACCGAACGCAGGATATTCGACTATTATATGGCCAACGAAACCGCCCTCGAAGCAAAACTCCAGGCTGGCGAAGCCAAAGCGCGGGTGATAGCGCAGAAAAAAATTGAGGAGGTGCGGGCTAAAATCGGATTTTAGTAAGCAAGCAGAATGGTTACTTTGTCTTTTCGAGTGAAACCCGCATCGGCGTACCGGGCAATCTATTACTTGCCTTTGCCTTTGACCATCACCAGCACTGTTTGCATGATGAGCCACATATCCACAAACAGCGATATCCGGTTCAAGTAAATGAGGTCGTAGCGCAGCCGCTTGGTCATTTCTTCAACATTCTGGGCGTAACCGTACTTAACCTGACCAATGGAAGTTATGCCAGGTTTGATTTGTAATAGTTTGGTGTAACTTGGGGCAATCTGTACGATCTGGTCGATAAAGTGCTGACGCTCTGGACGTGGCCCTACCACCGACATCTCACCTACCAAGACATTGTAAAATTGAGGCAACTCGTCTAACCTTGATTTTCTAATGAAATGACCCCAAGGGGTAATTCTGGCATCGCCTCCTCCCGACGAGAGTGCTGGCCCCTGCTGCTCAGAATCTACGTACATGCTTCTAAACTTATAAATTTTGAAAGGCTTCCCATCCTTCCCAATGCGGTCTTGCGCGTAGAAGATCCCACCTGCCGAGGTAAGTTTCGTGACTATCGCCACGATAAAAAATATCGGCGAGCCGAATAGTAGAACTGACAGTGAAAAACACACGTCGAAGACGCGTTTGAGCCATTTTACTTTCACGTCTTCCCACATTTGGTTAGACAGGCTCACGATGGGCATCATGTCGTGGTACTCGATGGACGATTTGCGACCCAAAAAACCCGTAAAATCTATAACAAGTTTGATCTGGTAGTCCTTCTCTGGCGACTTTTCGACCAGTTTAGACAGCGCCTCCGTCTGGATATAGGGCGTGCAGCAGTACACGCAGTCGATCGTACCAGTTGCCAGCAGGGTTTCTAACCGCTCATAATCGCCCCTGATCGCTGACTTGTTTTCTGGCGTTGGGTCATCAAAAAAACCGTAGAATTGGAAACCCATTTCTGGGTGATTCTCGTAAAATTTTTTGATAACCATGGCCAATTTACCGTAGCCCACAACCACAAAGCGGCGGGTGTTGTGTCCCGAAGCGCGGTAAAACTTCAAGGCAATGACCGCGAATGTCCGCCAGGCACTGCCAACCGCTGAGAAGATAAGATAAAAATAAAACAAGTGGAGGCGCGATAAATTGTGGTCTTTGAGCAGTATCCAACCAAAGGCCACCAGAGATGCGTGTACGAGTACCAACGCAGCGTACCGCTCCAACAGACTAAACACGTGGAACCGAACCCGCTCGTAGCGATAGGGCTGCATGGCCACCACAATCAACAACCACGACAGATTGCAGAACCCTTGGAGAATTAGATAGTCGTCCCCTGGAACTTGTCCATCGAACCGGTAGCCATAGGCCAACCTGAAAGCCACGTTCAGGCATAGAAAGTCTAACAATAGCTGGATGGGTAAAAACAAGAATGAGTGGCGGTATTTCATGTGTTATCTAATTAACAAAAATATCTTGGCAAAGATAGTGCCAATATGATTGATAAAATGACCGTTGGATAAATTGCAATCCGCAAACGCATAAGTGGTTGTTTTATCTTACCACGTGCACATTACCCGTTTTCACGTAGGTATTTTTTTTCAGGTCAATATAATCCACGCGGTACCCGTAGATACCCCCGCCTATGGCCTTCCCAAATTTATCGGTTCCGTCCCAGCTCTTTCTCCAATCGTTGCTATAATAAACCACCTCGCCCCAGCGGTCATAAACGGTCAGCTGTCCGCTGCTGATAAACTGTCCTTTTAGTTCGAACAAGTCGTTTACTTGGTCGTTGTTGGGCGAAAACGCATCGGGAACGTACAGTTGGGTCGTTCTCACAATACGTACTACATTAGACACACTCACCAAACCCGCGTCTGACACCGCCCGCACCCGATAGCTTACCGTTTGGTCGGGGTCGTTCACGTCCGAAAGCCAGGAGGTAGCCTTCCCTACCTCATAACTCTCGGTCACGCGGCCCTCGGCCCCTATTTTATCCACAACGTAACGCACCACGGGCGTTACAAAAGGCGACTCGCCCGACCAACGCAACTGCCCGCCGTCGTTTTCGGCATAAATGGTGCAGAGCGGGGGCGACAAACCCACGCGGCTATCGCAAACGTCGCTGTAGGCTACCTGGTAGCAAATTTGCTTTTGCGCCACGGTAGAGTCCGTCCAAACGGGCCGACTGCGGACGAGTTCCGTTCCACTTTTGGCAAAAATGTAATTTTTTACGCGCCGCGCCGTATCGTCGAGCACCACCGTGACGCGCGGATATTGATTGTCTGACAGCGTAACCGCCGCATTGGCAATGGGCGTGGGCGCCTTTAACGACTGAAAAATCTTCACATCGCTCACCGCTCCGCATCCCTGCAGGCTGCCAGTACCCTCCCCAGTGACTTTTATTTGGTAGTTGTTGTTGGTCGTGTAGGTATAAACGGGTGTGGGCTGGCCTGGTAAATACACCTGCGGGGGGCGGCCATCGCCGTAGTCGATCAAGTAGCGCCCGTAAGCCAGCCCCCTGGTGTCGATCTTGACCTGCACGCTAATTTTGCAGCCCGCCGAAATCTCGAAAGTAGGCTTAGACGTTGCAAAAACCTGCACCAAGCCACAGGCCATCGACGGGCGGCCATTGACGGTTCCCAACTGCACTATATAGTAAGGCCCAGGCGTATTGTATGCGTGGGTTGTGGCCGTGGTGGCCTTGGCGGTGTCTGCCAGGGTTTTGTAATCATATATATAGCGCGCATTGGTCACGGTAGCGGGGGTTATCATCACCATCGCTCGCCCAGCGCACTGACTACCCACCTCCGTGCCCGCAATACCAAAAGCACCGTCCACCCACCGCACCCCAAAATTAGAAACGGTAGGACATTGCGCTGTCGCATGACACACCACCACCATCAAAAAGAAAACCCTACTGAGTAAATACACGTTTTTGCATTTTTAGCTTATTGAAACTTCGCGTCCCCGAAAATTACCAACCAAAACTAAGTGATTATAACCACAACTGCAACAGCCAGCGGGCAATAATTGAGCGCGGACAGCCAAAAGTAAGGGGCGACCGTTGGATAATTTTTGACAAAGATATTTTTTTGTTATAATACGATGTTGTATTTTCGTGACAACAATCAAGCATACAAACAAAAACACATACCCATCATGAAAAAAATTCTTACCCTTGCACTGGCGATTGGCTGCGGAGCAGCCCTGGGCCAAAAAGCCGACAACGTAGGTATTGGTACCACCAAGCCCGACCCTTCGGCTCTGTTGGAGCTTAACTCCAACTCTAAAGGATTCTTGTTGCCGCGCATGACCGAAACGCAGCGCGACGCCATCAAAAACCCATCAATGGGTCTGGTGATTTTTCAAACCGACAAAGCCGCTGGTACTTACACCTTCGACGGCACCGCCTGGCAACCATCCAACGCCCGCGTAGGAGCCGCCTCCTCAATTGGTGCTTGGGACAAGCAAGGCAACGCTGTTGATGGAACGGATTTTTTGGGGACTACGAACTTTGTGCCCTTAGTATTAAAAGCGGGAGGTAACACCGTAGCAGTTTTTAGACCAGAGCTTTCCGCAAGCCTATTTTTAGGTCGGGGGGCTGGTGCAGTTAATAGTGGCGTTTATAATGTTGGTGTTGGTGTAGCCTCATTAGGAAATAACACTACAGGGACTTACAATATGGGAGTAGGCACTAGTGCATTAGAAACTAATATATCTGGGGGTAACAATAGTGCAATTGGAGTAGCTGCGGGTTTTTACATCACTGGTAGTGATAATGTGGCAATTGGTACTAGTGCAGCAGCTGGTGTTGGAAATGGAAGTGGAAACGTTGCAATTGGGTCTGAATCTATGAAGGGAACTAATGTCTATACGAGCCAAAATAGAAGTTATAATACTGCAATTGGTTATCAGTCTTTGAGAGATAATCTTACAGGTAATGGAAATGTCGCTATCGGATACCAATCAGCATTCAATGAAACTGGGTCCAATAAATTATACATTTCTAACAGTAACACAACTACTCCGTTAATTGGAGGCGATTTTACGAACAATTATGTCAAATTTCACACTGGTACGTCCGTACCTACTGCTACAGCTGGCTTTGTGGCTATTGGTGACTTCACTGCGGCAGGTTCTACAATAACTCCTGGTGTAGGTGCTATCAATTCCTTTCCAGCTTTTACAGCGGGTAGCCGATATCGTTTAATTGTCCAAGATGGAATTCTTACAGAAAAACTAAAAGTTGCCTTACGCAATGGGGCAGAGTGGGCTGATTATGTTTTTGAGCCAGATTACAAGTTGATGCCATTAGAAGAGGTAGAGAAGTTTTCCAAGCAAAATAAACACTTACCTAACGTCCCATCTGCTAACGATATGGTCAAAGACGGAATCGATTTTGCCAAAACAAGTCAGATGTTCATGGAAAAGATTGAAGAGTTAACTATTCATATTATTGAATTGAATAAAAGAATAAAAACGTTAGAAGAAAAAGGGAAATAATATACTTCCATTCATCAAAGGGGCTATTCACGTTATAGGATAGCCCCTTATTTTTTTTATTGCGACTCAATCTTCTGGTAACCAGAATCTGTTGAAAAGTACAAATAATAGGTAAGAGCTTGTTCTGGAATCATAATTTACTGATAATGAATTAGCTATGATTTTTCTATTAATTTTAAACCTCGGACAATTTGCTAAATATAAAATCTTTTTCTTGTTGTGCTTCTACCCAATTTTGAAAGCGTATAAAATTCGACATTGTTAAAAAAAAACATACTAAACTTCTGATTATCAGAAGTTTAGTATGTTTAAAACAAACTCTTAAGTATAAGACTTAGGGGAGGCACAGTAGATTTCGTTTGCCCTTATAAGAATGTTGATTTCAAATTCATGCTTACAATGCTTTAAATGATTGATTAACATCACCTCTAAACTCCATCTTTCGTTCATAATAACAAAAAGTGGCTGAACAAAGGTCAGATTTGGATAATGTAACCTTAATGCCACTACTTAGAGTTTCAGAATATTTAGTTTTTCGTGTTTGCCGAGTTTCTTCGTCCACTGTTGTGTTTTTCTGCTGCTATGATTACATTTTCTTCGTCGTCATAGCCGATTATTTGGGTGCGTAACACTTATGCCATAAAACATTACGGAACTATATACTATTTGACTGATAATTTGCTAATTATTTGATAATCAGGTAGTTTTGTGATTATTTGAAATAAAATAACTTATTGATAATGAATTAATTATGAATTTTGCGCCAAATAGTATACATTTTGGGAACATTAACCTACCCATTGACTTCTATCGCTACTTGAAATGGTTGATAGCGATTAAGAAATATTTTTCACCAGACTATGTCTATTTTTTTGTGTATATGTGACATTCACAGATTGCTAATTCATCCATTGAATGTTGTAGATACTTTTTGTTTAACGGAGTATTTGCTAAAAGGCTGTGATTACCCTTATTTAGAACCTTTTCAACAACGTTTACTCTAATCTCTTGGAACAGTTTCTGATAGTCAAAATATCTTGCACGATTTTGAGGTTGTATGTTATTATCTATTATTTGCCATTGAAAATCGGAAAACTTTAAAAAATTGTAAATAGTAATTTCTTTATCTAAGTACGAAAAATGATCGCAAAGATCAATAAAGTGAGACGAAACTCCTCCTTTTTTCAATACTCGTTCAAATTCAATTAATATCGGTAATAATTTATCTAGATAGATGTGTTCAAACGTATTGTTTGAAGTTATCAAGTCAATAGTATCACTCTCTAAATTCATTTTTCTTGCGTCCCCTATAAGATAAATAATATTTAAATATTCTAAAACTTGCGACAATGTATAGTTATCATACATTTTATAAAGATGTATGAGACTGCACATTCGTTTATCGTCAAAATTAATGTACTCTTTAAGAGTACCATTATCATTTGCCACAATAAATTTTTCTATTGTTATTTTGATTCTTTCTAAAGAAGTAAGCATACTAATATCAACAGAATAAATCTTCAAACTGCCCATCAGATACATACTTATGGGTACTGTGGGATACCAACCAGTACCTATCTCAAGAGTACACTCCGGTATCATTTTTGAGGAATGTCTATTGTAGCCATCAATATGATTTTTGGCACGAATCAGTCTATCGTAAAAATAATCATCAGTAAATGAAACACCTTTCGTGATGTACTTTTGGAAAAAGTAGTTGATCCTGTGTTTATAAGGTAAAAATGAAATACTTTTTTGAACTATCGCCTTAGCAATCCAGATTGACATAATTAATTTAGTTTGAGTGTTAAAAATAAATGCTTCTTCAAATTATTGATTATATACATAGCAAAATAGAAAAATCTCTTGTGTGGAGAAAATGTTTTGGAGTAAAAACGCCACACTTTCGAAATCATTATAGTTTTTTTTGCTGAAATGGAGTCGTCACGTACTCTATAACACGAAAGAGGTTCATCTAGTAAGTACCCTATTTTATATCTTTGCAAGATATTTATCCAATGTACCCAATCCTCGATTGCATTTTCTACTAAAGGAATTTTGATTTTTTCTGCAGTTTGACAATAAATCACGGTCGGCGAATAGAGTGGGTTTGAATGTAAAATGCGTAGATGGTCAATTGATTTAGGGGCTTTATAAATAACTTGTTTTTTGTTAATTTCTTTGTGTAGTACGCAACTTGTGTAGCTAAAATTTATATTTTTTGCAAGCATAAAACCAATTTGATTTTCCAATTTATTGGGTAGCCACCAATCGTCACTATCTAAAAATGCGACAAACTCACCACTTGAGTGATTAATCCCAACATTTCTCGTAGCTGCTGGGCCACAATTGGTGTTATTTGTGAGCAGAACTACTCTATTATTCTTTTTTGAATAATTATTAATGATTGACACTGAACAATCCGTCGAGCAATCATCTATTAAAATTAGTTCCCAATTTGTGTATGTTTGAATAAGAACTGATTCTATAGTTTGTTTCAGAAACGCCTCGGAGTTATAAACAGGTGTTATTATTGATACTAATGGATTCTTTGACATAGCTCTTTACTTTTATTAATTATCACCACGAGGTAAAAAATTCCTTAAAACATCCAAGACTTTATAAAACCAATATTTTTCTATTAATAATTCTTTCTTGCCTGAAAGATCTGCCAGATCGTAATTTGATATACTATCCCAAGATCCATTTATTATGGAGTTAATAATCTCATTTTCAAATTCAGAGCTTTCAGCATAATATGTATCATAAGGGACTAATTTACCTGACATAATAGTATCAATTATAATTTGCGCGTCTGCTCCTTCATAATATTTATTTTTCGTTACTTTTAATCCTCTCACACTATCTACAAACTGTGCGACTCGTCTATTTGAAGTATACAAAAAGCGCAGGGTGGATCTAATTACCTCGCTTTTATTAGTTTGAATTTTATCGAGTTTGAATAAGTCATCTTTATTCGTTACATGAATTGTGAAGCCAGCATTTTGGTAAATCATTGATGTCGAGCAAATGACAACTTTTCCGAGTATTCCACCTTCAATAGCAGCCGAGCTTCCATTAATGAGTACCATATCTGCTTTTGACATTAAATCAAAGGAATCAATCCTTGAAGAACTATCGATGAAGAATATCTCTTTTTCTGCACACCAGTCTCTATAATATTTTTCCTCTTTTTTTCCCTTAATTCCAAAAACAGTTTCATTCCAAATGGGGTGCGCCTTTAAAATACAATTTTTGTAGGGAATGTTAAGATAGTTTATTATTTCTTCAAACCCTTTAGTACAATCATTTGCCCAATTGCCTTCATATTCCTTACTACCAATAAACTCCGACCTACTACTAGGTAATATCACTACCTTTTGGCCTGAAACCTCCCACGCCTCCATTTTAATAGTATCAATATTATATTGTCGCCATTCTAAATGGCTTTTTTTAAATAGTCTTTTATAGATTATACTCGAAGCATGTATTGCTTGTTCGTGTGTAAGTGGTTTGTCTTTAAACTCATCATTTAGGAGATTCCATGGTTCTAATGACAAACAATTTGAATTGGGCATGAGTGATAATCCATTACCGAACCACGTTGATTCTGTTGTAATAAAGGGTATTTTTTCATCTTTACAAGCTGAAATAACCGCATTTAAAATATCCATCCTCCCATTGAAACAAATAACGCCATCAATATTATTTGAAGCTACCCAGTCAATAGTTCTATTGTAAACGATTTTTGCAGAGTCCGCAAGTTTGTTTGATACATCGATATATTCCTCATCATTCAATTCTGAATCACTTTGAACGTGATAGATTGTTCCAATACTTGATTTTATCATTTCTCTGAAGTAAGACTGTTCCTTTCGGGACGAATCTTTTACAGTCTTTGAGTTGAGATACTCTATATTGCTTACTTCCTTATAAGAGTGGATTCCCCCTAACTTACATTTAATACATTCTAGTTTTTTACTGCCTTTTTTCGTTTCTAAGTTATAACAAGAGTCGAGTTCTTTATTGCAAGTTAAAAAAAAACATTCATGTCCAGCTTCAGTCAGAACCTTACTGAGATAAACAGCATTATCTACATGAGGCCTAAATGGGAAAAAAGATACAAATCCAAATTTCATTGTTTTACTGCTAATTAGTGAAGATAAGTAAATTATATTTTTTGGCTTAATTGCATTCAAAGTATAAAATTCATTGAAACGTACTTAAGGTAGCACTTCTTTTAAAAGTTGGAAGAATGTAATTTCAGTTTAAGCAAGATTAACACAAAACTTAAAGTCAGAAATGAAACGGTCATTGGTGGAAACATAAGAACATCGATAACAATAATGAATGGAGAGGTTATAGTAATAGAAAAGATCACAAGAAGCATTAATAGATTAAAGACCGTTAGTGAACGGGAGATATTTACCCTAAAAATGTATGTTGCGGCTATCAACCCATGGATTACAGAAATAAAACACATACCTATTAATCCAAAATCGTAGTATAGCCCTCCTGGCCAGCAGATAAACCTTCCTGTAAATGCCCATTCTTTCAAAGCGGGTAACAACTTTAGTTTTGCAAAAATAACCCAGAAACCATTAAAGGTTGCCATTCCATCTCGCACACTTGTTTCGATAACACCTTCAAAAATCCAATTGGAGTGAGTCAAGTAAACCCACAAAATGATGATAAAGTCAGCAAAATCGCCCACTACAGGTAAACTATTAATATTTTCGATACTTTTTTGCTCGACACCTTGCATCCAGTATAGCATAGTTTCCATGTAAAGATGAGATAATTTATTTGCTGTGCGAGCTCTTTCCGAAAATATGTATAGGTTGTATACAAATAGTAATAATATTACCAGCGAAACGTATAAACTGCTTCTCCTTGAAAAAGGCCATTTCTTCAGTCCGAAATAACCACGTATAATATAAGATGATATGAAAATAGTTATGATAATAATTATGCTTGTTCTACCCCCTGTTAAAACCGAAACCCCAATGATCGAAATAAAAGACAAAAGAGAATAAAAGAAAAAATGCGTTTTTTTTATTTCCTCCTTAAAAACAAGAGAAAAAAATAACCCTATGAAACTAAAACCTCCTAAAAAGTAGCCCAGTACACTAAATATCGACGAAACACTATTTTCCCGACCAACCCCGTTGTCAATAAACTGATGACGTGCTGCGGCGATACCATCGCTGTAATCTAATTCCTGAATATTAGCTTTATCATAGCCGAAACAAAAAAGTCCAATTAGTGACAAGAGTGCAGAAGTGCGAATTATCCGTTTGATAAGATTAGTGTTGAATACCACATTTGGTTGCGGAGCTTGTAGCTTTGAATTATTCTGTAGTAATATCTGGTAATATAAAACTGCAGTTATCGAAGACAGCAATATATATATAAATGATATTCCCAAAGATATAACTTTGCTTTCAATTAAGAATACAGATTTGACGGGTACTAAAAAGTCCAACAAGAGTACAAGAAACCATGTTTTTATGTATATATGGATATATGTTTTCACACTAAACTTAGTTTTATATAAACACTTAATCAGATATTTGAAAAAAGTAATATGATTTTGAAATTAATAGTAACAAAAAAGCGAATGTGAGGCCGTAACTCACACCAATGACACCTAATTTCGTAAATATTATGTTCCATAGTAGAAACCCAACAAATGAAATTACTGTACAGCGCAATATCTCGGCATCTTTGTTATGAACGTAGAGAATATAATGAGGTATAAGGCTAATGCAAAATATTGTTACAGCAACGATAAGTACATAAAAAATATCTATGTGTGAAAGTAGTTCATTCTTGTTTAGTATAGTTAGAAGCGGTTTTATAGTCAAGCAAAAAATAATTGAACAAGTTAAACTAATACTTAAAATAATTACTCTGAATGTTTTCTTTTGGGTAAAAAAAACACTCATAGGCGTTTTATCTCTACTTTCTAATAAATCGGGTAGATACTGATTAACGACACCTACCTCAATTAAAGTAGTGAGCATTAGACAAAGGCTTAAAAAAAAACTATAAATACCTACCATTGTATTATTTGACATTTGGAATATAAAAATCTTATCCAAAGTATAAATTGCATTAAACAAGATTGTCCCTGCAAAAAATCTTGCAGAGACCTTCAACCCTCCTTTTATATTCTTAAACTTAAAGTTGAACGGTACTATAAGTATAGAACCAAGGGACTTAACAAGCCAATAGTATCCAAATAAACTTGCTATGAGTGATGAGAATAGCCAAATAATATAGATAATAAAAAGTACATTGGGCGATTCCTTGTGGTGAAAAATATAAGTGATTGATATTGTTGCAAATAAAAAATTCTTTATAAAAACTACCCAATTCGAGTGTATATTCTTTTTTATTGCGATTAAAGTCCTGAAAAATTCCTGTGAAAAGTAATCAAAAAAAAGGATGAAAATAAAAAGAGTTATATGTTTAAATTTAAGGAAACCGTAAAATTGAAGAATTATGAAAAAGGGCATTAAAATTATGAATAAAGTTAAATTAAAAGAAAAAATCTCACTTAGATAATCATTTTTTTTATCTTGATTTATTAAATGTCTAGTATAGTATGTGTAATAATCTAAACCTAAAAAGTAAATAGTGAAATTTATAACAGATGAAAAAATAGCAAACTCTCCATAAGTCCCCAAATTAACTTTATCAATCATAAAGTATATTAAAAAATACTTGGAAAGAATGGATACCCCTCTAATGAAAATACTTGTTAAACTATTAATCAGCATTTTAAATGTTTCAAATTAGAAATAAGGTGTTGATACGTAATTGTTGCTGGGGCTTAAGCGAGCCATTTTTGGTGACATGGGAAGCCTTTTCTCATTCTGGCTTTTTGGCTTCTGAGGCAGCTTTTCCTACCACCACAATTTCGTATAACATAGTATTTGGGAGATTTCCCTTGTATTGCGCCTGCGGCAAGGGAAATGCCGTAAATACCTTTTCGTTACCCACGAATTGCTAATAGAAGTTCCCACTGAACTCAATAGCATTTTTTTAAAAGAACTATACTTATTCTAAATTTTTCAATGGATATCCTTTTTGAAATAGTCTTTTTGATATTTTTCCTAATAATCCTTCATAATACTTGGGAGACATGCCATCTCCAGGGCGAATAACCCTAATATTATCCTCAGTAAATACATCTCCCATCTCAATGTCTTTTACTACATAAATGGAGCGTTTGAACAATAAACTCTTTTTTTCAGATTCCTGTACGCCATACTGCACCATGCCCAAAGACTGCCAGGCTCGTTCGGTTTCTATCACCAGTGATTTTAATTCGTCGGGTTCTAAGGAAAAGGCAGAATCAACTCCACCTTCCGCACGGCTTAAACAAAAATGTTTTTCAATCACCGTTGCGCCAAGCGTAACTGCTGCACAAGGCACACCAATCCCCATCGTGTGGTCGCTTAAACCGACCTCACAATTGAATAATTCCCTCAAATGTGGAATCGTCCGCATATTTGAATTTTCGGGCGAAGCGGGATAATTGCTCGTACACTTGAGTAATACCAAATCTTTACAACCATTTTGGCGCAACACATCTACCGATTCAGCTAAATTGGCCAAATCACTCGCCCCTGTGGACATAATGACGGGCTTACCAGTGCGTGCTACTTTTTTGAGCAAAGGATGATGATTGTTCTCAAATGAAGCTATTTTATGAACGGGCGAGTT
Source organism: Cytophagales bacterium (assembly GCA_013298215.1). Lineage (GTDB taxonomy): Bacteria > Bacteroidota > Bacteroidia > Cytophagales > Spirosomataceae > JAAFKE01. The sequence continues at coordinate 7,776 of JAAFKE010000023.1, read as the reverse complement.
CAGATTTTCCAAAAAATCTACAGCGGTATCATCAAAAGGAGTCGAAAAACAAAGAATACCATTATCGGCAGCACACTTAAACATAGCCTCATGCCACTCCCACGGCGTATGGGCTTCTTGGTATAGTTCGTAGAGATTTCGATTTTTCCACAACGAAGTAGGGTCGTCTATGTCAAACAGCCCCCCTCTTTGATTAATAGTGATCGTATCAGCTGTGTAAGTTTGCAACTTGATGGCATCAGCTCCGCACTTTGCCGCTACTTCGATGATTTTCAAAGCACGCTCCAGCGATTGGTTATGATTACCACTCATTTCTGCAATAATAAACGGCTTATAATCTTGCCCTATGTTATATTTTGCTATTTTCATTTAAACGTTCTTATAAATAAGCAGTAAGCTCTGAAAATCATGGTGGGTTAATTCTTTGTCTAAAATAAAACCAGCCTTTAAAAAAGATTTTATCGAACTTTCATTATTTGCCTTAATGTGAGCTTCTACTAAATACCCTGCATGGGTATCTAAAAAATGCTCTACCCCCTTCCTAAGTATTATTGAAGCCCAACCTTTTCCTCTGTATTTTTTATCAATAGATACACTAATTACAGCAGTTTCTGTTGCCCTATCTTTCTCTAAACGTACTTGCCCAATGGCTTCGACTTTTTTACTTTCAAATACATAGAGATGATTATCCTGCTCTTTTAATCGATTTAAAAACCATTTTGTATGCGTCTCTAAACTAATCAATTCACTGTTAAAAGACTGTGAACGTACTTGTTCATCGTTTGTCCATTCAAAGTAAAGCATCAAATCCTTTTCCGTAGCTGTTCTGAGGCTTATTTCATCTTTAATTTTGCTGTGAACCACAGCATTGATAAAGCTCCCTTTCCAAAAAAAATGTTCTTTCAAAACAGCTTCTTTTGTAAAACCTGCTTTTTCAACAGCTTGGTACAGATGGGGACGCAAATCGAAAGCGAACGTGAAAATCTTGTGTAAATTGAGTTCTTCAAATGCTACTTGTTCAATCAAGTATAAGTATTTAAGCCAGTGAAATTCAAAAAAATCATTTTCTAACTCAGTATTTATAATGAATGAAACTTCAGCATGTTTATCAATCCAATTGATATGTACCAGCCCGCCATAACCAATACATACGTCGTTTTCTAAATATGAAAACAGAATTTGACTGGGTTTTTCCTGCTCAAACAACAATGAAACAACATTTTGAAAGTAATGTTCTTGCTCTTCTCTGATAAGGGGCTTATTTTGCCTCAAATGATAGATTTGTTCGTTTCTCCATTGCATGATGAGGTATTTGTCCTCACTGCGAACAGGAACAATTTTATAGTTTTCTCTTGAAAAAAAGTGCCTTTTTAAGCATTTGTATTCCATCAAACTCTTACAGGTTTACCTATTTCTTTCAATGTGTTTTTAATATCTAAAGGTGTATGCTGAGTAAAATGAAAAATGCTTGCAGAACCTACTGATTCACAAATCGTATTCGTAAAAAGATTTCGATAATGCGATAGCTCTCCTCCACCTCCTACACAAACAACGGGGATGTTTATATTCTTAACAGCTTCATTAATCATTGGTATATCAAATCCCCCCATCATGCCATCTGCGTTCACTGACGTCAAAATAATTTCTCCTGCGCCTAAGTCTTGTACTTGTTTTGTGAAAGTGTCCATCGTAATATCAATCCCCAGGTCATTGTAAATCATGTATTTGTTGTTTTCATTACGAATTACATCAACAGCTATCGAAATACATTGTGAGCCGAAAAAATTGGCTGATTCCTTAATAAAGGTAGGGTTTAATAAAGCCTCCGTTTTTAATATTACTTTATCAGCCCCAATTCGTAACAAATCATTTATGTCTTGAATAGACTTCACACCACCACCTATACCAACAGGCATAAAGCATTCTTTGATTACGTCTTTTACTATATTTAAGTTTATTTTCCTCTTTTGCTTAGAAGCCAAAATATCTAAAAAAATTAACTCGTCCACTCCCCTACTATTATAAATTCTAGCTGCCTGAACAGGGTTTCCAACTATTCTTGGATTTGAGAACTGTTTGGTTTTGACCAAACTCCAACCATTGAAAGTAAGTATTGGTATAATTCTAACTTTAAGCATTTTTCTTAAAAAATTTGTCAAGCAATTCTATGCCATATTTCTGGCTTTTTTCGGGATGGAACTGTGTTGCAAAAATATTTTCTTTTTGAATGGCCGCCACATAATCTTTTCCATAATTAACAGTAGCCCCAATACTTTTTTCATCATCTACTTGAAAATGATAGCTATGAATGAAATAAAAGTCCTTTTTGTTAAAATCAGCGAAGAAGGAATCATCTGGAGCGTTTAGTTCATTCCATCCTAAATGAGGGGTTCTTAGGTTTGTGGACTCCATTTTGATAACTTTACCTCTAATTAAATTTAAGCCAGGTGCTTCATGAGGTTCGGTACCTGTTGTTGCAATTAATTGCATCCCCAAACAAATTCCAATAAAAGGCTTTTTTTTAATCAAAGCCTCATCTACGATTACTTTATCCAAAAGTGATTCCTTGAGATTCTCCATGCCTTGAGCAAAGGAGCCAACACCAGGCAAAATAATGTATTTGGAATTTCTAATCACCTTTGGATCATTAGAAATCACATTTTCAATACCCAACAAAGTTAAGGCTTTCTGCACGGATGCAACATTGCCCATTCCATAATCAATGATAGCAGCAATCATATATCTAATGCACTTCAAAGTTTTTAATCAAATTCTCTTGTGAATCCTTTACAAAAGACCCATCTTCATGCTGTTTAAATATTACAGGATTCGTAAAAGAATCGATGACTTTATCTATTTCTTCTTTGCTCATTCCAGAATATTTGATAAACTCTGTGATAGCATAATGGGGATATTTACCGTCAAATTCATGTACTAATGATAATGCCTCATCTCGGGTTAATCTTCCATTTCTGATATCAATGCCAGCATGATCGGTCGCCCTTCCGAAGCCATATTTGACGTATTTTAAATAGTCGTGAAGCCCCACTAATTTTTCATCAAGGTTTTCAAAGTTTGTATATGTCCCTTCAATATTACCATCTTCTTTCACTTGAAACCCATACTGTTGTATTACGTCCAACTGTCTTCGGGCATCCCAAAAGAAGTACTGTCCTAGAAACACACCAGTAACGCCTACTCTTTCAATATCTTCATCTTTGGGGTAAAAATACGGTGTTAGCTCTTTCTTTGTTATACCCTGAACACCCACCATGTCTTGAATCCGGTTACCCAATAATCCACCGAACTCTTCTAACCACTTACGGTTCAGAACTCTCGATTTAACACTTTCTAAATTAGGGCCTCCGTATTCTTGCTGAGAGTTCTCACCCCAAATTATTAGCGGAATGTTAAACTTCACTGCAAACATGACAGGAATTGTGAAGATACCGATGTGATTTGGCCACATTTCGTCCCCCACTCGTTTGAAACTCTCAACCACCATTTTTTGATACACTGGATAGTTCTTCTTAAAGTGAATTACATCCATGCCCATTTTAGATAAATTATCTAAATTTCTTTGTCCCAGATCTGTTGCACAGGTGGTTTCAAAGCATATACAAAGAGGGTTTAGTCCACAGACATATTTCATGAAATATGCTTGATAAGTACTGTCTTTTCCACCACTTACAGGAACTATACAGTCCCAACCTATTTCGCCTTCTGGGTTTTTATAAAAATCGACGATTTCTTGGAATTCTTTTGCTCTTTGATTCCAGTCTATACCCATATTTTTTTCTTCAGAGGCAACGCACGCTGAACAAACACCGCTCTCATTGAAAAATAAATCAGGCTTTGTTTCGGGGAACAAGCATTTTTTACAGTAACGGATATTCATAACAATTATCCTTTTTTAATTAAGAACCAGGTTATATCATCTTGTGGAAATACAGTATCTTTTCTATACTGAAAGCCATAGTCAACTAGGCTTGTCTCTGGGAACATATCTAAAAACTCCCCAGCAAAGTCCCTCTTAAAGAGTCGATCTTGGTGACCTCTGTAGGGAATGGTAACTGGAGTTGGATTATAATATTCAGCAATTAATATGTACTTATTTGCGCTGTCGTAAAGTTTTTGATAGACAGTTGGCAACATATCAGGATTAATATGTATTAGTACTCCTTTTATAAGCGCCAAATCCGCTCTAAGGGCTATTGGAATATCGAATATAGAGCCATTGAACACATTTTCTTTCCCTATAAGGGAGGATAGCAACTCTGATGCCTGTTGGTTAATTTCAATTCCCTTCATTTTTATACTAGGATAAAGCATTTGAAGCGCTTTTAGGTTCATCCCAATATTGGCTCCAAGTTCGACACACGAATCCATAGGACCCGCATTTTTTAGAGATTTACAAAAAAAATTCAAATTGGAAGCTAACAGTTCTGAGCTTTTGTTTCTTTGTATGTAATCCGCCCCGAAGCTACCCGCCCAAAAATTCTCCTGTTCTGTCTTGAAATTATTCATATTGAATTGTTTAGTATTTTATATTTCATTTCTGCAATTGTCCAATCATCATAATTATCAATATCTTGTGCATAGATTGTATCAATTACAACACACCCAGAATTTTTTGTATAGATACTCCGTCCTTCTATGACTTTATCTATGTCCATCCAATAAAATTGTCCAGAGTCAAAATATGCTTTTTCTAAATCTTGACTTCTGGCTTGAGCGTATTTCTCGTCAAACATTTCGGTTTTTCCATTACTTAATTTAAAAGCTCTCTGGATAGGATTTGCATACTCTACAATCGGAAAAGTTGAGTACGAATTGCCCTCCATCAGAAGGGTATAGCAATCGTGTAATATCTTCGTTTGGATAAGAGGAGCACATGGGTAGATACAACAAACATTAGAGAAGTGGATATTTAAATGCTTGTAGTGAGACGTAACTTCCTCGATAACATCTAATGTTGTTGCAAAATCATTGGAATTTTTAGCACTTCTCATAAAAGGAACCTTAGCACCATATTTGATAGCTATTTCTTTTATTTCGGTATCATCAGTGGAAACCATTACTTCATTGAAAAGATTGGATTTGATCGCTAACTCAATTGAGTAAGCAATTATCGGCTTTCCCAAAAAAGATTTAATATTTTTCCTGAGAATTCGTTTACTACCTCCTCTTGCTGGTATAATACATAAATTACTCATTTGTGTATTCCAAAATGGTTTGAATAACAAAGTTCAACTCGTCATCCGTCAAAGTAGGGTACACTGGCAGGCTGATGCACTGTTCGTAATACCTTTCGGCATGCGGCATATCTCCTTTTTTCCAACCAAATTGCTTGTAATAGGGCATCAAATGGCAAGGAATGTAATGAATTTGAGCATAAATGTTATTCTTTTTTAAATGGTTGTAAAGCCCCAATCTATCAGCCACTTGAATAACATAGAGGTGATAAGCGTGTCCGTCTATCACCGAAGACTGCCATTTTATAGATTGTTGTCCTTCGAAGGCATTTTTATACTGTTCGGCAATTTCTCGACGACGTGCTAACCCTAGATCTGCCCGTTTCAATTGAGTTAAACCTAATGCGGCTTGGAAGTCCGTCAATCGGTAATTATAGCCTAATTCTTGCATTTCCATGTACCAACCACCGTGATTTTCAAGCATTAAGGAAGGGTCTTTGGTAATGCCGTGGGTCCTGAGTTTCAATAATCGATTATATAGCTTTTCGTCATTAGTGGTAATCATTCCGCCTTCGCCCGTCGCAATATGTTTAACAGGATGGAAGGAAAAAATTGCCAAATCGGCATATTCTCCGTTTCCACAGGTCTGAACAACACCTTTGCTGTCCGTAAAATAACCTCCAGGTGCGTGGCAAGAATCTTCAATAATCCACAGGCCGTATTTGCTGGCAATTTGCCTAACTTCTTCCAAATTAACAGGTAGCCCTGCAAAATCAACGGCAACAATCCCAGCGTATTGCTTACGAGATTTTTTTAAAGTAGATTCTACTTGGTTCAAATCTAATAGGATAGTCAGTGGATCTATATCTACGAATGTCAATTGACCACCACAATACCGAATACAATTGGCAGAGGCTGCGAAAGTGATGGGAGTCGTGATGACGTTTGATTTTTTATCGACATCCAACGCCAAGGCACATAGATGAAGTGCCGCTGTACCGTTTGATACAGCAACGGCATATCTGGCTCCAACATACTCTGCGAAACCGTCTTCAAAATCCTTAATCTTAGGACCTTGTGTTAAGAAATCAGATTGCAATGTCGTTACAACGGCGTCGATATCCTCTTGAGTAATATTCTGCCTACCATAAGGAATTGAGTTCATATCACTTCAAAATTTACTTTTATCGTACTTAAAATGCCCCATCGTGCTATTATCATACCGAAAAGTCTTCTTCAACATGTTCTTTTATCAATTCTCTAATATCATCTACGGATAGCCAGTCCGTATTCTGACCAGATGAATAGTTAAAACCTACTGGTACTTTTGTTGCTCCAAAATGTTCAACAAAACTTTCTAAGTTCCATGCAGGCATCTGAGGCAGTATCACGTAATATTTTCCTAAGTCATAAGTAGTAAAAGAATCAGAAGAAGTAATCATTTCCTCGTGTACTTTCTCGCCAGGTCTGATACCTACTATCTCTTTGATGCAGTTAGGACCTATAGCATCTGCTACATCAGTAATTCGGTAAGATGGTATTTTGGGTACAAATAGCTCCCCACCCCAAGCGGTGTCCAGGGCGTTCATTACCATCTGTACGCCGTCGGTCAAAGATATATTGAAGCGAGTCATATTGGGATCTGTAATTGGGAGCACACCATTTTTTCGCTTTTGCATGAAAAAAGGAATGACAGAACCATTTGAACCCATAACATTTCCGTATCGAACAACCGAGAATTTTATCTTTTTATCGCCTCTAATATTGTTTGCGGCAATGAATAATTTATCAGAGGTGAGTTTTGTCGCACCATATAAATTGATCGGCGCGCAAGCCTTATCCGTGGAGAGGGCGACAACATTTTCCACATTTGTCGCCAAGGCGGCCCTTATCACGTTTTCCGCGCCGCCAACATTTGTCTTCACACACTCATCGGGGTTGTATTCAGCAATGTGTACATGCTTCATCGCTGCGGCATGGATAACATAATCAACTCCTCTAAATGCTCTTTTTAGGCGTTCATAGTCTCTAACATCCCCAATGAAGTAACGAAGTGCTGGGTAAGTTATGTCAGAATATTCTTGAGCCATAACATATTGTTTCTGCTCATCTCGGGAATAGATAATTAATCTTTTAACATTAGGCCATTTCGCTAAAATGGTCTTTACAAACTCTTTTCCAAAGGAACCTGTGCCACCTGTTATTAGGATTGATTTACCGTTTAAGTCTAATTTGTTACTTATCATTTAAATATGTTTGAACTTACAAGGACAAATGCTCCTAACGAATGCAGAGAGGACATTACGTTCTTCTGGTCACTAAGAGCACCAATTATTATACTACTTCCACTAACCCACTACCCCCCAAACAACCCCCTCACCTCAAACTCAAAATCTGGCAGAGCGGGAGCGGCACTACAAATATCGGCATCCGAACAAATTTGCACGGTTTTGGATGAGGTGTAATGATGTATATTTTGCCTTTTCGGGTTGATATACCACACCACTTGTACGCCCGCATCAAAGTAGTCCGTTACTTTTTTCTCTACGTCGTCAAAACTTTCGGAGTCCGATAATAATTC
>JAAFKE010000022.1 GCA_013298215.1 Cytophagales bacterium | reverse complement strand
AGATAAGAAAAAAATCTTTTCGCCTCCACCTGCTGCTCTTTGGGTCTATAGACCCAAAGAGCAGCAGGTGGTTTCTTTTTGACTAACAACAGCAAGCTGTTGTTGCATTTATTACTTGAATCTAAGAACACATAAAACAATGAAAAAAAATCTTCTACTTTTTGTCATGGCTATTTGGGGCGCAAATAGCTGGGCGTTAAAGCCCACCAGCAGGGTATGTGTTTCCGTGGCCGATAGCTTAAAAGCTGGCTTTGAAGAAGATACAATTACAATTCATGAAGGTGATAGTACGTTTATTGCCATTCGATTGATGGGCGAAATACCCAAAGATTCAACAATTGAGATTAAGTATTCTGTCAAAGAAACCGATGCCACCGCAACCAAAGATTTTAAACTGCGGGGGCCAAGCACGTTTACTTTTCAGTCCTCTACTGCTGCGATTCAGAGTTTGAGCTTTCAACTGCTCACTATCAAAGATAACAACGAAGAGCAAGAAACAATAACCTTAGAATTGGCTATTGTGAAAGGGGGTAAAATAACGAAAATCATAGGGGGGGAATGTGTGATTATCCTCAATGATGAGGGAATAGCACAGAAGAAATACGAAGCTGAAATCTCGGCTATTGTTAAACATGTAGTCAATACTGACAAAGATACCAGCGAAGAAATTGGAATAATCAGAATAAAAAACTTAGCCGTTATTAATCGTTTTCTAAAAGCCAGCAAAAATAATGAAAGAGGATATATAACTGAAGTTCAAAAATTTGAGGGTAAAATAAGAACTGACAGTATTAGCAGAGTAGAGGTATTGTTTAAGTATGGCGTTGCGGCTGAGATTAAAGCCTATTCTGGTAAGACGGATGAGGTGTACAGCAATTTGTGGAACAATCGGTTTAACAAGCGCCGCACCCGTGTGGGTATTTCTTTTAGACATCAGTTACTAAATGATCGATACCGGTACTTTTACCTAATCGGAAAAAGTAACCCTAAATCTGTTATTCGAATGTTCGATTTGCTTGACTACGACATAAAATCGGGACTAAACTACCCACCTAAAGATACACTTATAGTACTCACTAAGAAAGATTCGGTCTCAAAAATGTATGTCAAAACATCGCTTAATTCTTATATTCATTTAAATGTTTACTCTGACGCACTCAATTTATTTAAAGCCGACCGTGGTAATGCCTTGCTTCAAACGGAGGCATCGGCCAAGATTTTCTTGCGTACCATGCCCACCAAACACAAAATGAATTTTATGCTCAACTACATTTCGCCCTACCTCAAATATAGCCGATTTGAAAACGGTTTTAGCAGTGTAATTGCCGATACAATCATAGGGAAAAAGGATACTATCAGTATAAACAGAATGTTGGTCAATCAGCGCAAATACCTTGACATTGGCTTGAAACTCAATATTTTTACATTTGTAACACCCTTCTACAATACTGCCGAGCTGAATGTGTTCTGCAATTTTGGTTGGTTTGATAGGCAGGGGGATATTGACCAGGCTCAAAGTAAACTCACTGGCACAAAACAGTATCAAGGAATTACGAGCAATACTTTCGACTTTGGAATTGAGGGGCGTTACTCCGTCTTTCAGTACCGCAACTTCGGCCTTAACTTGGCAGGTATGGTCTACTGCCAAAAAATATGGAATAATAAGCTCTCTACTTATACCAATGGTGGCTACGAGTTTTTTTACCGTACCGAAGCCGAGATTTTCTATTTTCCCATTGCCAACAGCAAAGACAAAATATTCTTGCGGTCGTACCATGTAATGAACAGCAATGCCAAAGAAGCCAATTTTACCCAACTTCAAATCGGCTATAAGGCGTTGTTCAAATTGCCAAATGCAAAAAAATGAGGTAAATCCGTTTCCCCGCTGGCACCAATTTCCGAATCAATTGCCCAAAGATTTTGCGTTTCCAAACGCTTTTCAAAAATGTAGTCTTTGCTCCAAGCGAAGACTACATTTTGAAAGGGCCAACACCAAAGCAAAAATCAAAACGGGTATGGGTGGTATCAACTCAGGCAAAAGCCGTTGGGATAAAAAAGAAACCAAAAAACGGCGGTGTTTGGAGGGTGAAAAGCAGGTAGATGAAGTGGCAGTTATCTGTTTTTTATTCAATTGAATATCAATTGAATAAAATCTAATAGTGGTTTTTGCAGGCAATAATTGTCAGTAGCTCATTGGATACTTTATAAACTAATCGGTGTTCTTGGGTAATTCGTCTTGACCAGTAGCCTTTTAATTCATTTTTTAGCGGTTCGGGCTTACCAATTCCATGAAAAGGAGTGCGATTTACCTCATTGATGAGCCTAACGATGCGTTGGTACGTTGTAAAATCAGACTCAGCCCACTCGTTTAGCTGCTCAAAAGCTATGGGAGTAAACATAATGTTTCTCATAGCTTTTGAGCAGGGTTTTCAAAATTGACTGTAACCAAATTTCCCCTCTCAGCTTGGGCAATCGATTTCAGTAAAACCTCTCTATTTTTAGGGTTTTGGAGCAAAAATTCGGTTTCATCAACAGTATCAACCAAAAGTGTAACAGTCCCGTTTTGGTGAAATTTTTTGAGTTTTCGAACGAAATCTACTGATAGTTCTTCAATAGAAAATTGGTACGTAGTTGTCATATCACTGTTTTTTTAACAAATATAAATCAATTTTTTCTAACTGAAAGCAAGATAGCTTGTAGCCAAAAAAGCCAATACTCCGCTGGCACCGATTTCCGAATCGGTTGCCCAAAGGTTTTGCGTTTCCAAACGCTTTTTAGACCAAGACTACCTTTTTAAATAGTCATTCGCCAAGCATTCAAGTAATTTTAACTAAATTTGTAAAAATTACTTGAATAATGTGATAGAACGTAAGCAAAAAGGGAATATCGAAGAGTTGTTGTCTTATTTTCCTGTGGTGGGGGTGGTGGGGCCGAGGCAGGTAGGTAAAACTACCTTGGTGAAGGCATTGGCAGAAGAGCTGCCCAACGAAAGCGTTTATTTCGATTTGGAACTGCCAAGCACCTACGAGCGGATAAGCCAAGACCCTGAATGGTTTTTGAGCCAATACACGGCCAAAACCGTAATTATTGACGAGGTGCAATGGATGTTGGGGCTGTTTCCGATGCTTCGCTCGCTGATAGATTCTAATCGTAAAGCAGGGCGATTCATATTGTTGGGGTCGGCTTCGCCAGCGTTTTTGGCCAAAAGTCAAGAAACGTTAGCAGGGCGTATTGCCTTTGAGGTATTGCAACCCTTTGGCCTCAGCGAATTGACAAAAGAGGCTATTTTGCCACAACAACATTGGCTAAGAGGCGGTTATCCTTCGGCCATTTTGGCCCCTACCGATGCTCTTTGGTGGGCTTGGCAACGAAACTTTATTCAGTCGTATGCCGAGCGAGATTTGGTGCAATTGGGTATCGGCGAAAGTCCACAAACGTTGTACCGTATATTCAAAATGTTGGCCAATTTGCAGGGGTCTTTGTTGAATATATCAGATTTGGCCAAGTCGTTACAAATAGACCAGCGCAAAATAAAAAGCTACATCAACCTCTTAGAGCAAGCCTACCTTGTGCGTACTTTGCAGCCCTGGCACGTCAATATTCCGAAGCGGTTGGTCAAAAGTTCCAAAATTTATGTGAGAGATTCGGGCAACTTGCATTATTTGTTAGACCTCAACACCTACGATACGCTCATTGCGCACCCCGCAGTGGGCAACTCGTGGGAAGGCTACGTGATAGAACAAATTTGCAACAGTCTCAACGATGCCGTAATGCCGTATTTTTACAGAACCGCCAATGGAGCAGAAATAGATTTGGTATTGGTAAAGGGCATTGAGCCAGTGGTTTCGATAGAAATAAAACTCTCGACGATTCAGTCGCTGGGCAAAGGCTCCACCGAAGCCATACAAGATTTAAAGACTACCCACAACTTCTTAGTTACGACCGACGGCGGTGATTATTTATTGAAACCACAATGGCGCGTGTGTAACTTAGCAGAATTGCACAAATATTTACAAGCATTAAATTTAGTAAAATCATAAACACGTTGTTCGGTCATGGCCAACACCAAAGCAAAAATCAAAACAGGCATGGGCGGTAGTAGTTCAGGCAAATTGCGGAACACTCAGCAACAAAATAAACCATGGCTTTAGGATTTAGCCGCCCAGTAGCCCGCCGCCACAACGCCCCCGAAGGCTACAAAAAATCCAACCCAACCCAGCCCCAACCCAGCCAAAGTACTCGCTAAAAGTACGTAGATCGGGTACAAAAAAAGGAGTATGCCAAACAAAACGGAGTCGTAGAAAACAGTACGGGCGGTTAGTTTTTGGGCGTATTGGCGGCAAATTTTGTAGAAATACCCGCCCGCCATTGTTTGCATCCACAGTTTCTTTGTGGTTTTGCGGGTTTTATAACCAGCTGGCGGCTCAACGAGTTTGCTCAATTCGGTGGTTAGTTGGTCGTTAAAGACCCGCATCATTCGCTCGTCGAACTCGCCGAAATCTTGCTTTAAAATGGGCTTTGCCAAGCGCAGGGCCACGTCTTTGGGAGCATCCCGAAAAGAATTGTACCACAAACCAGTGGGAATGACGATTAGTTTATCACCAATTTCGGGGTCGGCCCAGGCGCGTTGGGCAATACGCGCCGCGCCTTTTTTGAGGGGCAGCAGCTGGGTTTGGTTTAGGCATATTCCTTCCGCAAAAATAACCACCACTCCGTTGTTTCTGAAAATGGCCTGGCACTCCTCGAAAGTCTGGTCGTTGTTGCTCAGATTGGCCCGCCCCCCCTCCGACACCCTAAAAACGGGGATCAGGTTAATGCCCCGCAGAAACAATGCTGCCAGTGGTTTTCTGAAAACATCGGCGCGGGTGAGGGTGTGAATGGGCCGGCGCAGGTAGGCCCCAATGACCACGGCATCGAAAAACGAATTGGGGTGGTTGGCTGCCAGCAGCACGGGGCCCTTGGCGGGCAGGTGGCTCAGGCCGTCGACGAACCGCCGCCGAACAAAGAAAAGCAACGCCAATCGGCACCAAAAACGCATGAAGGAATAAAACAAGGTAGGACGAAGTTTTTGGATTTGTAATCGTTTTAGCTCAAAATTCCGTAATTATGTCCAGAAACCGAAACCCTAACCTACAATTAATCGGATGTCTGATTCTTCGCTCATCATATTTGTCAAAAATCCAATAGCTGGCCAGGTCAAAACGCGCGTAGCGGCGAGCGTTGGCCACGCCAAAGCGGTGGAGGTGTACCAATATTTGTTGGCATACACCCAACGCATCACCCAGCCGTTGCACCCAGCCGTGCGGCTGAACGTTTATTACGGCGACTTTATCAACGAAACCGATTTGTGGGAGGGGGGCGTTTACCAAAAATTTCTCCAAAAAGGCAATGACTTGGGTCAGCGTATGAAAAATGCTTTTGGGGAACAGTTTGCCCTGGGGGCAAAAAAAGTGGTTATCGTCGGCAGCGACTGCCTGGAAATAAATGAGTTACACATTCAAGATGCGTTTGAGGCACTCAACGGTTCGTCGGTTGTGATTGGGCCAGCCCAGGACGGGGGCTACTACCTGATTGGCATGGCCGAGCGGTTGGATTTCGTATTTGAAAACAAACCTTGGAGCGAGCCTGATCTTTTTGCGCAGACCGTTGCGGAATTTGAAACAAAGAAAATAAGCTACCAACGCCTCGAAATACTTTCGGACATTGACACGTGGGAAGATTTTAAGCAGGCAATGGTGCGGTCGGATCAGAAAATTAGCTAAATTGGACTCGTTAATCTCAGAAACGTTCAACCGATGAAAAAACTACTCTTTCTGATTTCTTTTGTGGCGTGTTCGCCCCTTGTTTTCGCCCAAAATATGCCGCCGGCTCCTACCAACGAAGACAAATACTACAAAATGGTTACGTTGCCCGTGCCAGAGGGGGTGCTGCTCGAAGTGGGCGGCATGACCACCCTGCCCGACGGGCGGCTTGCGCTGGCTACGCGCCGGGGCGAGGTTTGGTTGGTGTCTAACGCCGCGCAGCAAAACAATACAGCGCCTTATTTTAAAAAATTTGCGAGTGGCCTCCACGAAATCCTCGGCCTGGTTTATAAAGATGGCTCCTTGATTATGGCGCAGCGCGGCGAGCTCACTAAACTGACCGACCGCGACGGCGATGGACGCGCCGACCGCTACGAAACCATTGCGGCCTGGCCTATTTCGTCGCACTACCACGAGTACTCGTTTGGGCCGAAGGTTGCCCCCGACGGTAGTTTTTTTGTGAGTGGCAACGTGGCCTTCGGCGAACAAGAGTGGTGGCGCGGCGAAAGCCGCGTGCCGTACCGTGGGTGGGTAATGAAGATTGATCCAACTGGAAAAATTGAGCCCTGGGCCACTGGGATGCGCTCGCCGTGCGGCCTGGGCATGGTAGATGGCGACCTTTTTTATACCGATAACCAGGGCGACTGGATGGGTTCGGGCGGGGTTTGGCACGTGACGAAGGGCGCATTTACGGGGCATCCTGCGGGTTTGCGCTGGGCAAATACGCTCCCCAACTCACCAATAAAACTAACCACCGAACAACTCTATGCCGCTGCCGACCCCCGAATGTCGAAACCTGGCGGGCCGTACATTAAACCCGAAAACATCGAAAAAGACCCAGGAATGCCCTTTTTTAAACTCAAAGAGCGGTTTCCCGAAATAAAAACGCCCGCCGTATGGCTGCCACACGGCATCTTGGGTATTTCTAACGCCGAGATTATTAGAGATGAAACCAAGGGAGCCTTCGGGCCTTTTGCTGGCCAGCTTTTTGTGGGCGACCAAGGCCAGAGTAAAATCATGCGCGTGTGCATGGAAAAAGTAAAGGGCGAGTTTCAGGGAGCGGCCTTCGATTTTCGGGGTGGGTTTCAGTCGGGCGTACTTCGGATGGCTTTTGGCAACGACGGGTCGCTTTTTGCGGGCGAAACCAACCGGGGTTGGGGCTCGGCAGGAACAAAAGGCGAAGGACTGGAGCGGATTTTTTGGACGGGCAAAATGCCCTTTGAAATGAAAACCGTGAAGGCCATGCCCGATGGTTTTGAGATAGAATTTACGATGCCCGTGGCCAGAAAAAACGCCGAGGATTTGGCCTCGTACAGCACAAAGTCGTTTATTTATAAGTACCACCCCGTTTATGGCAGCCCGACCATCAACAGCCAAGAAGTGCCAATAAAAGGTGTTCGGGTGTCGGAGGATGGCCTGCGGGTGCGCGTTGTGTTGGACAACCTGCGCCAGTATTATATTCACGAATTAAAACTGGACGGCATCCGCAGCCAAGACGACCCTCAGCTGGGGCTTTTGCACAATACCGCCTACTACACGTTGAACAACATTCCCGACGGTAATGCGCTTGCCATGAGCGAGTTGAGTACCAAAAAGACCGCCGTAGCCAAAGAAAAAGCCGCCGCCGCAAAGCCTGCGCTGAAACCCAAGAACACCAAAACCGCCCCAACATTTGCGGAAGTGCAGCCGCTTTTGGCAAAACATACTTGCCTGGCTTGCCACCAAACCAACAAGCGGCAGGTTGGCCCCGCCTACGCCGAAGTGGCCAAACGTAAATATAGCAACGAAAAAATCGTGGAGTTGATCTACAAACCCCAGCCCCAAAACTGGCCAGAATACGCCACCGAAATGGCACCGATGCCCCAAGTACCGCGTGCTGATGCGCTCAAAATAGCGGCTTGGATAAACTCACTGGTAAACCTGTCGGATCAGGGCGACAAGCAACAAAAGTAGTTGTTCTTTAAAAAACGTAGCCTTTAAGTTTGTCGTTGTTGGTAAAAAACAGCAGAGTCTGCCCTCGTTTGGTGGTTATGCGTTTCATGTCTTTGGTGTCTCCGCCGAGTTGCAGCCCCGTCTTTGCGGCGGCCACGTACTCAAACCTGTTTTTTCCGTTGCCCAGCACAACCGTACCAGGGTTGGCATCCATTTTGCCAATTCTAATCCTAAAATTTGCGTTGTTTCCCGCCAGAATCAGGTCTTTCTTTCCGTCTTTGTTCACGTCGGCTACTTCAATGGCATAAATGGGCGCAAACTGCGCCTGTGCTGGCAGCGGTTCAAACGTAAACTTGCCTCCGTTGTTAATCAAAAGGCCGCTTCGGTTCTCGGTTATGGTTAGTTTGGTGGCTTTTTTGAGCGCGTCGTCAGCAAACAAATCTTCGAGGGTGGCCGTGGCGTAAGAGCTATAATCAACAAACTTTTTGCGCAGACCAACGACCTGTTCCAATGCCTCGTCGCGGCTGGCAATTGGGTACGATCTGCCCAAATTGAAGGAACAAATGAAGGGGTCGATCGTACCATTCTGGTCAAAGTCGGCGTATTGGAGCGTAACTGGCTCGTCCGTAGAAGCCTTCAATTGGTTATTTTGTCCGAGGTTTCCTACCACAAAATCGAGGTCGCCGTCGTTGTCTAAGTCGTTGGCCACCAGTCTCGTCCACCAGCTTGCGCCCGCACCCATTGGGTGTGCTATTTTGTTTTTGAATAATCCTGCGGGCTGGTTTTCAATCCATCGCGGCTCGCTCCACTCGCCCACCAGCACCAAGTCGGGCCGTCCGTCGCGGTTGAGGTCGGCCAGGGCGGCATCGGCTACCAAGCCCAGTGCCAGTGCCTGGGTTTCAAAGTGTCCTTTTCCGTCGTTAATTAGCAGCTGGCTGTCGTCGGCTATCGGGTAGCGGGCAGGTTGCACAGCGCCGCCCACAAAAAGGTCTAAGTCGCCATCGCCGTCGGCATCAAAAGTTTTCACGCAGCTATTGTTGGTATTTTTTGCTTGATAGCTGGCGCGCGCAAACGTTCCTTTGCCGTCGTTCAGATACAATCGGTCTTGCAGCAACTCGTCGTCCCAGGCACATTCGTAGCCGCCACTCACCACGTACAAATCTGCGTCCGCATCGCCGTCGGCATCAAAAAAAACGGCATCCGTATCCTCGTATATTTTATCGATCTCGAAGGCGGGCTGTGCCGTTTCAACGAACGATCCGTCGGGCTTTTGCACGTACAAAACCCCTGCTTGCCCCTGTGCACCGCCCGCGTAAAAATCGGTTAGTTGGTCGCCGTTGGCATCGCCAATGGCCATTCGCGCACCCGTGCGCGAGTACATCACTGGTAGCAGTATTTGCCGATTGAAGTCGATCGTGGGGTTTTCGACGTGGGTAAAGTCGGGGACAGTGGTGGGCGAAAAAAAAGTTTTTTCTGCGACTATTGCGGCACTTTGTGCAGCGGTTGCTTGTTGATACTGAGCCACCAGCGGCACGTTGGTCGGTACTAAATAATGCCTCGATACCCTTTCGTTGGGCCATACCACCACCACCGAGTCTATTTTTTTGACCTGCCCCATCCCAAAGTGCAGCGGCACGTGGGCGCAAGCCTGAAACCCCCTTGTGGGCATAAGCTCCTGGTATTGAACACCTTGTGCGGCATAAACAAAGACCTTAGCACCCACTCCAAACGGGTTTTTGGGTTCGCCAGTAAGTTTCACTGCCAAATATTGCTGGGGGGCGCTTTCTTGCTGGTAGTTTCGGTAAAGGCAGGCGGTTTGGTTGGTGTTGTTGGTAATCAAGTCCAGGTCGCCGTCGCCGTCGAGGTCGGCGGAGGCCGCCCCGCAGGCCACCGTCTGTCGCTCAAATCCCCAGTCGGCCACTTTGTCTTCAAAGGTAAGATCGCCTTTGTTTCTAAAAATGTAGTGGTGCGTGGCCGTGGCGGGCATCTGTTTGGTTTGTGCCAGCAGGGTTTGGGTGGTTTTGCTGGTACTTTGTTCTTGTTGGCCGAGTTGGTATTTTACAAAATCTAAATCGGTGAGATCGCGCACAAAACCGTTGGAAACGAATAGGTCTTTAAAGCCGTCGTTGTCAAAGTCGGCCAGGAGCGGTGCCCAACTCCAATCGGTGTTAGAGACCCCCGCCAGCTGGCCAATCTCGCTAAAGCTACGCCCTTTGTTGGTGTTGAGCTGCAACATATTTCGCATATTTTGCCAATGAAAACCGTTTTGAAGCATCGACTGCTGTACGTTCCAATTGTCGGGGAAGGCCAGTTTTTTCTGACGCGCATTGTCGGCGGGGAGCATATCGCAACTAAAAATATCAGGAACGGCATCGTTGTTCACATCGGCGGCGTCGGTTCCCATGGCCGAGTACGAAAAATGCCCGATTACGTCTTTTCCTACCTCACTAAACGTCCCGTTGCGGTTGTTGTAGTACAAATAATCTTGCTCCACGTAGTCGTTGGCCACGTAAATATCGGGCCAGTTGTCGCCGTTGAAATCAGCCACCGAAACGCCCAGCCCAAACCCCAGCGGATTGCTGATAATACCCGCTGCGGTGGTCACGTCCGTAAAATGCGTGCCATCGTTTCGGTAAAGTTTATCGCCCGCGAACGCATCAACGGCGGTTTTCATGGCTGCTGCTTCTTTGCGTTGGTAGTTTTTTAGGTTGTGGTTAATCAGAAACAGGTCTAAATCTCCGTCGTGGTCGTAGTCAAAAAAGGTTGCTTGGGTCGAGTACCCCTCGTCGGCCAGTCCGTAGGCTTGGGCTTGCTCGGTGAACACTAACTTTTTTTCGGGCGTAAGTCCCTGGCTAACAAACAACTGGTTTCTGCGACTTTCGGGCGAGCCGTTTCCCGAGTAGCACACGTAGATGTCCAGCCAGCCGTCGGCGTTCACGTCGGCCACGGTCACGCCAGTTTTCCAACTGGTGGCTCGGCCCGCCACGCCCGCCCGCTGGGTTGCGTCCTCAAATTTCCAATCGCCCTGGTTTAGGTACAGTTTATTTGCCACCTGGTTTCCCGTAAAATACACATCGGTGCGGCCATCGTTGTCAAAATCGGCTACGGCCACCCCGCCTCCGTTGTAAAAATACTCGTAGGCAAGTACATTCTGGGTCTCCGACTCGGTGAGTACGTTGGTAAAGTTTACGGATGTTTCGGCCGCATCGACAGCCCTAAAAAGCGTGGGCGACGAACACCCACCGAGGAGCATACCCACCACCCACCACCCGTAAACTAACCTTTTTCCTGTCATAGTGAGTCGTAATAGGCCAGTACTTTTTTTAGATCGCTGGCAGACTTGCACTTCAATTTGTTGGTGTCTATGAAGGCATCAATCAGTGTTTTTTTATCGCCCAAAACATCCAAAAGCTCGCCATTCAACCGGCGTGACTTTGAAAAAGTGCCGTCGCTTTTTAGTACGTAGTACGTATCGGTAGCGTCGAAGTGCTTCATTTTGTCTGCCGAACTGTAGGCTGCCACCTCCAACAGCGCCGCTCGCGTGTGGAGGAGCAGGCGGGTTTTGGCGTTGTAAATCACCTGAAAATACGTCGCCTCGTCGTGGTCGTCCATCGGCTTAAAATTTCGTTGAAAAACCTCTCCCGACACAAATCCGAACTCAATGATTTGTTCTTTTGGAAAAAAGAGATCGTTTTTTACCGCGTACTCTACCCGTTTTTCGTAGGCGTTGTAGGCCATTTTCTCAATTTCAAAACGTTTCCCGTTGGCCTGCACAAAATATCCCGCTACCATATTTTGGGCGGGTAGGTAGGGGGTATTGTCGTAGATGGTGTTGTATTTTTTGGCAAAAAGGGTTGAGTTAGCCTGGGAATTAACGGCCCCGATTCCGTCCACCAGCTGCGACGACGCAAAGGGCAACACACTTCCCTGAGCGCGGAGATTAAGCACCGAAACGACTATAATAGCGAGTATCAAAAGCGCGTTTTTTTTCATAAGAGTACGTTTTTCTTGCCAAGATAACGATAAATCTGCGGTTTTTGGTTGTTAAAAATTCCTAAAATAGAGGGATTTCTACCCACGTTTATTTTTTTCAAATCCCGCAGTTCGCCATCCAGCATCAGGCCGCAGTTGGTTGGCCACACCGCCGCAAACTGTCCTTTGCCGTTGCCCTTCAAAAACCACCCAAAACTGGCATCGTAGCGGCCTTGGTAGGTGCTTACCCCGTAAAAATTACCACCGCAAACGGCATCTAACTTACCGTCTCCGTCGAAATCGCCCGCCGATAGCGCAAATATTTTGGAAAACTGCACCTCGCGCGGCAGTGCCGACACCACAAATCCGTCCTTTCCCCGATTTTCTACGTACACCGACTCGAAGGTGTTCACCATTTTTTCGGTACTTCCCCGTAGCTCATCGGCCTTGAATACCTGCGTTAGGGTTTTGCCCGCAAAATCGCCGTAGGTCGTAAATCGTTTGTTGATAATGCCAGGCATTTGCTTGCCAAGCTCGTCTTTGCTGTTGAGCGGATACCAACTGTCGTCGCGGAGGTAGGCCAAAACTTGCTCCGTCGATCCGTTGCCATCGAAATCTTTCACGTACATTTTGAGGGCGGGTGCGGCCTGCTTTATCAGTCGGTTGTTGAGCCCCAGGTTCCCAACCATAAAGTCAATGTCGCCGTCGTTGTCAAAGTCGGCGGCCTCTATTGCGTGCCAGAAGCCACTTTTTTGTTCGAGTTCCTTGCCTTGGCGGTTGCTTGTGAGGGTTTTGCCGCCTTGGTTTTCAAAAACAACAATCGGCATCCAGTCTCCTACCACCACCAAATCGGGGTCTTTGTCGTTGTCAGTATCGGCCCAAACGGCGGCGGTGGTCATGCCCACGTGCCGCAATTGGGGCGCAATTTGTTCGGTTTTGTCCTCAAAACGTCCCTTGCCGTTGTTTATTAAGAGGTACGATTTTGGGGTTTCGCCGTATTTATATCCCACTACGCGCCCCCCCACAAAAACGTCGATGTCGCCGTCCTGGTCAAAATCGGCCGTTGCCACGCAGCTTTTGTTGTCGGTCATGGCGGGTAAGTTGGCGCTGGCGCGGGCAAAGTTCCCCTTGCCGTCGTTCATATACAGGCGGTCGTTCAGCTCGGGCATCGTCCCAAAAAACTCGTTACCGCCCGTAACCACGTACAAATCTGGGTCTCCGTCGCGGTCGGCATCAAAAAAAGCGGCATCCACGTCTTCATACACCGAGTCTTTTTCAAAGGCTATTTGCTTGCTGGCCACAAACTTACCGTTGGCTTGTTGTACCAATAGCTGCCCTGGCTTGTCGCGCGCACCACCCAAGTAAAAATCTTGCCGCCCGTCGCCGTTCACATCGCCCACCGCCGTTCGCGCGCCCTCCGTCGATACCTTGAATGGCATCAAAGACTCGCGGCTCTGTTCGTAGTATGGGTTCTCTTGGTGCGTTGCCGAAACCGCGTCCACCGTTTCATTAAAAACAGCCTTCGGCACTGGTGCGTAGGTGTAGGCAATCGCACTCGTAAGGGCATTTTTTTGGGCGAGCGCCAGCGTTTGGTTTGGCTTTACGTTGGTCAAAACTTGCATTTTTTGGTTCGGCCAGATCACGATCAAACTGTCGATCGTTTCGTCGGTTGCCATACCAAAATGTATAATTGGCTCCGACGACGACTCAAAACCCCGCGTTGGTTGCTGGGTAGCCACCTGCATCTTGGCTTTGTGTTTCAAGATCACTTTTGCGCCAATTCCTGCGGTGTTGTTGCCATCGCCCAGCAATTTTAACCGCACAAACGCGCCCGTTGTTGGCGTGTTTTCTTGGGTCATATTTTGGTAAAAACCAGCGGGTTGGTTCAGGTCGTTGGTTATAATTTCCAAGTCGCCGTCGTTGTCTAAGTCGGCATACACGGCTCCGTTCGATACCGTCGGCTGGTCGAAACCCCACGCCTTCGACTGGTCTTCGTACTGGTATTTTGCGTTGCCTTTAAAGATATAGTTGTGCATTTGCCCGTTTGGCATCAGTTCCAAGGCTGACTTGTCTTTGCTTTTGGTACTGTAGAGCGGGCTTCCCGACAGCATATTGAGCAGCGAATCACTGTTAATGTATTTGATGTAGTCCAAATCGTTGGGGCGTTTAGGAATCCCGTTCGACACAAACAGGTCGCGCTGACCGTCGTTGTCAAAATCAGCCATCAGCGGCGACCAGCTCCAGTCCGTGGCCGACACCCCCGCCAGCGTACCCACCTCCGCAAACCGTTGGCCTTGCATATTGAGATGGAGCGCGTTTCGGCTGTATTGGTAATAAAAACCCAGTTGGAGTTTGTACATATACACATCGAGCGCGTCCTCACCAAGCGACGCTTTTTCGATCTTTTCGTCGTTGGGTTGCATATCTGCCGTAAAAATATCCACCCACCCGTCGTTGTTTATGTCGGCGGCATCGCAGCCCATCGAGTACTTGCTGAGGTGTTTGAAACTTTTTTTCATGGCCTCATCGAAGCCACCCTTCTGGTTGTTGAGGTAGTAATAATCATCCTCGTGAAAGTCGTTCGACACGTAAATATCGTCCCAGCCGTCGTTGTTGAAATCGGCCACCGAAATACCCAAACCGTAGCCCATCGGTGCTTGGTAAACGCCCGCTTGCTGGCTCACGTCCACAAACTTGCCGTTGTCGTTTCTGTAAAGCACATCGCCCGCCGTCGAGTCGGTCAGTGCCCGCGCCGACACTTTGTCGTAAGAACTCACGCTGTGGGTGGCGTGGGTGAGCAAATACGCGTCCAGATCGCCGTCTTTGTCGTAGTCAAAAAAAGCGGTTTGGGTCGAAAATCCGCTAAAATCCAGGCCATACTGGGCGGCTTTTTCGGCAAATTTGGGTACGCCCTTCGCGTCGTTTCCGAGGTTAATATACAATTCGTTTTTGCCTTTCAACGATTTGTATTTACCCACCGCACACACATAAATATCCAGTTTCCCGTCGGCGTTTATGTCCACCATCGTCACCCCCGTTTGCCAGTTGGCACTGCCTTTCACGCCCGCTGGCGCGGTCACATCTTCAAAAGTAAACGGGTTCTCTTTTTCTTTCCCCTTGTTTAGGTACAGTTTATTGTCGCCCTGCGTGGACACAAAATATAAGTCCGTCAGGCCATCGTTGTTCACATCGCCCGCCGCCAAGCCGCCTCCGTTGTAGAAATACAGGTAGTCTAAAATGTTAATATCCTTGGTTTCGGCGAGCTTGTTTTCAAACCTTATCCCCGTCGATGCGCCCTTTAAGAGCTTAAAAACGGGTTTATTGTCCGTCTTGCAACTGCCCATAAGCGCACCAATTGTTACGATGAGTGCGCCAATTTGGCTATTTTTTGAATGAAAATACTTGAGCATCAGCATTGTTTTTTACTAAAATGAAGCAGTTTGTTTTATTTTTCAGCACTATTTTTCGGATGTTACGCACCTGTCCCTTCACAAAAAAACCAGACTCGCGCGGGCGCACCGTTTTAAACTCGCCGTTGCCTTTTCCGATCAGCACCAGGCCATAATTGGCATCATAGCGGCCGATTTCGGGCTGCACGTCAAAGAAATTGCCCGCCAGCAGCAGGTCCACTATGCCGTCTTGGTTGTAATCGAAACGTTCTATGCCAAAAATGGGCGAGAACTGCGCCTCCACTGGCAACGGCTTGAAGGTAAATTTGCCCCCGCCGTCGTTCATCAACGCGCAGCTGTTGCCGTCCGTCACGGTTCGGTGGGTGGCCTTGCTAATAACGTCCTTCCCAAATATTTCTTCGACCGTTTTGTTGGCGTAATCGCTGTGTTTGAGAAACTGCTTTTTAATGCCCGGGATTCGTTTTTGGAGGTCAGCCTTCATCACCAACGGGTACATTCCCCCCGACTCGTTGGCGCAACTAATGAGCTGCTCCACCGACCCATTTTGGTCAAAATCGCCCGCGTACAGGTTCACGGGCTGGTCGGTTTGCGGTTTCATTCGGCTGTTTTGTCCCAAATTACCCAGTACAAAATCCAAATCACCGTCCTTGTCCAAATCCATGGCCTCGATCCTGTTCCACCAGCCGCTGTGCTGGCCAAGGGTTTCGTTTTCGATGCTTTTCAGCGTTTTACCAGCCTGGTTTTTATAAATTTCCACCGTTCCCCAGTCCTGCGCAATCACCAACTCGGGGTAGTTGTCTTGGTCAATGTCTGCCCAAACGGCATCCGTCACCATGCCCAGGGCCGCGTTTTGGGGCATCAATTTGTTAATATTCTCCTTAAATACTCCGTTGCCATTGTTTTCGTACAGTTGGCTGGGAGCACTTTGGCCGTACCTTCCAATGACCAGCCGTCCACCCACAAAAAAATCAACGTCCCCGTCCCGATCAAAATCACCCGCCGCCACGCTCGAGCCGCTTTCTGTGATTTTAGGCAAGCGGTTGTCTTTCGTAAAAACGCCCTTCCCGTCGTTCAAATACAGCAAATCTTGCAGCCCCTCGAAACCCGCAAAATACTCGTTACTGCCCGTAGCTATAAACAAATCGAGGTCTTTGTCCTTGTCCACGTCCACCAAAACGGCATCTAATGCCTCCGAAATCTCATCGGCCACAAAACCCTCCTGGGTCAATTCCTTAAACGTTCCGTTGGGCAGTTGTGCAAACACGGCCTTTTTTCCGCGCGCGGCCCCGCCAATAAAAACATCCTCCAATCCATCTCCGTTCACATCGCCAGTTGCCAGGGCTGGCCCCTCGCGCGAGAGCATTTGTTTCAGTAAAATATCGCGGTCGTAGTCCACAAACTCCTGTTCTTTGTGGGTGTAGAGTAGCCCCGACTGCGCCGTAATGTCGCTGAATGGTTTGTTTTTGGATTCAATCTTGGGTATAAATTGTTGGTCGGCTTTGGCGTTTTCGAGTACCAAGTCAGTATTTATGGCCACTTTTTTAATCGTTTGTGCTTTGTCATTTGGCCAAACCACGCGCACCGAATCAATTTTGGTGGCGGTTCCCAGGCCAAACACCATCACATGATCCGACGATGACTCAAAGCCCCGGTTGGGCATCTGCTCCAAAATCTGCGAACTTCCTGCGGCAAAGACCCGCACCCGCGCCCCAATGCCGTTCGTATTCTTGGCGGCTCCTTTTAGTTTTATCCGTAAAAAATGGGTCTTGTTTTGCTCTACCGACTGGTTTTTAAAAACGCTCAGTGGTTGGTTTACGTTGCTTACGATCAGGTCTAAATCGCCGTCGTTGTCCAAGTCGCCATACGCCGACCCGTTCGAGAAACTCGGCGCGGCCAAACCCCAATCTTTGGCCTTGTTGGCAAATTTTAGGTTTCCTTCATTTCTAAACGCATAATTCGAGATCGGAGTGGAAGTCATTTTGTCCACAAAATCTTTGTAATTAAATCTTTTTTGCCCCGTGGTGTAGGGGCGCATGGTTTCCTCGTCGTTGAGCAGCTGCACAAAATCCTGATCGATCACGTCTTTGTAAACGCCATTGGCCACAAAAATATCTTTTTGGCCGTCGTTATCCATGTCAAAAAGTAAAGCCCCCCAACTCCAATCCGTAGCCTGCACGCCAGCCAAGCAGGCCACTTCGCTAAAAGTACGGTCGCCGTTGTTAAGGTGGAGCATATTGCGGCTGTATTGGTAGTAGAAATCGTCTTTCAGTTTCATCTGCTGGACGTTGTAATCCTCAAATGTGGTTGTTGTTTTGAGGCGTTTATCGTCATTTGGTAGCATATCCGTCACAAATATGTCCAAGTGTCCATCGTTATTCATGTCGGCAACGTCCGCGCCCATCGACGACAGGCTTCCGTGGCCCATTTGGTCTTTGGATACCTCGGCAAACTTTCCATTTTTTTGGTTTATGTACAAGTAATCGCGCTCAAAGAAGTCGTTAGAAATATAAATATCGGGCCAATTGTCATCGTCCACGTCGCCGATCGTTATGCCCAACCCGAAGCCGATCAAACTGCCATAAATGCCAGCCTGCTCCGATACGTCCTCAAAACGTCCCTTTCCTGTGTTGTTATAAAGTTTCTGTCCTGCCACTTGGTCGCGCAGGTTTCTAATGTTTTGGTTATTTATTTTATTGACGGGGTACGAGCTGTTTTGGAGCAAAAACATATCCAAGTCGCCGTCGCGGTCGTAGTCAAAGAAAGCGGCGTGCGTCGAGTACCCTTGGTCGTCGAGGCCGTATTCAGTTGCTTTTTCGCCAAAAGTTAGGTCGCCATTGTTTATAAACAGTTCGTTGGCGCGGTTGTCGTTTGGTATATTGCCCGAGTTGCAAACGTAGATGTCCATCAGACCATCCCCGTTCACATCGGCCATGGTTGCACCCGTAGTCCAGCCGTGGGTGCCTGCCACGCCCGCTTTCTGGGTTATATCCTCAAATTTAAAGCCACCTTTATTGAGGAATAGTTTATTGTCACCTCGGCTTGAAGTCAAAAACACATCCGCCAATCCGTCGTTGTTTATGTCGCCGATTGCCACTCCCGCACCATTATAAAAATTGCGGTAGTTAAATATGTTCATATCGTCGCGGTTTTCGACGTTATTCGTAAACTCAATCCCCGTTTCGGTGGGGGAGAGGGTCTTAAATAATTGCGGTGGAGTTGGCTGGCAATTTGTTACCAACAAGACAAGTAGCCCAGCCAGTACCTTCAACGGGGTATGTTGGCCAAACTGGTGAGTTTTTTTGGGGGTTTGCATCGCGTTGTTTTTTAGGCGTTTTTATTTAAACACCCTTTCAATAAAATAGGGAGCGGACTTGCGCCCGCTCCCTATCTTAACAATTATTGGGTATGACTAATAACCAGGATTCTGCTTCAACTTTGGATTTGAGGCCAAAGCGTTGGTTGGAATTGGATACAGAACGGTCTTGTTTTTGTCGGCAATTGTCGATGGCTTGTTGGTGTAAGCATCCCAGAACGTTCCGAAACGGATCTGATCTTGGCGACGGAAACCTTCCCAGAACAACTCGTTGCCACGCTCTTTCAAGATCAATGGCACTGTGATCGAGGTCAAATTCTTAGAAGTGTTACCAAAAGCACGGGCACGAACTTGGTTTATCAACGGCAAAGCAGCAGCGGTGTTTCCTGAACGAGCCAAGGCTTCGGCTTTCGACAGAATGATGTCTGCCAAACGCAGGATCACGAAATCGTTTTCGCCCTGACCACCTGGTGCGGCCAAGTCTGGCTGGTACTTTGGAATGCGAACTCCGTTCACTTCTGTGGCGTTTGTAATTGGTGCCTCAACTGTGAAAGCAAGCGGGTTTCCGTTGCGGTCGGTCAATGGCTTACCTGATTTTGATTGGGCAGGCCATGTGAGGTCAGAGAATTGCTGACCAACCCACATCACTTGGCGGCGCGGATCAGTTGCGTCGAAAGTGTTGTAGAACTCAGATATGGTACAAAAGCCGTTCCAAGCTGCCGCAGCTACTTGGTTGTAGTGCAAAGTACGCATATAGAAGTTCTGATTTGGGAAACCTAAGTCTTTCGTGCTTGCAAAACCAGCAATCATGATGCTCTCTTTCGAGCCTTCGTTGGCAAGCTTGAAGTTGTCAAAGTAGTTTCCCTCCAAAGAGTACTTACCAGAGTTGATAACTGCGTCGCAAGCAGTAATGCAATCAGCGAAGCGAGCAGTACCAGTGAAAACCTCAGCGTTCAAGTACATTTTAGCCAAAATGGCGTTTGCTACGTTTTTGTTGATACGTGCGTATGGCGCGTCGGCGAGCAGGCCAGGAAGTGACTCCTTTATTTCTTTCTCACAAAATGCAAAAACTTGCGCCCGGGTAGATTGTGCTGGTGGGTTGGCAGGGTCAGACAAAGCCAACTCTACGATAGGTACGTTTCCGAACATATCCATCAGCAAGTAGTAGTAGAATGCGCGCAGTGTGCGGGCTTCGGCCACAAATATGGCTTTCTCTTTTACTGAGTCTGGTGCGCCTTTGAAGGTCTCGATTGCGTTGTTGCAACGCGATACACCCGTAAAGAGATCACCCCAAAGACCATCAATCAAACCTTCGTTTGGTAGAAACTGCTGGCCGTTTATGCGAACCCACTGGCCACCGTCGCCCCAGTCACCACCGCGCGTTGGTACTTGCGTTTCGTCAGAGCTATGCTGGCTGATGTTCCAGTAGTTCCAAATGTAGCCACGCAACGACGCGTAGGCTGGTACGAGGGCAGCCTCAAACGACTTTGCATTGGTAAAAAAGTCTGCTTGTAGTGCCTCACTGTACGGTTTCTCAACCAAGTCTGTGCACGCGGTTACCGAAAGAACGGCGGCCAGCATGACGGAAATTTTTAGATTATTTTTCATTTTCTTAAACTTGTGTTAAATTTTTTGTCTCTTAATGTACCTGATTTATTCAAAGAAAGATTTGAATTATTAACGGATTGTTACAAAAAATGTTTTCAAATCTTTCTTTGAGTATCAACTTTTTTTAGAACCCTACGCTCAAGCCCACCATGATGTTACGTGGCAATGGATAGGCCAGGTAATCAACGCCGAGTGAGTTAGAACCCGATAACTGGGTGCTTACGCCTGGGTCAAATCCACGGTACTTGGTGAAAACGTGCAAGTTTTGTGCCGACACATAAATGCGGGCGTTGCTCACTGTTTTGCCGAATACCGACGATGGGATTGTGTAGCCAACCGACAAGTTTCCGATCCGCAAGAACGAACCATCTTCCAAGAAATCAGTGTTAGGACGCGTTTCTGGGTCGTTGTAAAGTGGTTTAACTGCACCGTAACCGTTCTTGATGATGTTGTCGCGGCGCGAGTATTCGTAGAAAGTGTTGTTAAACACTTTGTTTCCCCCCTGATATTGCAAGAACAACGAGAAGTCGAACTGGCCAATTTTTACGTCGTTACTAATACCGCCGTACATGGTTGGTAAGCCCGTTCCGACCAAGCTTTCGCCCGTAGCGATCAGGTCGATACCCGTTTTTGGGCCGTATTTTGGGGTTGCGGCACCACCTACTTCGGGGCCGTAGCCTACGATCGGATCAACCACGAAAGTAGCAATTGGGTAGCCAACTTGCGTAATTTGGATCGGTGCGCCAGATGCACCCGCTCCCTGGGCCGAGGCCAATGGGATGAAGGCCGCTCCTTCGCGAATCTTAGTTACTTGGTTCTTCAAAGTTGTGAAGTTGAAGCTGGTAGTCCAACGGATTTTACCGTTATCGATGTTAGTCGATTTGATCTCGAACTCGATACCACGGTTGTACAGCGAACCAATGTTCTGCAATTGGCTATTGAAAGGTGCTGGCTGTGGAATTGGAACGTTGAACAACAAGTCGTTGGTTGTTTTGTCGAACACTTCAACCGAACCTTGCAGACGGTTGTTGAGCATGGCGAAATCTAAACCGATGTTCAACGACGAAGTTGATTCCCAACGCAAATCTGCGTTTGGCGCACGCGACAAGCCTACACCCAGTTTGTATTCGTTGCCCAAAATAGCCGACTTGCTCGGATCTACCGTTACAGTAGTTAAAGACTGGTATGGGTCGATGTTGGCGTTACCAACGCGTCCGTAACCCACGCGCAATTTCAAGTTTGAGAACAACTGCTGATTCTTCATGAAACTTTCGTCGCTGATTCTCCAACCTGCCGAAAACGATGGGAAAATACCCGTTTTGTAGTTAGCTCCAAATACTGACGCACCGTCCGAACGAACCGTGGCAGTTAAAAGATACCTGCCCATGTAGTCGTAGTTTACGCGACCGAAGTAAGACTGAATCTCTTTTTTGTCGCGCGATGAGGTCGAAGGAACAGTGAAGTCAGATGCTGACTCTAATTTGTTTGGCCCCAAGGCATCGTTCAAGAAGTTACGCGTAGTAGATGCGCCAAATTGGCGATTGAAGTTCTGGTAAGAAAAACCAGCCAGTGCCGAAAGATTGTGTCCTTTGGCTACTTCTTTGGTGTAGTTAAGGGTGTAATCTACTTGGTAACTTGAGAAGTTAGCCTTGCCACCGTAAGCTACGCCACCGAAGGCCACGTAGTTGAGTAATTGCTGCGAATAGTACGTGTCGCGGATTCCACTTGATGAGTTGGCGGCAATAAACGCTTTTGCTTTCAGGCCCTTAGTGATCTCGAACTCAGCCGATATATTCGACAAAATGCGGTCGGTTGTCAAGTTGTCATCAACCAAACCGATCAACGCCAATGGGTTGGGCAACGAAGTCGATATTTGGTTGAAAGAACCGTCGGCGTTGATGAGTGGTTGGGTTGGGTTCCACTTGAACATACCCGCAAACACACCACCTTGGAAGTTACCACCTTCGCCACCTGGAATCTGCTTCTGACGCTCGCGTGAGCCAGTCAAACCGAAGTCGATCACCAAGCGGTTGTTGATGGCGCGTTGCTGCAAGTTTACCCGAGCCGACACGCGGTTCATGTCTGAACCCTTAACGATACCCTCTTGGCCAAAATAGCCCACCGATACGTAGTAAGAATTATTTTCGCCACCGCCGCTTACGCCAACGTTGTGGTTTTGGGTAGTACCAGTTCTGAAAACTGCGTCTTGAACATCAACATCGCCACTTCCAGCTGCACCGCCGCCATTGGCCGCCGAGTATGCTTTCCAGTCAGCGGCATTGATAAGGTCTAATTTTTTGCGGAGGGTAGAAACACCGTAAGAACCGTCGTAGGTCACCTTACCAGCACCTTTTACGCCTCTTTTTGTTGTAATCAAAACCACACCGTTGGCCGCCCGCGCTCCGTAGATGGCAGTTGCCGAGGCATCCTTCAAGATGTCCATCGACGCGATGTCGTTGGGGTTCAAGAAGTTGAGGGGGTTGCTGTTTCCGTTGTTACGAATACCCACGTCGAACTGGCTGGCACCGCCACCTGGCGAAGTCACCGAGTTGTCCAAAGGCACGCCATCTACTACGTAGAGTGGGTCGTTACCAGCGGTCAAAGAAGTACCACCGCGAACGCGTACCGTTGTGGCCGAGCCTGGTGCACCGTTGTTTTGAATAATCTGAACACCAGCGGCGCGGCCCTGCATCAGCTGGTCAGCCGACGGAGCAACACCCACGTTGAAATCGGCTGCTTTGAGGGCAGATACCGAACCTGTAATGTCTCTTTTCTTTTGCTCACCGTAACCTACTACTACTACTTCGTTGAGTGCTGAGGCTTCTTCGGCCAACTTTACGTTGAAAGACGAGCGGCCAGCCACTGCAACCTCTTGTGGGCTGTAGCCTACAAAAGAAAATACCAACGTTGCGTTGCTGGGCACCGCAATTTTGAAGTTACCATCCACGTCAGTGTTTACACCACGCTGGGTGCCTTTCACAACTACGCTGACGCCTGGCATTCCTGTGCCTGCGCTGTCCGTTACTTTACCCGATACTTGTTGCTCTTGCGCCCACGTTAGGAACGCCATGGCCAGCCCGAGTGCGGTCAGAAAAAACTTTCTGCCGATCTGATTCACTGAGTAGTGATTCATCATAGGTTGAATTGATTTGGTTTGAAAATAAATAGTAAATTAACTGGTTTTGAATAGACTAAATCTTAGCAAAGTGTTATTTTGACACTAAAAAATCATACTTTGCACAAAATCGGTCTGCAATTTAGTTTATTTAATTGCAAACAAACAAATTACAGCCACCAATTTTTGATAAATTGTTATCAAAGCACTACTTTATTAGTAATTTACAACAAAAACTTGCTATTATTATTCGAGTCTGCAAATATAGCCAAACGAAATGCGGTATTTCAAAAATAAATTGCATTTATTTGCAAACAATTTGCAAATTTGCTATTTATCTATGCACAAAGACAGCAGACAACAACATATTTTAGACAAACTCAATTTTGACCGAAAGGTGTCTTTAATCTCATTGAGTCAAGAATTAGAGGTGTCTTACGACAGCATTAGGCGCGATGTCATTGAGCTGCAAGAGCGCGGAATGTTAAAGAAAGTTCACGGTGGGGTTATTGCCAATTCTTTTATTCCAATGAACGTTCGGCGGGAGATTGGCATTGACAGCACCGAAATTGAGATCATAGCCGCCAAGGCCCAAAAGCTATTTGAGGATGGGCAAACCATTTTGATGGACGGCGGCACAACCAACATTTACGTAGCCGAACAAATTCCTAAAAGTTTTGAGGGAACGATTATTACCAACAATCCGCGCTTGGCGCTGTCGCTCATCGAACACCCAAACACCGAGGTAATATTGCTGGGGGGGAGTTTCCACAAGCGTTACCAGATTACGGCTGGATCTGACGTGATCGAGCGCATCAGTTCTTTGCGGGTAGATACTTATTTTATGGGTGTGGTGGGCATTAGTGTCAATGAAGGACTTACGCTGAGAGACTACGAGGAAACAATGATGAAGCGCCAGATGATTCAGAAGGCCGCCAAAATAGTGGTTTGTGCTGGATCCGAAAAACTGGGTATTGTGGCCAACCACCGCATTTGTGATTATGCCGATATTGACACCCTCATTACCAATTATCAGCAAGATTCGGCGCTACTACAAGACTGGCGCGGGCGCAATGTGGAGGTTTTGTAGGGCGTTTTTACAATCATTTTGCCATCTTGGCGCATTTATTGAAACATGGGCAGTAAATTTGTAGTTGGTACTGCTACAAATATTACGCAATCATAGATGCAAACACAAGCCGTTCAAAACATAAATAATACCACAGATTTTAACGTTGCGCTCCCGCAATTGGCCGCTCGCTTGGACGGGCAACTGCACTTTGGCAACAGCGTGATGCGCACCCTGTACGCCACCGACGCATCGGCCTACCGCGAAATGCCCCTGGCCGTGGCCATTCCTGCCCACGAAGCCGACCTCAAAACGCTCATCGATTTTGCGCACGCCCACGGCACGTCGCTCATTCCGCGCACTGCTGGCACGTCGTTGGCGGGGCAGGTGGTGGGCAATGGCATTGTGGTGGACGTGTCGCGGACTTTTACTAAAATTATTGAGGTTGATGTTGCCCAGCGTTGGGTGCGGGTGCAACCTGGGGTGGTGCGCGACGAGCTCAATTTTTTTCTGAAACCCCACGGCCTCTATTTTGGCCCCGAAACCTCAACGGCCAACCGCGCCATGATTGGCGGCATGGTGGGCAATAATTCGTGCGGATCCAATTCGATTGTGTACGGGTCGGTGCGGGAGCATCTGTTGGAGGTGAAAGCCATTTTGAGCGACGGCAGCCGCGCTACTTTTGGCCCGATAACTACCCAAGAACTAACCGCAAAAGCACAAATAAACTCGTTGGAGGGGCAAATCTACCGCAGCACCCGCGATATGCTCGCCGACGAAACCAACCAGGACGAAATTAGGCGCAACTTCCCCAAAAAAACCGTCGAACGCCGCAATACTGGTTTTGCGTTGGATATGCTTCTGGACAGTGCGCCCTTTGGCGGCCAGGGCAATTTTAATATGTGCGCACTGTTGGCAGGGTCGGAGGGAACACTTTGTTTTTTGACGGAGATAAAACTGAACCTCGTACCACTGCCGCCCCAAACGCAGGGCTTGCTTTGCGCGCACTTCGACACCATCGATGAAGCCTTGCGTGCCACCATCATTGCCCTCAAATACAAACCACAGGCCGTGGAGCTGGTTGATAACTATATATTGGAGTGCGCGGCGAGCAATCCCGAACAATTGAAGAATAGTTTTTTCGTCCAAAAAAAGCCGTCGGGCGAGTACCCCGCTATTTTAGTGGTAGATGTGTCGAGCCACACCGTGGCCGAGGTCGAAGCCACCGCCGCCGCCTTGGAAGCCGATCTGAGGGCGGCTGACATGGGTTATGCGTACCCACTTTTGTTTGGCGACGATACAAAAAAGGTGTGGACGCTCCGCAAGGCGGGCCTGGGGCTACTGGCAAACTTACCGGGCGATGCCAAGGCCGTGGCCGTGATTGAAGACACCGCCGTGGACGTGAACGACCAGCCCGAGTATATTAGAGAATTTAACGAAATTTTGACCAAAAACGGGATGTCGGCGGTGCATTACGCCCACGCTGGTTCGGGCGAGATTCACCTGCGCCCCATCATAAACCTAAAAACCAGCGAAGGCCACGCCCAGTTTAGGATGATTGCGGAGGAGATTGCAAAGCTCGTCAAAAAATTTGACGGCTCGCTCTCGGGCGAGCACGGCGATGGGCGGTTGCGCGGGGAGTTTATTCCGCAGATGGTGGGGCAACACAACTACGAACTTTTTAAGGAGATAAAACGCACCTGGGACGCTGGCAATATTATGAACCCTGGCAAAATTGTGGACACCCCGCCGATGGACACGTTTTTGCGCTACGAAGCCGACCAGCAAACGGCTGATATGAAAACGTTTTTTCGTTTCCAGGACCAAAACGTGCTGCAACACGCTGAACAATGCAACGGCTCGGGCGATTGCCGCAAGACCGAACTCAGCGGGGGAACGATGTGCCCGAGCTACATGGCCACCCGAAACGAAAAAGATAGTACCCGCGCCCGCGCAAATATTTTGCGCGAGTTTTTGACCCACAGCCCAGCCAATGCCGACGGTACTTTTGACGATAGCTACCTTAAAAGCACCAGCGCCAAGGACGTGAAAGAAGTCTATGATTTGTGTTTGAGTTGCAAGGGGTGCAAGAGCGAGTGCCCGTCGAATGTGGACGTGGCCAAGTTGAAGGCCGAGTTTTTGCAGCATTATTACGACGCGAACGGCGTGCCGTTGCGGTCGTGGTTGGTGGGCAATTTTACGACGCTCACCAAAATAGCGTCTTACGTGCCGTGGGTCTACAATTTTGTTTTCGACACCACGCCCCTGCGCCGGCTGGCCAACCGCGTGGTGGGTTTTCACCCCGACCGCACCATGCCGCTCTTGGCCAGTCGAACGCTCCGGAGGTCGTTTGCCGATGTGGCTGCCAAACAAACTAATTCCTCGCCCCCAGTGCCCAGGGGGCTGGTTTATTTGTTTTGTGATGAATTTACGAACTATAACGACGTGGAGATCGGCAAAAAAGCCATCTCGCTGCTCCAAAGATTGGGCTACCAAGTTGTTATTCCTGGGCACACCAGTTCGGGCCGCCCCCAGCTGTCGAAGGGTTTGTTGAGAGATGCCCGCAAAGTGGCCGAAACCAACGTGCGGTTGCTCAAAGACCTCATTACTGCCCAAACGCCCTTGGTGGGCATTGAGCCGTCGGCTATTCTGACGTTTCGGGACGAGTACCCAGATTTAGTGTCGGACGAGCTGCTGGAGGCCGCCCAGTTATTGGCCCAGAACGCGCTCACTTTCGAGGAGTTTATAGCCCGCGAGATTGATGCCAGACGGATTTTGCCCAGCTCGTTCACGCGGGAAAGCAGGGTTATTAAACTCCACGGCCACTGCCAGCAAAAAGCGGTGTCGAGCCTGGTACCGAGCAAAAAAATGTTGTCGTTGCCAATTAATTACCAGGTGCAGCTCATTCCGTCGGGTTGCTGCGGCATGGCGGGGAGCTTTGGGTACGAAAAAGAGCATTACGACCTGTCGATGCAGATCGGAGAACTGGTGCTTTTTCCGACCGTGCGCAAGCAGGCCGACGACGTGATTATTGCAGCCGCTGGCACGAGTTGCCGCCACCAGATACACGACGGCACGCACCGGCGCGCGCTTCACCCCGCCGAAATTTTGTTCGAAGCGTTGCTGTGAAATAAGTAATAGTTTTGAATTATTGAGTTTTGAGTTTTGACGGGGCCGCCCGCGCGGTGTTGAGTTTTGAATAAATATCTGACAATTACATAGTTGCAACATCATTCATTTAGTCCCATGACCGACGTTTTTAAACACCAATTTAGGTTCACGCAGGCCGACGTTATTGCTTTTGCACGGGTATCGGGCGACGATAATCCGTTGCACTTAGACGCTGACTTTGCCGCCAGTACGCCCTTCAAACGCCCTATTATTCACGGAATGTTGGGCGCGAGTGTTTTTACCAAAGTGCTCGGTACGCAGTGGCCTGGTGCGGGGTCGGTGTACCTCAAACAAACCCTCGAATTTCTGCGCCCTATGTTCGTAGATACCGATTACGAAGCCGTTTTTAAAGTTATATCGGTGAACGCCGACAAGCACATCGCAGAGATTTCGACGGAGATATTTGACCTTCAAACCAATAAAATAACCACCAAGGGCGTAGCCACGGCCCTCAACAAAGAGAAGTTTTAGGCGCAAAACTCGCAGATGCTTCGTTTGAATATAGCCGAAACATACCGTATATTTGCAAACGCTTTTGATAGGAAATCGGTTAAACATTACCCAACAACAAATACAATTTTAAGATGCTCATAACGCCCGGTAAGCTATTAGGTGCCATTGATTCTCCTGCCGACCTTCGCCAGTTAGACCCCGCCCAACTCTCCCAAGTTTGTAATGAACTACGCCAATATATTATCGACAACGTGTCGGTTTATGGCGGCCATTTTGGGGCTGGCCTCGGCGTGGTAGAGCTCACGGTGGCGCTGCACTACGTTTTTAATACGCCCGACGACCAGTTGGTTTGGGACGTGGGCCACCAAGCTTACGGCCACAAAATACTAACGGGGCGACGCGATAATTTTGCTACCAACCGCGTGTATGGCGGCCTGTCGGGGTTTCCGAACCGGGGCGAGAGCCAGTTTGATACCTTCGGCGTGGGGCATTCTTCCACGTCTATTTCGGCGGCTTTGGGCATGGCCATGGGGTCTATTCATAACCAAGAACCCAACCGACAGCACATTGCCGTGATTGGCGACGGAGCCATGACGGCGGGGATGGCTTTTGAGGCCATGAACCACGCGGGCACTACCGACTCCAATCTGCTCATTATTCTCAATGACAACTGCATGAGTATAGACCCCAACGTGGGTGCACTCAAAGAATACTTGACCGACATAACCACCTCGCAGACCTACAACAAAGTAAAAGACGAAGTGTGGAACTTGCTCGGTAAAATGAGCACGTTTGGCAAAACGGCGCAAGAAATTGTTTCAAAGATTGAGACTGGCCTCAAAGGCACGCTCCTGCACCAGAGCAATTTGTTTGAAGCCTTGCAGTTGCGGTATTTTGGGCCAATCGACGGCCACGACATCGACCACCTGGTGACGGTGTTGAATGACCTTAAAAATATTCCTGGGCCTAAAATTCTCCATTGCCTCACCATGAAGGGCAAAGGATACGGCCCCGCCGAAAAAGACCAAACCAAGTGGCACGCGCCCGGGTTGTTTGATAAATTGACGGGCGAGATTCGCAAAAAAACCTACGACACGCCCCAAGCCCCCAAATACCAAGACGTTTTTGGCCATACCATCGTAGAGCTGGCCGAACAAAACGCCAAGATTGTGGGTGTTACGCCCGCCATGCCATCGGGGTCGTCGCTCAATATTATGATGAAAGCCATGCCCGATCGGGCGTTCGACGTGGGCATTGCCGAGCAGCACGCCGTGACGTTTTCGGCGGGAATGGCCACGCGTGGGCTCACCGTTTTTTGCAATATCTACTCGAGTTTTATGCAGCGTGGCTACGACCAAGTGGTTCACGATGTTTGTATTCAGCAACTGCCGGTTGTTTTTTGTTTAGATAGGGCAGGTTTTGCGGGAGCCGACGGCCCAACGCACCACGGAGCCTACGATATTGCCTACATGCGGTGCATTCCGAACATGATAGTGGCCGCTCCCATGAACGAGCAAGAACTACGAAACTTGATGTACACCGCGTCGTTGGACGAAACCAAGGCTCTCAAAAGTGCCTTCACCATTCGCTACCCCCGTGGCGAGGGCGTGATGCCCAACTGGCGCACGCCGTTCGAGAAATTGAAAATTGGGAAGGGACGAAAAGTAAAGGACGGCACCGATGCGGCTATCCTGACGATCGGACACATTGGAAACTACGTTGCCGAGGCGTGCAAGACGCTCGAAAAACAAGGCATTGATGCCGCTCACTACGACCTGCGGTTTGCCAAACCGCTCGACGAGGCGTTGCTCCACGAAGTTTTCCAGAACTTCGACCGCGTTGTGACGGTCGAAGATGGTTGCATCATGGGCGGCGTGGGTAGTGCCGTACTGGAGTTTATGGCCGACCACGGCTACACCAGCCGCGTGAAACGACTGGGTATTCCGGATCGGATCGTTGAACACGGCGAGCAAATTGAACTGCACCACGAATGTGGTTTCGATCCCGAAGGCATTGCCCAAACCGTGGCCGAATTGGTGGGCGAGAAAACCCTTGTTTGAACGCAGTAACCGCGCATGAACCCAACCTCTACCGATTCGACTTCGTACCGCCAGCTGTTTTCTTTGCCCGTCATTGTGGCCGCGCTCGGCTACTTCGTAGATGTTTTCGACCTGCTGATGTTCAACATTGTGCGCGTGCCAAGCCTCAAAGATTTGGGGCTGTCGGAGGCAGACGTGTCGGTCATTGGCGGCAGTATCTACAACTGGCAGCAGGTAGGCTTGCTCATTGGGGGCATTTGCTGGGGTATTTTGGGCGATAAACGCGGGCGACTGTCGGTACTTTTCGGGTCTATTATCACCTACTCTTTGGCCAATATTGCCTGTGGTTTTGTGCAAGATGCGCCACAATACGCTTTCTTGCGGTTCGTGGCTGGGCTCGGTTTGGCTGGCGAGCTGGGCGCGGGCATTACGCTGGTGTCCGAAATTTTGCCCAAACATTTGCGTGGCTACGGCTCTTCTATTGTGGCCAGCGTGGGCTTGTTTGCCCCGGTGGTTGTTTTCTTTACCGTCAAACAGTTCGACTGGCGCACCACCTACTTCATCGGCGGGGGCTTGGGCCTCATGCTGCTGCTGCTACGGGTGTCGGTTTTTGAATCGGGGATGTACCAAAAAGCACGCGTTGAAGTTGCCAGTCGGGGCAATTTTCTGTCATTTTTTACCAACCGAGCCCGTTTTCTAAAATACATTCGCTGCATGGGAATCTCCGTTCCTACCTACCTGTGCATTGGTTTGCTGGCTACTTTTGGCAACGAGTTTGGGCAAGCCCTGGGCATTTCGGGCATCGTGCCAGGCCAGTGCGTCATGTACCTGTATTTGGGTACCGTGCTGGGAGATGTTTTCAGCGCATTTCTGAGCCAGGCCCTTCAATCGCGCCGGCAAGCCATTGGCATTATGATGTTTATGACCTTTCTCACCTGCGTTTATTATCTGTTC
Source organism: Cytophagales bacterium (assembly GCA_013298215.1). Lineage (GTDB taxonomy): Bacteria > Bacteroidota > Bacteroidia > Cytophagales > Spirosomataceae > JAAFKE01. Next base: position 25,539 of record JAAFKE010000022.1, on the reverse strand, counting down.
GGGGGCATTGGGTCGGCTGTTGGTTTTTATGCTACCATTGGCATCATGGGTTTCTGCATTGGTTTCATCGCCATGTTTTTGACGGTCTCGGCCGAGCACTTTGGCACAAACCTCCGCGCCACCGCCACCACTTCTATTGCCAACAACGTCCGCGCCACCACGTTGCTCACCATTCCAGCTTTTCAGGCCCTCAAACCTGCCTACGGGGTCATTCAGGCGGGGGCTATGGTGGCGGCGGTCTGCTTTTTGGTTGGTTTTGTCTCGTTGCTCACCATGGAGGAAACCTTCGGCAAAGACCTCGATTATACCGAATAACCCGCATCGGTGTACCGACCGTGCCGATGCGGGTTATCGCTCAAAAAGACAAGAACACGGTGCTTACTGCTACTACAAATCGGGCATTTTATTGAACCACGGCTTTGCTTCTTCCAACTGCGCGGCGAGCCTAAAAAGTAGGTCTTCTGCCCCAAACTTTGCCGTAAACATGGTGCCAATCGGTAGGTTATTTTCTCCCCAAACCAGCGGGACGGACATAGAAGGCTGGCCCGTCATGTTCTGAATCGGGGTGAAGGGAATGTAACCAAACGCTTTTTCGGCCAATTGGTCTATTGCCTTGCCGCCCTTTACCAATCCGTACAAGCCGAGGGTATCTACTAATTTTATTTGCGCGTTTTCGGCGGTGGAGTTTTGCAGTTCACCTATTTTGAGCGGTGGCCGTGCCATGGTGGGCGTTAGTAAAACGTCGTATTTTTGGTGAATGTCGCCCATTTTACGGGTCAGTACATTCCAGTTGTTTTTCTCGTAGGCGTAGTCAGCCGCCGAATATGCCTCGCCCAACTTGGCCAAAAACCAGGTGTTCAGTTCCACGTCGGCTTTGGTGGCTTTGCGCCCCAAAAAATCTCCGAGCGAGCGCAGTCCAGCGGCAGTTTCGCCCACTACCATCGTCACAAAAGTTTTTGTAAACACCTCTGCCGAGTAGGGAAGCGCTATTTCTTCGACGCTGTGCCCGAGGTTTTCTAATAATTGGGCGGTTTGTCGGGTGGCTTGTAGGCACTGATCGTCTATTTTTTGGCCTGCAAAAACGTGTTCCGTACACATGGCCACGCGCAGTTTGCCTGGGGCTCGTTGCAGCTCTTGCAGGTAGGGGCGGGCGGGTTTTTCGATCAGATAGGGAGCGTTGGGTGTTTCGCCGTGCACGGCATCGAGCAGCGCGGCCGAGTCTCGCACGCTCCGCGAGAGGGCAAACGACACAATAGCCCCCGACCAGCTTTCGCCGTAGCGTGGGCCCATGGGCGTGCGCCCGCGCGAGGTTTTTATTCCGAAAAGTCCGCAACACGACGCGGGAATTCTGATTGATCCGCCGCCGTCGGAGGCCGAGGCCATCGGCACAATGCCCGCCGCCACTGCCGCCGCCGACCCGCCACTCGACCCACCGCTCGAATGCGCCAAGTTCCAGGGGTTGCGGGCGGGGCCAAAAAGTTCGGACTCGGTGTAGGGCGTTAGGCCAAACTCGGGCGTGTTGGTTTTGCCAAAAAGCACCAATCCTGCCGCCTTAAAACGCGCCACAAGTTCGCTGTCTTGCTGCGAAACGTAATTATTAAAACCCCTGCACCCCGACCGCAGGGGCGTACCCGCCCATTCGAGTTCGAGGTCTTTGAGCAAAAACGGCACGCCAGCAAAGGGGGCGTTTTTGGGTATTTGTTCGATCATGTCGAACCCTTTTTGGTGGAGCGGCTGCACGATGGCGTTGATCCGAGGATTTACTTTTTGGGCGCGGTCAATGGCCAGCTGGAGCAGTTCGGCGGCTGTTACGTGGCCTTTTTGAACCAATGCTGCCAGCGCGGTGGCGTCGTTTTGGAGGTATTCGTGTTCTTTCATTCGGTGGTCTGGTTTTTTGAATCGAGGATTATTGTAACGGGGCCGTCGTTGGTGAGCGACACCTGCATATCGGCACCAAACGTACCCGTCTGAATGGGAGCGCCCAGCTCGAACTCCAACTGCGTCACCATGGCTTCGTAGAGCGGAATGGCCACTTCGGGGCGGGCGGCATCCATAAAGCTGGGGCGATTGCCTTTTTTTGTGTTGGCATGAAGCGTAAACTGGCTAACGAGCAAGATGCCCCCACCCGCGTTTTTAAGGTCTACATTCATCTTGCCGTGTGCGTCGGCGAACACCCGCATATTTACGATCTTTTTTGCGAGCCACGCCACGTCGTCGCGCGTGTCGAAATTAGAAACGCCCAAAAGTACCAAAAAACCAACGCCAATTTGGCCCGTGGTGCGTCCCTCGGCCACAACCGAGGCGTTGCTAACGCGCTGAATTACTGCTATCATAGGCTGGCAATTTAGTTAAAATGCGCAGAACTTTGGTGCAAATAAAAAATATCTTTGCCCCAAAGCAGGCCGCAGAACGCCCGCTGTTAATTGGTAATCGGTGGTTAAAAAAAAGAAAATAGCACAAATAAACGGCCCATCTTGAAATTTATTTGACCGCCCGTGTGTCTATGTATAGATGTATAAGTTTGCCGCCATACTACTTTGGGCGTTGCCCACGTTTGTTTATGCCCAAAAAACACCCTGCGACTGTTTCGTAAAAGGCAGCGTGCGCGACAACGCCACCAAACAACCACTGCCGGGCGCACTCATTTATTTGAAAGAAACGCGGCAGTCGGCCACTGCCGACGCGAATGGGCAGTACAAGATCACGAACGTTTGCCAGGGAAAATACACGCTGGTTTGTCGCATTGTTGGCTACCGAGACACCGACCAGGTTATAAACCTGGCCCACGGAGCGGAGGAAAACCTGCAACTGTCCGAAACCGAAATACACCTGAACGACGTAGAGATTGTGGCTCAAAAAACACCCACGCTTTTGAGCCAACCCGTCCAAGCCGTCAGCGGCGATGCCCTGGCCCAAACCCGTGGGCAGTCGCTGGCCGACGCGCTGGCCACCCTCACGGGTGTGACGATGCTCCAAACTGGGGCTTCGATTGCCAAGCCAGTTATAGCTGGCCTGCACTCCAACCGCGTGTTGATTATGAACAACGGCGTGCGCCAAGAAGCCCAGCAGTGGGGCTCCGAACACGCCCCAGAAATTGATGCCTTCGTGGCCCAAAAGCTCGTGGTTGTCAAGGGCGCAAACAGCGTTCAATACGGCTCGGATGCCATCGGAGGAATTATTTTGGTCGAACCCAACGCCCTGCCGATTGACGCGCCAGTGGGCGGCGAAGTAAATTTGGTTGGATTTAGCAACGCTCGGCAGGGCGTTGCATCGGCTACCTTGGAGGGTGGTTTGGGCAAGTGGCGTGGCTTTGGGTGGCGGGCGCAAGGCACACTCAAAAGGGCTGGAAACCTAAAAACGCCGAACTATTTTTTGGACAACACGGGCCTGAGCGAGCAAAACTATTCGCTGGCCGTGGGCTACAAACGCCAGCGGTTTGGGGTGGAGGCGTTTTACAGTCGCTTCGAGACCAACATCGGTATTTTTTCGGGGGCGCACATTGGCAGTGTTTCTGATTTGCAGCGGGTTTTCGACAACGGGGAGCCTTTCGTGAAATCAGATTTTTCGTACCAAATTGGCCGCCCGAACCAGTTGGTGAGCCACGACTTGTTGAAAGCAAAAGCTTTTTACGGCTTCAAAAACAACAACCGCCTCACGCTTACTTTTGCCCGCCAGTATAACCGCCGCGCCGAATACGACCTGCACCGGCCCCTCAACGACGCGCGCGCGGCACTAAATTTGCCCGAACTGCTGTTCAGAATCACGACCCTGAGCACCGACCTGACGCTGGAACACGCCCCGATTGCCAAAAAAATAACGGGGCAGGTTGGCCTCAGCGGGTTGTACCAGTATAATTTCATGGATGGCCGTCCGCTCATTCCCGATTTTGAACTCTTCAACGTCGGGGCATTTGTGGTGGAGCGGTTGGTACAAAAAAAATGGGAGTTCGAGGCGGGCCTGCGCTTCGACGCGCGGCAGTTGCTGGCCTACCGCTTCGTGAACCGCGTGCGCAACGACGTGCGGCTGCCGTTTCGGAGCGTGTCTGGAACGCTCGGCGCGGTGCGTCGGTTTTCGGATGCGCTTACAGTGCGGCTCAACGTGGGCAGGGCTTGGCGTGCGCCCAACGTGAACGAGCTTTTTAGCGCGGGCGTGCACCACGGCGCGGCGGCCTACGAAGAAGGAAACGACAGGTTGGGGGTAGAAAACGCCATTAACCTAATCGGCAACGTCGACTACCAAACCAAAAAGCTCGGCATCAACCTGAGTTTATACCACAATAGTATTCAGAATTATATTTATTTCAAACCGCAGCCAGCGCCCATTCTGACGGTGCGCGGGGCTTTTCCTTATTTTAAGGCCACGCAAACAGACGCTACTTTTTCGGGTTTCGACCTCACCACCAACTGGGCTTTGTCGCCCCGCCTAACCCACATCAGCAAGTTGGCCTACCTCTACGCCCGCGACCAAACCAACGCAGACTATTTGGTGCTGATTCCCGCCAACCGCTGGGAAAACACGTTGAAACTTGATTTGGGAAGCACTAAACGTACTTCTGATCGGTGGTTGAGCGTGACTAACTTGTGGGTGGCGCGGCAAGGAAACGTGCCACCCAACAGTGATTTTGTACCACCACCGCCCGCGTATTCGCTCTGGAACGCGGCCCTGCACGCGAAGTTTGCCCTCAAACCCACCAGCGGCGAAGCAACCACAAAACCAAGTTACATTACCCTACAACTGGCCGTTAATAATGTGTTTGATCTTCGTTACCGCGACTACCTAAACCGTTTTAGGTATTTTTCGGACGAAATCGGGCGCAATCTATCGCTTAAAATGCGGCTTGTGTTTTGATGCTAAATCAATGTTTTGTCATGCTGACGTAGGACGGGGCGGCAGCGGCGTACCGTGCCCGCGCATCTGTACTTTTTCAATATTCTGTATTTCTTTTATGCCAGAGGGAACGCTCGCAGGCTCGGTTAGCTTTGTTTCAATATACTCGACAATGGTTGTGTTATTACCTTCAATCCTTGCCTCTGACATTTAGTTGCTGGTCTTTTTTTATTTAACAATCACTAAATTAACAATTAACAACAGCTGGGTGCTATGAGCTGTTTATCAATGATTTACAAGCATACAACACTTTACAACAATTAACAAACGGCTGATAAACATTTGCAATAATTAACAAGTGTTGCGGCAAAACCTCCGCCACTTTCATACCTACTCAATTCCTTTCAATCGTTCCGTTCACTTTTAGTTTAATGACCTCCATGTTGTCGAGGCCGTCGTTGTCCACCACCTTCACGGCAATGTTATAGAGTCCCGCTTTAAATTTATGCGTTTGTTTTCCTGCTTTGTCAATTAATATTTCTGGCTTGAAGCCCCTGTCGGCTTGGTAGGCAAAGTCCCAGGCATAAAACTCTATGTCGGCCAAACTCGTTGCGGTTGCCGTAAATTCTATTTCTCGAAGTTGCTTTTTGTCTTTGCCCAAATCGTTCACGGCAATTGTCAAAGTTGGCTTTTTGGCAATCGGAACAATGCTCTCGACCGTTACCAAGTTGATGGCCGTGTTTTCTTTGTTTTTGAGCCTGGCCACTTCTTCGATCGCCCCACGGCCAAAAGAAAACGCAATGATGTAGCCAATCGGTTTTCGCTCGGCAATGTTCTGGTCGAACAGTTTTTTGTCGAACCGTTGCACCGCCGAAAGAAAATTATCAACCACGTTTCGGCCAACGCCATCGCTGCGTTTTACCTGTATCGGCACACCCTCTTTGGTCTTGCCGTCGAGCCCCAAGTCGCCACGCTGTTTTGTGTTGGTGGTGCCGCCAAACTGCTGCACCATAAAAGTCTCGAAAGCAAAAGCGTCTTTGTAGCGCAGGGTGTCGTAGTCGTATTTATGGAGCTGCACCACGAATGGCTTGCTAAACAAATCTTGCTGATTGTTGAGCCTAAACTCGGTTACTTTCACGGCCTGCACGCTCTGGTCAATGCCAATCCAGCGCCTGTTTAGTTTATCTGCCACGGCCACGGTCGTTCCGCCACCAACAAACGGGTCCAAAACGGCATCGCCCTCATTGCTCGCCATCTCAACAATGCGTTTTAAAAGCAATACTGGTTTCTGAGTTGGGTAGCCAATGCGCTCCTTGGCGTGTGCTTGTACATTCTGAATATCCGTCCAAACGTTACCCAAAAGTTGTCCTTTTTGTTCGTTCAAATACCGCTTTAGTCCTGGTCGTTTGGTAAAATCGTAATTTCCGTTTTTGTCCGTTGGATAGCGAATTCTTCTGTCATCGTGCAGTTTTTGCATGGTAGCTGTCTCATATCGCCACCCTTTTGCTGGAAAAGGAAACCCCTGCCATTCGTACATCATATTGGGTCTCGGGCTTGGGCTGGCCATATTGTCAATTCTGTAAACGCCTCTGCCATCTCCATCATTTTGGGTGTAAAAACTGGCAACGTATTCTTCTTTATGGGCAGAATATATTTGATTGTAAGTGGCATCCTGGGACTTAGAGTAATACCAAATCGTATCGGTCAGAACTGCAATTTTTTTCTTCGCGTCATTGTGCGAGTTAGTTCTTTGCCAGATAATTTCTCCGCGAAAGTTTTGGTAGCCAAAAATCTTGTCTAAAATTTCGATGCGTATGTAAGCGTTGGCGTGCCAATCGCAATGCAGGAGAATTGAGCCCGTGTTTTTGAGGATTCGGTGCATTTCGACAACCCGATCTTTGAGCCAAGCAATGTAGTGGTCGATTCCCCCGCTAAAACGGTCTTCAAAGCTGCGAATCTCGCCACTGTCGCCCCAAATAACTTCGTAGGTTCGGTTGCTAAAAAACGGTGGGTCGAGGTAAATCAAGTCTATGCTTTCGCTGTCGAGTTGTTTGAGTATTTCTAAATTGTCGCCAAGTATTAATTTGTTCACTGCATCCATTGGTTTTGGTTCATTTTTAAGGGGGGCGTGCAAGGGGTTTATTTTTCTAATTTGGTCAATAACATCGACGACTGCTTGCGGTCTTTGTCGTCGAACTGCTCGGATTTTACCATGCCCACGCCCTTGGCCAAGTACTCCACCGATTTGGCGGTACGGTTGCCCATGAGCCTGAAACTGGTCACGTAGCTTATCTTCACGCAGTCGAACTTCCCGACGGGGGTTTCTACGCTCTCGAATCCCTCCACCTTGCGGTCGGTAATGTTGAAGGTCGTGTTCATGATGTTCATGCCCAGGTCTTTCATCGAAAACTTGACCGTTATGGCCGCATCTTTAAGTTTTTGGCCAATCGTAAGTAGCTGAGGATAAGTAAGTTGGTCGCCCGATACAATTACTTCCATCCCAGTTGTTTTGGGAGTCATGTCAGACAATAAGTTGCGCACATCAGTTCTAAATTCGCCGTTGGCGCACTGGGCGTTCACGTCGGCTTTGGCCAGTAGGTTTCCTTTGGCATCGTAGGTTTCGCTGCCAAAAACGTAGTTAAAACCTCCACTTTCAGCTTTCGAGCCTTTCAATTCGTAGTTAGTCGTAGACACTATTTTGTCTTTTTTGTCGTAGCTGGTGAGCTGCATTTTTGTTCCTTTTTTGAAGGCAAAGTAGCCGTTGTTGCAGTCTTGCGAGAGAACTGCCGAAACGCCCAACAAAAAAGTAAGTACGAAAGCGGGGATCTTGACCATAGCGAGTGTTTTTTTAACTGTGGGGCTAAGATAACTATATTTTCTTAAAACGATTGTGCAAACGCCCGAACAGAAATAATGGGTGCAGGGTAGGGGCGTAAGTCGCTGTTTTTTAGTGTTTTATGCGCGTATCGTTCGGCGTTTGGCGATTATCGTGCAAGGATCAAGTTTTTGTTTCTGGCGCGATGTACTACTTTTGTAACCCATTCAAGCCACAACCCATGAACCAGTCGCAGCTTCAAATTATTTCTCAGCTTTCGGGCGGCATCTCGTCTCGTCAAATCACCACCACCATCCAGCTCTTCGACGAGGGCGGCACAGTGCCGTTCATTGCCCGCTACCGCAAAGAAATGACGGGCCAACTCGACGAGGTGCAACTTTTTGCCATCAAAGAAGCCTACGAAAAACAGCTCGAAGCCGACAAACGCCGCGCCACCATTCTCAAAGCCATTGCCGAGCAGGGCAAACTTACGCCCCAGTTGCAGCAAAAACTCGAGGCCGTTTATACCCTCCAAGAACTCGAAGATATTTATCTGCCCTACAAACAAAAGCGCAAAACCCGCGCCATGCTGGCCGCCGAAAGGGGCTTAGAACCCCTGGCGCTGGTTATTTTTGAGGGCAAAGAAACCGACCCAGAGCGCAGGGCCGCCCAGTTTTTGAACCAAGCCGTGCCCAAAATAGCGGACGCTTTGCAGGGCGCGCGCGACATTATGGCCGAGTGGGTTTCTGAAAACCCCGATGCCCGCAACCGAATGCGCAACGTGTTCGACCGGGGGGCCATCGTGACTGCAAAAGTCAAAAAAAACAAAGAGGGCGAAGCCGCCAAATACCGCGATTATTTCGAGTTTTCGGAGGCGCTCAACAAAATACCGTCGCACCGTTTGCTGGCCATTAGGCGGGGCGAAGACGAAGGTTTTTTGAGCGTAGATCTGGGGCCAGATGCCGAGCAGGCCGTCGAAACGCTCAACCGAATTTTTTTGAAGGGCGTGGCCGCCAGCCGCACCCAGATCGAAATAGCCGTAAAAGATTCCTACAAAAGACTCCTCAAACCAAGTATCGAGGCCGAGTTTTCTAATTTGTCGAAAGAAAAAGCCGACCGCGCCGCCATTCAGATCTTTGCCGACAACCTACGGCAACTGCTGCTGGCCAGCCCACTGGGGCAAAAAAAGGTGCTGGCCATCGACCCGGGCTACCGAACGGGCTGCAAGGTGGTGTGTCTGGACGCGCAGGGCAACCTCCGCGCCGACGCGGTGGTTTACCCGTTCGACAAGCCCCAAGATGCGGAGGATTCGTTGCGGAATTTAATCAAAAAACACCAGGTCGAGGCCGTGGCGGTGGGCAACGGCACGGCGGGGCGGGAGTCGGAGGCTTTTGCTAAAATGGTTTTGGACAAACACTTTGCCGCCGAGGGCATTACCGTTTTTATGGTTTCGGAGCAGGGTGCGTCCATCTATTCGGCGTCGGAGGTGGCGCGCGAGGAGTTTCCGCACAAAGACATCACGGTACGCGGGGCGGTGTCTATTGGCCGACGGCTGCTCGACCCTTTGGCCGAGCTGGTCAAACTCGACCCCAAATCGATTGGCGTGGGGCAGTATCAGCACGACGTTGAGCAGACATTGCTCAAAAAATCGTTGGACAACGTGGTAGAAAGCTGCGTGAACTTGGTGGGCGTAAACGTGAACACCGCCAGCAAAAATCTGCTAAGTTACGTGGCGGGTTTGGGGCCGAGCCTGGCCAAAAATATCGTTGAATACCGCTCAGAAAACGGAAACTTCGCCGCCCGTAAAGACCTGCTCAAAGTGCCGCGTTTGGGGGCCAAGGCGTTTGAACAAGCGGCGGGTTTTTTGAGAATACCCGCCGCCGCCAATCCGTTGGACAACAGCTCGGTGCACCCCGAAAGCTACGACATTGTTCAGCAAATGGCCCGAGATTTGGGCACTACCGTGGCCGAACTCATGCAAAAACCCGCGCTGAGAAAACAGATCGACCTGCAAAAGTACACCTCCAAAACCGTAGGAATGCCCACGCTGCTCGACATTGTGAAAGAACTCGACAAGCCAGGGCTCGACCCGCGCGCGCAGTTGAAACACTTTGAGTTTGACCCGAGCGTGAAAACCATCGAAGACCTCCGCGAAGGAATGATTCTGCCAGGTATTGTGACCAACATAACGGCCTTTGGGGCTTTCGTGGACGTGGGTGTGAAACAAGACGGCCTGTTGCACGTGTCGCAAATGGCCAATCGGTTCGTCAAAGACCCCAACGAAATAGTGAAAATACACGAAGCCGTGCGCGTAAAAATCACCGAAGTAGATGTAAAGCGCAAGCGCATCGCCCTCAGCACAAAACTCTAATGCTCGGCGGCGGGCTGTTTTTCTAAATTAAATAGATCGTTCAGCACGTCGATGAGCGTTTCGGCCTCGCCGCGTTTGCAGGCTGCTTTCAGTTGGAGTACTGGTAGGTTAATGATTTTTTGCATCATGCTTTTGGTAATGGCCTCCACTTTTTCGGTCTCTTGGGTGGTTAGTTGCTTCACAAAACGCGCCATTTCTTTCTGGCGAATTTCCTCCAAAGCACCCTTCAATTTCTGAATCGTGGGCGATACAACCATCTCTTGCGACCAATTATTGAACTCGCCGATGGCCTCGTTGATGATCTGGTGCACCTGCGGCACGGCGGCCAACCGCTGATTTAGTGCTTCGTTGGCCCGGTTCTGGATGGTATCTATGTTATAAACCACCACGCCCGCAATCTCTTCCACGTCGTTGGCTACACTGCGCGGAACCGATAGGTCGATCAAATATTTAAAAGATAATCCCGCGCTCTGTTGTAAAATACGCTTAGTAATGAAAGGCTCACTGCCAGCAATCGACGACAGCACCACGTCTGCGCGGTGGATGGCAGCGTGGGCATTTTCAAAATCAACTACCTCAAAACCAGTTTCTTGCGCCAGTGCTTGGGCTTTTGAGTGGGTTCGGTTGGTAATAAAAATGTTTTCGTAGTTCTTGGCTTTCAGGTTTCGGCACACGTCTGCGCCGATTTCTCCCAGCCCCAAAACCAGCACTTTGGGGTTGGCTTTGAGGGCCGTTATTTCTTCGATTAGCTCCACGGCCGCATACGAGGTCGATGCTGCGCCGTCTCTGAAAGCGGTTTCTTGGGTAATTTTTTTGTTGGTAAAAAAAATGGTGTGCATCAAACGGTGCAAGAAAGGCCCCGCCATCTGCACATCGGCCGACCACTGGTAGGCGTGTTTTACTTGGTTTGGTATTTGCATATCGCCCACCACGAGCGAGTGCAAACCAGCGCTCACTTCAAACAAATGCTGAACGGCCTCGTTTTGCTGGTCGAAATACTGAAAGTAAGGAGCGAAATGCTCCAAAGTGTCGGGCAGCCCTTTTTCGATGAGCAGCAGTTTTATAATATCGTGGCTAACGTTTTGGGCGGCAATGTAATACACCTCAGTTCGGTTGCAGGTCGATACCACCAGCAGTTCGGTGGCATCGAAAAACTCCCGAAGTTTGAGCATGAACGCTTTACTCTCATCTTGGTTAAGTGCAATTTGCTCCCGAACGTGAATTGGAGCTGAAATATGGGATATGCTAATGCCTCTGAACGGATTCATGTGTGCTGATGCTGAAAATAAACGCAAAATTAAGGTATTCGGTGCTATTAAAAAAACAAATATTCGCCATTTGGCTCGCAATACTAAAAGCAACTGACTAACGGAAAAGTTTAAAATAAAGGGTATAAAAACGCCCACCCGATTGGGCAGCAGTTTCTAACTACGGAGTCCCACTTATTTAAAGATTTTTGGATAGCATCTTGCGATGGGTTGAGGGCGACGCTTTGGACGTGTTGTCGTTGGAGAAGTAAACGAATGTAGTACGTAGATACGGTAGCCGTTCACGGACAACTATAAAGATGTTATAACGAGCGATTTTGTGACGAGCCTTCTCCAAAAACACGAAAAGGCACCTGTTTTCTGCGCGGTCATTTGAAGTAGCAGCGGTGGGTTCACGCTATTTTATGGGTTGGTTCTGTGCGTTATTCAACGTATAAAACCAACCCTTTCAGGTAGTTACTCTCGGGGTGAAAAACGTTGATCGGGTGGTCGGCGGGTTGGGTGAGTTGGTGCAAAACCCGCACCTGGCGGCCAACTTCCATGGCCGCTGCCACCACCGTGTTGTAAAACAACTCTCGATCTACCACTTGCGAGCAAGAGAAGGTGAACAAAATACCACCTGGTGCAAGCCGCTTGAGACCTTCGACGTTGAGCCGCTTGTAGCCTTGCACGGCGCGGTGGCGCGCCGACAAGCTTTTGGCAAAGGCCGGGGGGTCAAGCACCATTACGTCGTAAACGGTGTCATCGTTTTTGAAGTACCGCATCACGTCGTCTGCTATGTTGTGGGTCGATGCGTCGGTGAGGTGGTTGGCCTCTATGTTTCTGATTGTTAGGTCAATGGCTTTTTGCGACGCGTCGATAGAATCTACATTTTGCGCACCCGCACCGAGCGCATACACCGAGAATCCCCCCGAGTAGCAGAAAGCGTTGAGCACGTTTTTGCCCTTGGAGTACCGTGCCAACAGTGCGCGGTTGTCGCGCTGGTCGAGGAAAAACCCCGTTTTTTGGCCCGTTTCCCAGTCAATCATAAAAGTATGTCCGTTTTCTAAAACGGCGTGGGGAACTTGCGTTTGTCCAAATACATAGCTGTTTCTGATCGTCTTGGCGTATTGTTCGGGCAGTGTTTCGGTGCTTTTATCGTAAACGGCGCGGAGTTGCTCACCATAAATCTCTTGCAAGGCGGCCACAATCTGAGCCTGAGCCAAGTGCATACCTATGGAGTGCGCCTGAAAAACAGCCACGCCGTTGTACCAGTCAATCACCAGTCCCGAGCAGCCATCGCCTTCGCCGTGCACCAGCCGGTAGCAGTTGGTGTCGGTAAACCCTAAACTTTGGCGCACAGCCAACGCCGCGCGCAGCCTGTGGGTCCAGAAGTCAGCATCGATTTCAATGTCCTCAAAACAAAACAGCCTCACGGCAATGTTACCGTTGTGGTAATGTCCCGTGGCCAGGTAATTTTCTTGGTGGTCGAGTACTTGTACCTGGTCGCCGTCTTGAAGTTTGGTGTTGGTTTGTGCAATGGCTCCCGAAAAAACCCACGGATGGAACCTCCGCACGGGTATGTCTTTACCTTTTTGCAAAAAAATCTTTTTAATCATCTCCAACCTAAGTCATTGCAACTAAACAATCGACGTTTTTTATTTGATTCAATCACTGTATAATTCAAAACTATCTCTTAGTTACCTATCGAGGCGTAGAGTTTCACTTCCTCGAACGTAATCTGTTCGCCGCACATAATCACCAACCGCTCGATCACGTTGCGAAGCTCGCGCACGTTGCCCGTCCAGGCTTGTGTTTGCAGGTATTTCATGGCCTCGGGTTCGATGGCCTTGGGCATTTGGCCGTATTCTTCGGCAATGTCGTGCAAAAACTTATTGGTTAGCAAGATAATGTCTTCTTTGCGGTCGGCCAGCGGCGGCACGTGAATCATAATCACGCTCAAACGGTGGAACAAGTCTTCCCTGAAATTTCCTTCCTGAATCTCGCGTTTGAGGTCTTTGTTGGTTGCCGCAATGACGCGCACGTTGATCTTTATTTCTTTGTCGCCGCCCACGCGCGTAATCTTGCTTTCTTGCAAGGCCCGCAACACTTTTGCCTGCGCCGACTGGCTCATGTCGCCGATCTCGTCCAAGAAGAGTGTGCCTCCATCGGCCTGCTCAAACTTGCCAATGCGTTGTTTTATGGCCGATGTGAACGCACCCTTTTCGTGTCCAAACAGCTCACTTTCAATGAGTTCGCTTGGTATGGCGGCGCAATTTACCTCAATGAGCTGCTTGTTGGCGCGGTTGCTTTTTTCGTGAATTTGTTTGGCCACCATCTCTTTTCCAGAACCGTTTGCGCCTGTCACCAGCACGCGTGCCTCGGTGGGAGCCACCCGGTCGATGGTGTCTTTGACGCGTTTAATCGGTTCGGATTCTCCGATTATCTCATTCTTTTTGTATATCTGGTTTTTGAGCGCAGTGGTTTCAGAAACAAGCTTAAATTTTTCGATGGCATTCCTGACCGACACCAACAGCCGGTTCAAATCTGGTGGCTTGGTTATAAAGTCGTAGGCTCCGCGCTTGGTGGCTTCAACGGCATTTTCAACGTTTCCGAAGGCCGAAATCATAATAAACTGGGTCGAACGCTTGGCTTCGCCCGCTTTAAGTAGCACGTCGAGGCCCTCCATTTTTGGCATTTTAATGTCGCAAAGAGCCACGTCGTAGTGGTTTTTAAGGATCATTTCTAAGCCTTCTTCGCCGTCTTTGGCTTCATCAACCTCGTAGTTTTCGTACTCGAGAATGTCTCTTAGGGCAGCTCGGATACTTTTTTCATCATCAACGATGATAATTTTTGCCATTTTGTTTGGGTTTACAATTCAACGAGCCGAAAATTACGCCAAAACGGGGTCAAATCATACAGAAAATCTGCTTTTTTGCCAACTGCGCCTACCAACCTGTCATTTTCGTTTGCGGTTTTGATGTCTGTTGCAAACATAAAACTACCCCACAAGGCAAAGTACTGGCGCGATAATTTCTCCTTCAAATGCGTTGTTGCGTTGGCAATGCCCCGAATTAGTTTTATTTTTGATGCCATAAAACGGCTTCAACTTAATTGGTACAACACCAACAAACGTAGGCGGCCCATTGACAGTACGCGTACTGCCCGTTATTTTCAAACCTTAATTGTGCGGTAGCACTCAAGAAATATGTTTTGTTGGTTCAACGGGGAGATCATGCCCTACGAGATGGTCGGCCTTAAAATAAATGATCTGGCTATTTTGCGCGGCTACGGAATGTTCGATTATTTTAGAACCTACCAGGGCAAGCCTTTCAAGTGGGACTGGTATTGGGAGCGGTTTAGCAACTCGGCCGCCAAAATGGGGCTCGACCTCCCCATGAGCCAAGCCCAAACTGCCGATGTTCTAACCGAATTGTACCAGCTCTCGCGCCAGCCAGAGGTAGCGTTTCGGTTCGTAGTCACGGGCGGCTACTCGCCCGACAGTGTGGCCATGGCCACGCCCAACTTTGCGATTCTGGTCGAAAACCTGCCCAAAGACAATCCGCAGGCCTACCAAAACGGCCTGAAAGTAATCCCCTACGAGTTTGTCCGTTTCATGCCCGAGGTAAAAACCACAAACTACTTTCAGATGGTGCTGATGGAAAAAGAGCTGAAAGCGCAGAACGCCCAAGATTTGTTGTTTCACCAGCGCGGCGAAATTAGCGAGCTAACGCGCAGCAATTTTTTTATTTTTAAGGGAGACACCCTCATCACATCGGGCACCAATATTCTGCACGGAATCACGCGGCGGGTGATGTTAGAATTGGCCAAAAGTCATTTTAAAGTAGAGATCCGACCCCTGATGATGGCCGAATTAGAAACGGCCTCCGAAGCCTTTACAACCAGCACCACCAAGTGGGCCATGCCAGTTACGCAGGTCGGCGACCTGACCATTGGCAACGGCAAGCCAGGCAAACGCACTCAATTGCTCTACAGCCTGTTTGAACGCTCAACGGTGGGTTGAGTATTTTTGGTTTATTTTTTGGTATAAATCCTTCGGAATTTTCAAGGCGTAGTCAGGCTTCTTGGGCTCTGGCCTGATCCAGTCTAAGTAGCCCTTGACCCACGCGTAGGCCAATCCGAGCGATAGTATTCCCACAAAAATGAGCATTTCGCCCAGCGCAAACCAGCCCCAGCGGCCGTTGGTCTGGGCAATGAGCTCGGGCCGTCCAAACACCGTTGCCCACGGAAATAAAAATAGTAACTCCACCTCAAACAACACAAAAACGAGTGCCACCACGTAAAATCGGGCGTTAAACTGCACGTTGGCGTTACCAACGGGGTCTTCGCCCGACTCGTAGGTGGTCAGTTTTTCTTCGTTTGGCAAATTGGGGCGGATGATCTTGTTCGCGATCAGAATTGCCCCAATAATGGCAATGGCAACGATGATAAACAACAATATTTGTCCAAAGTCCGAATACATTTTGTGGCAGGTTTTGTTTGAAAAAAGAGGGGTGCGGGGTGAAAGCCGCACTCCCTTTTTTCTTAAAAAAATCTAACGGCTGGAGTAGGATGTCACCGACACGGGCGTAGTAGTGTTGCCAAACGCCCCGCGACTATATACCGTAATCACAGCCCCTGGCCTAACGTTCGTTAAAGCCAGGTTTCCGATCAGCGGCGTAGTGCCCGTCGCTCCGCTAACCCGAACCGCAAAGGTGGTATTGAACACGCCTGAGCCCGCCGTGAGCGGGGCATCTAATTCGGTAAAAGTGGCGTTTCCGCCCCGAAAGGGTACGTTCGAGAACAGTGGATTGCTGTTAAACGTCACGTCGGCACTGGTTGAGTTGGGCGTTAGATTGACGAAACGAACAAAAAATTTGGTGGTGCTAACTGGTGGCAGCACGTCTGCAAGCACCACTGGAACGATGTTTGGGGCAGAACCCGCCGCAAAAACCGAATAAGCCTTGTTGTCTTCGGTGGGTAGGTTGGCCGAAACCGCCACGGCTTCGGGGGTGGTGGCGGTGGCGGGTACAACTATCTTTACGTTGGGGCTGCCAGCGGGAATGGCGGCGTACTCAACCGCCGGAAACACCGCGCCGTAGTTCATTACGTTGGGGGTGGCGGGTGCCACCGTGGCCACGCCCGAAAACTTGAGGTCGTTCACCCTGATCTCTACCCCCGGCGACCCCGGCGACGCGTGAATGAACTTCACCCGCGCGCCAGTGGCGAGCCGGGTGTTCCTGAAAACGTCGTTCTCGCTGCCGCAGGCATACAAAAACGCCGTTCCTATCATTGTTAGAATAAAATATTGTATCTTTTTCATACGAATACGTGTGATAAATTGAAAACTTCTTTTGACCTATTGCCCTTAAATGGAAGAGTTAAGGCTTGGTAAACCACATTTCTTTTGTGTGGAAGTCGGGATTGTTGCCGCCTATTGCATCCAAAGACGTGCGGTTCCAGACGTACTCCGAGTTGAAGCGCGGCCGAACGCGCTGTACTGGCTTTCCACCGTTGTCGGCAAAAATATTTGTGCCAGTAGGCAGCGCAAAACCCGTGTAAACGTCGGAACTGTACGCAAAGCGACGCATATCCACCCACGTTTCCAAACTTCCGTGACCAATCATTGCGATGTACTTTTGCAGCATGATGGTGCTCATTGTCAAGGCATTGGCAGTTTGAGCCACGGCCGCACTGGCCAAATACCGCGCCTTGTCGGCGGCGGCCACGCCGTTCCAGTCCATGTTGGCATCAATGCCGCGCCGGTATGCCGTTAGTGCGGTGGCCGCGTCTTTTTTTCTAAAAGCGGCTTCGGCTTTGATAAACTGTAGCTCGGCGTAGGTAATAATTGGGTGGTTGGCTTTGTCTTGAAACACATTTTTGCCCGTGGTAATGACCTGCCCGGCGGCGGCGGGCAGCGGCCCCCAGAGGGTCGGAATGCGGCGGAGGTTGCCCACCGTATTGTTAATGTCGCCAAAGGGAGGAATCACCCCGCGAAAAGTGCCGTCGGGCGATGCCGTATATATCAGCGGTAGGCGTGGGTCTATCACCCCAGGGTAAAGAACCCCGTTCATCAAGTTCACGGCAAAGTTAGTTTGCCTAAAACTACCCATGGTGTTGCGGAGCGGCCCAAAATAGTTGGCATCTGCCGTGCTGGTACCGTCGTGGGGTACGTTGAAATTATCGGCGTTGCTGGCCAGGGCCTTGTCCACGTACTCAATGACTTTGTCGGGGTTGTAGCTGGCTTTGTTGCTTAGGTGATGGGCGTTGCGAGCCAGTACGGCGTTCACAAACCTAATCCACTTGGTGCGGTCTCCCCGGTAAACTTGGTCGCCGCGCGCCAGAGACGCCACCGCCACTGCGCCGTCGGTGCGGTTGAGGTCGGTTAGGGCATCTTCGCTCAAACGAATTACTTCCTTGTAAACGTCTTCTTGGGAGTCGAAATCGAACACGTAACGGTTTGGTTCCCAGGCTTGTTTGAGGATCATTTCGCCCGTGTAGTCGGTGGTAGACTGCCAACTCCACGCCCGAATGGCCTTGGCCACGCCCGAATAATCCCATTTTTGTTTTTCTTGCGAATCTTGAATGATGAGATCGATATTTTTACCTCCTCTAAAATAGTGGATGCTCCATTTTTCGCCGCCCGCATCGCTACCAGTTAAATAGCCGTGCCTGTCCCAGCTATCTCCCGACCCCGCGTTGGCCCAGTTCTGCACGTATTGTCCTGCAAAACGCGCGTCAAAAGCTTCGCCACGTACCATGTTTTGCAAAATAGGTGGCAAAAGCACAAATCCCTCCGCCACTTGTGGGTTGCTGGGGTCTTGGTTAATGTCCAGGTACTCGGCGCAGCTACTCAAACTTAAAGCGCTGATAAACAGTAATATTATATGTATTTTTTTCATTGTCTTTCTATTTTATGTAATTACACCAACGGAAAACCCAGTGTATTTTTTGTTTATACAAACGTTTTTTAGAGCCCAAATCTAATACCAAACGCCAGGCCGCGCGGCACCGACAACTTGCCGTAGTCGAAACCCGCCGCGCCCACACCCGTACTGGTGGCGGTTGTGCCGTTCACGTTGGGGTCTGCGCCCGTGTAGTTGGTGAGCAAAAACAGATCGGTGCCGTTCACAAACACGCTCAAATTTTGGAATACCTTGGTGCGGGCAAGGGCCGCCTTAGGAAACTGGTACTCAATCCGCGCGTCGCGCATCCGAACCCAGTTTATGTCGCGCTCCACGTACTCAACTTCGGGCAGAGACGCGTAGTAGTTGAGCGGCTGCGCCGACGGCGTAATGGCGATGTTGTTCACCGTTGGGGTATCGGAGTTTTCGCGTCCGTCGCGCAGCACACCATTAAATATCACTGGCGTGTCGCGGTCGAGTGTACGTGGGCTCAAGCCAGTAGCCATCAGGTAGCGCTCGTTGCCATTAAATACGTCGCCGCCCTTTCTGATGTCCAACAGAAACGACACGCGCAGGTTTTTGTACCTAAAAGTGTTTTGCAATCCCATTGTAAAAGTGGGGTTGCGGTCGCCGATGGGCAAAAAGTTTGTGTTTACAATGGGCAAGCCAGTGGTTGGGTTCACCAATATATCGCCGCGTGGGTTGCGCAGGTAGCTCCACCCACCAATGGCGGTGGCACTGCCCGCGCCGCGTTCGTTGGCCACCAAGTTGAACGCCGAAAACGCCCTTTGCAGGTCAGGAAGCCCCACAAACGCACTCGCGCGGGCGTTCCCAAACAGCCACGTGTCTGAGTTATAATATTCGGGCACACCCGCTGGTAGGTCGCGCACGCTGGTGGCGAGGGTTGTAAAGTTCAGGTTTGCGTCCCAACTAAACGCGGTTTTTTTGATAATTTTTGCGTTGAGTTGCACCTCCAAGCCCCGGTTCGAGAACGTGCCGCCGTTGAGCAACCCAAACACAAAACCAGTGCCGTAGCTTAGGCGTTGGCTCACAATTTGTTTCGAGCGGGTGTTTTGGTAAACTGCTACGTCGAGCTCGATCCGATTTTTTAGAAAAAACAAGTCAAAACCCGCCTCGAATGCTTCGCTAAACTCGGGTTTCAGGTCGGGATTACCCCCAAAGAAACCGTAGCCAAAGCCACCGCCCGTGGTGGTCTGGGGCGTGAGGCTCGACTGCACCAAGTATGGCGGCGCATCTTTGCCCACCTGTGCGTATGAAATACGCAGCTTGCCGTCCGACAAAAAGGTAGATTCTTTCAGAGCCGCCATCTTGGTAAACTCGTAAGACAAACTCACCGACGGGTAAAAAAAAGCGTTGTTGGCCACTGGCAAGGTAGAAGACCAGTCGTTGCGCCCCGTAATGGTGAGGTGCAACAGGTCGTTGTAGCTCATGTTGAAACTCCCCAGTACGCTCAGTAAACGCTTCTTTCTGAGCGTCAATTTGTTGCGTTGGGTGGTGGGCAGGGTGTTGTTTATGCTGTTGTAGTCTGGAATATACAACTGTTCGCCGTAGACCGAGGTTACCTCGTAGGTGTTGTCGTCTATCGTAGAACCGAGCAAGAGTTTGGTTTCAAATTTGCCAAAATTTTTGGTGGCCGTAGCGTATATGTTCGCGTTTATTAACTGACTGTTTTCGGCATAATTTTCAATAAATCCGCGCCCCGCAATGCCCCGGTTCGACTCTGGGTGCATAAAAAAGTTGCCAAGTGTCGAGTAAATATCAGCCCCAAAACGCCCCGAAAAACTCAGCCAACTCGTGGGCGTATAGTTCAGATTTATGTTTCCGATGATGCGATTGGTGCGGTCGGTGTTTTTGTTTTTATTGACGTTAAAAAACGGATTGTCCAGCTCGGCGTTGTCGGCCAACAAACGTCGGCGGTTGCCCGCTGGCGTAAGGAAGTTGGTCATATCGTCGTTCGACGGATACCGCAACAAGCTCAACAACACGCCCTGGTCGCTGGTGATAATCTTCCCAATTTTTGTGGTAATGAAGTTGAACGACGGCTCCATGGTGAGCTTGGGCGTGAGCTTGACACTGCTGCTGAGGCGCACCGACAGTTTCTCGAACGTACTGGTCGGTATGGTTCCCTGCTGGTTGGTATACGAAGTAGAAAGCCGGTAGGTGGCTTTTTCCGAGCCTCCGTCGAAACTCAAGTTGTGTTGTTGGGTTTTTCCAGTTTGCAAGAAAGCGTTCTTGTTGTCAAAAATCTGGGTATTTTCGTCAAACTTTGGTCCAAAGAAAGACTGGATATTGGGGTCGGGAACTCCGTTGATGCCCCGCCCATATACTTGCTGAATGGCCGGGAAACGGTACACGTTTTCGAACCGCAGGTTGGTGTCGTAGGTAATGTTCCCGCGTCCTGCTTTTCCTTTTTTTGTGGTTATGACAATGGCACCTCCCGCCGCTTCAATACCGTAGAGGGCCGCTGCTTCGGGGCCTTTCAATATAGTTATTGTCTCAATATCGTTGGGGTTAATGTCGGCCGCGCGGTTTATGTAATCGTTGGAGCGGTTGGGTTGGTCGGTTACTAATGCGCCTTGGGCAAACGTATTGTTGCTGATCGGCAGGCCATCTACCACGTAGAGCGGCGAGTTATTGCCACCAATCGAACTGGCTCCGCGCAGCGTAATTTGGGCTGATGCCCCCGGCGTGCCGCTGGTGGTGGTCATGCTCAAGCCAGCCACGCGCCCCTGCAACGACACCAGAAAATTGTCGCGCTGGGTTTCGGCTATTTCTTGGCCTTTCACCTCCTGCACGGCGTAGCCCAGCCGCCGTTTTTCTTGTTTAATGCCCAGAGCCGTCACCACAACTTCGTTCAGCTGCGACTCGTCCGACTGTAGTTCTACGTTTATGGTCGTGGCCGTTCCCACTTTCACCTCTTTGCGCACCATTCCAATGAAACTAAAAATGATTGTTTCACCAGTTTTGGCGTTTACCCTGTAATTGCCGTCGGCATCGCTGTTTGTGCCACGGGTTGTGCCTTTCACCACCACGCTCACGCCTGGCAGTATGGTGCCTTCGTCGGTGCTCGTAATTTTGCCCGAAACCACGCGGTCTTGGCCAATGGCTTGGTGAACCACCAACCACAGCAAAACCCCGAATTTTAAATTGCTTTGTAGAAAGTTAATCATAGAGATGTACGTTGGTTTTGAATAATTTAGAATAACACAAATATAAAATAAATACACGAATTTTATTAAATTTGAGTTTGAAAATACCACCTAAATCGCAAATATGTCCGTAATCATCTCCCCTGTTTCGACGAGCCTGCCCGATTTTTTGGCACAAAAAAGGTATTCCAAAATCTTCGTTCTTGCCGACACTAACACAAAAAAACATTGTTACCCCGCGCTAAAAAAAATACTCCCCAAACACCACACGCTGGTGGTGCCTGCTGGCGAAACCCACAAAAACCTGGCTACTTGCACCCAAATATGGGCCGCCATGACCGAGGTTAGTTTAGATCGCCACGCGTTGGTTGTAAACTTGGGGGGCGGTGTCATCGGCGACATGGGGGGCTTCTGCGCCGCCACCTACAAGCGCGGCATCGATTTTATTCAGATTCCGACCACCCTGTTGGCGCAGGTCGATGCAAGCGTGGGTGGCAAGTTGGGGATTGATTTTGAGGGATTTAAAAATCACATCGGGGTCTTTGCCCAGCCCCAGTCAGTGCTGATCGATCAATCTTTTTTGGCAACGCTGCCGTATCTGGAACTGCGCTCGGGTTTTGCCGAGGTCATCAAACACTGTCTCATTGCCGACGCTGCAAAATGGGACGAGATACGTACCAAAGATTTGCACCAGCAAAATTGGGATGATCTTATTGCGCACTCCGTAGCAATAAAGCAAAAAATAGTTGGCCAAGACCCCACCGAGCAGGGGCTCCGCAAAATACTCAACTTTGGGCACACCATTGGCCACGCCTTAGAAACGTATTTGCTGAACCAACCCACCCGCCGAATTTTGCACGGCGAAGCCGTGGCGACGGGCATGGTGATGGAGGCATACGTGGCTTTTCGTAAAAGAATGATAGATGCCCAAACACTTGACCACATAGAAGAGTTTATATTCTCGGTGTTTGGACGCGTCGAAATAACTGATACAGAGTTCGATACCATTTTGGCATTGGCGCACCAAGACAAAAAAAACAAAGACGGCCAACTTAGGTTTTCGTTGTTAGACCAGCGCGTGGGGCATTGCGTCTGGGACGTGGAGGTGTCGGCCTCCGAATTTGCAAAAGCCCTAAAATATTACCTTGGTCGATAAGTTGCGGGCGTTGTTTTTTTTGCTAACTTTCATAAAATTTACAGATAATCAACTTGTTGCATGAAATCGATAAAATTTTATTTGCTCGCAGTGGCCATTCTGACGGTGTCGGGTTGCACGCTCAACAAAAAATTATTTGTAGAACACGACTACAGCTACGATACTAATTTTAAGACTTACTCGTCGTATGCGTTTTTGGAGTGCGAGCGAGACACGGGCAATATCTGCACGGAGGTTTATAATGCCATTCACCGCCAAATGCAAGCCCGGGGCTACAAACTGACCCTCAACAAGCCCACTCTGTTGGTAAACTACGGTATTTTTTACGACAACCTACGCTACCAAGGTTATACCCAGCCAGTCATTAAAGCCTGGACAGAAACCGAGGACGATAGCTACAAATACGAACCCGTAAAATACGCCTTAGATAAAGGTACACTCATTATCTCGTTGATCGATGCTGAGTCGGACCAAGTTGTTTGGCGTGGGTACGCATCAGGAATTTTTAGGCAGCAAAACAATACCGCTCAATATTATAAGAGTGTGGTGAGAACTATTTTTGACCAGTACCCGCTCTTTGCCGAAGGGTACGAACCCAGCCGAAAAGACCAAACGGGTAGTCGTTAAGAACTCAGAATGTCGTCCCACCACATTGTTCGAGACAAACAAGAACCCGCCCTGCTGATTGCCAACGGCGAAGCCTGCTCCGAAGAGCTTCTGGGTCAGTTGCTCGAGTGGAGTCCTTACGTGGTTGTTTTAGACCGCGCAGCGCACCGAGTGCTCGACTTAGACATTAAAATTGATGTTTTGCTGGGAGACTTCGACGGCACTTTCGATCCGCAAAAAGTCCTGGCGCACCAATACCCGCTCGAGATCGTTCACACGCCCGACCAAAACAAAACCGATTTAGAGAAAGGAATCGAGTTTTTGATTCAGCGGGGCTTTCCAGCCGTAAATATTGTGTGGGCCACTGGGCGCCGCGCAGACCACACAATTTCCAATCTCACCAACATCGTTCGCTACAAAGACCAGATCAAAATTGTGCTTCTCGACGATTACTCCAAGGTATTTCCGCTGCGGGGTACTTTCGAGAAATGGTACACCGCCGCCACCCCCATCTCGCTTATTCCAGTTGGAACGGTGACGGGAATAACCACCGAGGGCCTAAAATACGATTTATTAAACGAAGCCCTTGTTCTCGGACAGCGGTCTGGCAACAGCAATGAGGTGCTCCGAGATGGTTTTGTGCGGATAAAGGCCCAGGTCGGCGATCTTCTCATCATGGAATGCTGGGACCAGGTTTGGGGCTGAGAGCACTAAAAATCAACCGAAATAGTCATAATCTGCCGCGTAGTGTCTTAACTTTGCCGTTTTAGTCATAACCAAAAGCAGTCAATGATTCTCAGCAGTACTAAAAACGGCAACCTAAAAGCCAGTTTTGAAGAGGCTCTTTTTAGAAGTCTTCCCGCCGACAATGGTCTTTATATGCCAGACTATATTCCGAAAGTCTCCAACGTTTTCATAGACACGATCCAAGATCGAACTTTCAACGAAATTGCGCTGGAAGTCTCCAAGACACTCTTTGGTGATACAATTCCCGCCTCCGACATCGCCAAGGTAATAGAAAGAGCCTTTGATTTTGACGCACCAACCGTAGCGCTCGACGACCATACCCACGTTCTTGAACTCTTCCACGGGCCTTCGATGGCCTTCAAAGACTTTGGTGCGCGCTTCATGGCCTCAATAATGTCTTATTTCTTAGAAAAATCGCAGAAAGAAATCCACATCCTCGTGGCCACCTCGGGCGACACTGGCGGGGCGGTGGCACAGGGCTTTTTTAATTTGCCCAATATAAAGGTCACTATATTATATCCCAGTGGCAAAGTGAGCGACATTCAAGAAAAGCAACTCACCACCCTCGGCCACAACGTAACCGCCCTCGAACTCAGCGGCACCTTCGACGACTGCCAGGCACTGGTTAAGCAAGCCTTTTTAGACCAAGAACTCAACCAGAAGTTCAATTTAGCATCGGCAAATTCTATTAATATTGCCCGGCTCATTCCGCAGTCATTCTACTATTTCAGAGCCTACGCCCAGGTAAAAGAACGAGGCCTACCCGTGGTTTTTTCTGTTCCGAGTGGCAACTTCGGCAACCTGAGCGCGGGCGTGCTGGCACAAAGAATGGGGCTGCCCGTGGGGCATTTTATAGCCGCAACCAACCAAAACGACGTAGTGCCGCGCTACCTCACCAGCGGCAACTACGAGCCGCTGCCATCGGTAGAGACCATCTCCAACGCCATGGACGTTGGTAGTCCGTCGAACTTCGTGCGCCTAAACCGTTTTTTCGGGGACGAGCTGACCAACATTCAAGCAAACGTAACTGGATATTCGTACACCGACACCCAAACCCGCAACGCCATCCAGCAAATAGCCCAAAAGTACGCCTACGTGGCCTGTCCACACACCGCAGTTGGCTATTTGGGCCTAAAAGCATTTCAAAGTACCCAGCAGCCAGGTCAATCGGTAGGCGTATGTCTGGCAACTGCTCACCCCGCCAAATTTTTGAATGTTGTAGATAAGGCCGTCGGATACAGCACCCCCGTGCCATCCAGGCTGAAAGAATTGCTGGATAAACCCAAAAAATCAATACCAATGGATACCCATTTCAGCACTTTTAAGGCATACCTACTCGGTTGAAATAGTACTTTGCGAATGGATTGTTTGTCTAAACGAAGTTTTTTCATTTTTTTCGCACCTTTTTTTGTAGAAAACTTGACAAACATAATTTTTGCCTTACCTTTGCACTCCCAACAACGAAGAAGCCGAACGCGGCTTTGTCGAAAAGGGAAAGTTCATTGAAAATGATGGAGGTAAATTAAGCAGATGAAAACTGCAAAAAGAACAAGAATACAAATTAGATACTTACGATGGAGAGTTTGATCCTGGCTCAGGATGAACGCTAGCGGCAGGCCTAATACATGCAAGGCGAGGGGGCAGCAATGTCACCGTCGAACGGGTGCGTAACGCGTATGCAACCTACCTATCACT
>JAAFKE010000021.1 GCA_013298215.1 Cytophagales bacterium | reverse complement strand
AGAAGTTAAGCCCCGTAACGCCGATGATAGCTGGTTCAACCCCGCAAAAGTAGGTAGATGCCTGAATATTAAACCAAGCCAAAGTGCCCCAACAGCCTAATCAGCCGTCGGGGCACTTTTTGCGTTTATGACTACCCACACCCACAACTCTACTCACTCAAATATCCCCAAATAAACACCGCCACACCCGAACAAAAAGTATATCCCGCATCCGTCGAAAGGACAAAATTTGAAATCGTATACCATTTTTACGAAGACAATGACCAGCAATTTACGACCGATGAAACCGATGACATAAATTTGATACAGCTATATAACCAGTACCGAGAAAAGTATAATTTGCCTTTTCTCGAGGACATCAAATCCATTCGAGAAAAATACCAGCTTTCAATCCCAAAAATGGCCGAGGTTTTGGGGTTTGGAACCAATGTTTATCGTCAATACGAAAGTGGAGAAGTGCCCAACCAGTCGAACGCTCGCCTGATTCAGTTGGCAAACGACCCCGAAGAATTTAGGAAATTAGTATTGTTGAGTGGCGTTTTTAGCCACAAAGATTTAGAGAAGATTTTGAAACGAGTGGACAACTTGATTGAAAACCAAAAAAAGTCTGTTTTTCAGCGTTAGCTTGGTGATTATATATTGGAAACAAGATGCTCGCCCAACCAGCTACAATGGTTACAAACAAGCTGATTTGCAAAAAAAACGTAAACGTGATTCGTCATCTCGTCGAAAAATTAAATCCTACCAAAACAGGTTTGAATAAGTTGATGTTTTACACCGACTTTATTCATTATCGCAATACTGGCACCGCCTTGATGGGCTTGGAATACAGGGCCATACCATATGGCACAGTGCCGAGCCGTTATGATAGTCTTTTGGAATACGTGGCCGAAAACGGCTACATCAATCGTCATCAAAAAGTATTGGCAGACGATAGGTTTATGGAAACGTACAGTCTGACTAACAAAAGCGAAAACGTAGATTTGGCAACCCAAGAGTTAGACACGCTGAACGTGATAATCACTATTTTTAAGGGAAAAACCGCCACCGAAATAGTAAAACATCAACCACCAAGAAGACGCATGGCTTAAAAATCATGAAAACAGGCAGCTGGTTGATTATAAATGGGCGTTTGGATTGAAGGTTTAAAAGAAAATAATTTACAGAAATGAAGAACGAAGTAAAAGCCAGTATTAAAAATATCATTCTGGCCAAAGAACAAAAAAGGCTGGTTATTTTTGTAGGGGCAGGGGTGTCCCTAAATTCAGGAATCCCAAATTGGGGGCAACTAATTGCGAAATTGAAGGAGCAAATTAGCCTTTCAGACGAGGGGACAGACCATCTTAAAATTGCCCAATTGTTTTATAATCTAAGGGGTAGGAAAGAATATTACGACTTCATACAAAAAACGCTGTTGCATCAAAAAGCGGCTCACAATCCTATAAACGAGGCTATTCTCGCCCTCAATCCTCAACACATCATTACGACAAACTATGATGATTTGTTTGAGCAATTAATCAAGCGTGACAGATTGCAATATGATTTAATTAGACAAGATAGCGATTTGCCAAAATCGATGTTGTCCACTTATCTCATCAAAATGCACGGTTGTTTTGAAACTCAAAACATCGTTCTGACGGAGGATGATTATTTGAAGTATTCTGAAAACTTTCCCCTAATTGAAAGTTACATAAAAAGTCTTTTCGCTTCTCGATTGGTACTCTTTGTAGGTTTCTCATTTTCAGACATCAACTTAAAGTACATTCTTCAACGGGTTGATTCTGTGTTGGGCGAAGACAAACAGCCTTCGTATATTTATTTTGATGGTGAGGCCAGTGATTTAGAAAAGGACTACCTCCGCAAGAAAAAAATCTTTCCGATATATTTTGGCGAAATAAAAGAATACCTGGACGAAAAAAGAGTAAAAAACGATTCCAATCTGACTGAAATAGGAAACAAGCTATTTCGTTTTTTAAAAATAATTGAGAAGCCCACTTTTAGACAAGAAGAGATTGAAGAACTTTCAATAGCGAACCAAATACGCGAATCGCTGAAACCATTCAAAGGGTTCGACTTCATTATGCCTACTGTTATCGCATCAATTTGGCCTTTCAAAGAAGAAAATGAGAATTGGACTCGGGCGGTTTATAGTAAATTAGTTGCAAAACGTCTGACAATTGAAAACCCTAAGTTGATTGAATTCTTTAAAAACCTCACCCGATTTGGCGAAGGCCAAAATGAAATAAGGCCAATAAAGACTTTGGCGAAACTGAAACAAGAAACCAAGGGCGATATATGTGCTAAAATCAAAGAAGTAACCAACAACTTGGCTAAAACCGAAAGGGAATATGAAGAACTAATCGAGTGTGTTCAGCTTTTAAATCATAGTTTCATAAGTTATATAAATCGAGAATATGATATTCGGGTAGAAGAAGATGTTTTCCAAAAATGCAACTGTTTGTCATGCAGGTATGGAAGGTTTGAGTTTGATGAAATTGTTAAAATTTTAGAAAAAGTAGCGTTTAAAAATGAGGATATTTCACGTTCTAACAACGAATTAAAAAATAGACTTCTGAAAGGCTATACGGCAGCTAAAATGGGGCTGGTGAAAATTGCATACGATGAACTACAAAGAGCCGTTGATTTGGCAATAAACCAAAACGACGAAGTTTCTTATTTCTTGGCTAAATATAATTTAAAGCACTTGGTTTCTTTATTAGAGATTTCCCATAAGGAATACGATTTTTACGAAAAATTGCATGATACCATAGATTTAAAAGACTTATTGAACGGGCTAAAAGTGGAAGAAGAAGTACGAGATGAATTAGAAAAAATCATATATGAAAAATACCTTTATGATTATATCGACAACGCCCGCAGAATGAGGGAAAAAATCATCGAAACCTACAATCTTTTTTCAAACGGAGGCGGGACAACGGGCAGTTATGAGGATAATATTCACATTCTAATCAATAAACTACTTATTGTCCACAGTTTTTACCGTACTAATAGGATTCTGGACACAGAATTTGACCTTTTTTCAAAATTTACTGAAATTTGTTTTGAATCCATCATTTATAATTTCGTTACGCCTTTAGGACGAAAGCCACCTTTTGATAAATATCCAAAAATAGAAGAATTTGATGCCTCCATACTTCAATCCGTGATTTTGTATTGCTCGCCAACAAAGCTACATGAGATACTCAAAAAATTGGGCGAGAAAAAAATAAAGATGACCGACGAGGGAAGACGTAATTTTGTCCTATCAGTTACAAATTTCTTTAAATCATTTTATACAAAACGTTTTGGAGACGTATCTGGAAATGATGCGGTATTAAATTATGTAAGAAATCACTTTTTTACATCAAATAAATTCCAAAATTTATTTCAAAATATCATTTTGCTATTGGGTCATGTAGAGTTGCCCGATTCAGAATTTAAGAAGACCATTGAACCATTTTTAAATTCCCTTTCCGTACATAACTTCCGTATTTTCAACAATGACATTTACTGGAAAAGTTACTTGTCCGAAAATATCAGCAAGTTTGAAGAACCGCAACAAGTAAAGCTTTTACAGATAATTTTAAGGGAGCCAGAACAAGTTGCCGATCTTGTTGAACTGTTTTCAAATGCAATTCACAAACAAGGAAAAATTCTTTTTAGAGACATTGAATTTATCAAGCCTTATCTTCAAAAGGAAAATCGCAATGGAATGAAGATACTCTATTACTTGTATCCGATATCTGACGAAAATATAAAAACACTTATCTCGGAAAACATTCGGAATAAACTAAACGAAAACTTTCACTCGTTATATTTTTATGAGGCACTCAGTTTGAAAATACTTGAACCAAGTAGTTTTTTAAGGGAAGCAATTGATGAGGCAAAAACATTGGTACAAGAGGGTTTCGATGTTGATGATTTCTCTCTATCTAATTTTTTGCATTACGTAGGCCATAACAATATTGATACAAGGCAGGGGGACTTACAAGTTTTTTCGGATACGTGTCCCTACATCAAATGGCTCTTTCATTTTGAGGCTTTTGATTATGAACGCTTTGATAATGAATGGTTTGACTATTCGCCAACACTGACTTTCTTACCTAAAATGTCAAATAATTCTCAAATGAGTTCTCGGTTTAGAGAATATCTTAAAGAAAATCATAAATCAGAATACTATTTTGAGCTGTTAAAAATTTATTTCGAGAGTTTTTCGGATGATAAGACCAGACAGAATAAAACGCAGTAAGTAACTTTCCAAGCCCAACCACCTCTTATAACAATGGCGTGCGAGCCAAACTCGCACGCCAGTAAATCCACTAATAATCCTGCTCCAAGGGGTGAATCATCAGCTCGTCGATGACCACGTGGGCGGGTTGGTTGGCAATGTAAAAAATGGCCTGCGCCATGTCTTGGTTTTTGAGCCAATTGGCCGATGTGGGGTGTCCGTGGCCTTTGTCGTGAAAATGCGAATCGACCAGTCCCGAATAAACGGCACTCACCTTCACGTTGAATGCCCGCGTTTCTTTCCGCAACGACCCCGTGAAGGCCTCTTGGGCGTATTTGCTGGCGGTGTAGAGCGAACCACCCGCAAAGGTGCGCTTGGCTACGTCCGACGCAATGTTTATGATGTGCCCACTCATTTGGGCTTTTAGGTGGGGCAGCGCGGCCTTGGTCATCAGAAACATCCCCCGGGCGTTGGTGGCCATTAGGTCGTCCCACTCGGCTACGGTTATGTCTTCTACGTTCTTAAAAATCCCGTAGCCTGCGTTGTTTATCAGCACGTCGATGCGCCCAAACTGCGCCAGCGCAAAGTCGATTACCCGCTGGGCATCAGCCTCTACCGAGACATCGCCCCGAATCGTTTTAATGCTCAACTGGGCTTCGGCGGCTTCGGCGGCCAGGGCAGTTAGCTCGTCGTTGTTGCGCGCCATGGCCACTACATTGGCCCCGTTTTCGGCGAGTAGCAGGGCCGTTGCCCGTCCGATCCCGCGCGATGCCCCCGTGATGATAATCGTTTTGTTGTTCATAAATGTCATTTTACTATTTGTTGATTGTTGAAACTAACCGCCGTAAAGTTAGTTCATTGCAAACTCTAAGACCTTGTTTTTGCCTGCTTCTACCAGTACATTTTCTCCAAAAAACCACACATTGATCTCTTTTTCGGACAAATTACTGATTTCAACCGTTTCGCGGTTTACGGCCACCCGCAAAAGAGAACCCCGAAACCCAATCCTGAACGCAAAACTCTGCCATTTATCGGGTAAAAACGGACTGAAATACAGCTGGTCTTTCAGCACCCGCATCCCGCCAAAGCCCTTCACAACGGCCAGCCAAGTGCCAGCCATCGACGTAATATGGAGCCCGTCTTCGGTGTCGTTGTTGTAGTCGTCTAAGTCTAATCGCGCCGTGCGCAGGTACATTTCGTAGGCTTTGTCTTGCCGCCCCAACTTGGCCGCTTGAATGGCGTGTACGCACGGCGACAGCGACGACTCGTGGACGGTCATGGGTTCGTAAAAATCGAAATTTCGTTGCAAGGTAGCTTCGTCAAACTCGTCTTCAAAAAAATACAGCCCCTGCAAAACATCGGCCTGCTTAATAAAACAACTCCGCAAAATCCTGTCCCACGACCACCCCTGGTTAATCGGCCGTTGGTCAGCTATGTCGTCAACGGTCAAAAGTTCCTTGTCTAAGAATCCATCTTGTTGCAAAAAAACGTTTCGTTCGGCATCGTGCGGCAAATACATATTTTCTATAATATCCTGCCATTTTTCGGTTTCTGCCTCAAAGTCAAAGTTTGTCTTTGTTAGTAAACCTTTGGCCGCTTGCGGGTCGTGGGCCACGTGCGCCCGCAGCTCGGCAAGGGTGTACCGCAGCGTCCAGGCGGCTATGTAGTTGGTGTACCAATTGTTATTTACGTTGTTTTCGTATTCGTTGGGGCCAGTTACGCCCAGCATCACGTATTTTTGTTTGTCACCGCTCCAGTTCACGCGCTGGGCCCAAAATCGGCTAATTGCCACGAGCACTTCCAGGCCGTACTCGGGTAGGTAGGTGGCGTCGGCGGTGTAGCGCACGTAGTCGTAAATGGCGTAGGCAATGGCCCCGTTTCGGTGAATCTCTTCAAACGTTATCTCCCATTCGTTGTGGCACTCCTCGCCGTTCATCGTCACCATTGGGTAAAGAGCCGCGCCGTTCTTGAAACCCAATTTTTCGGCATTTTCGATTGCTTTTTGCAGGTGTTTGTGCCGATAAACCAACAAGTTTCGGGCCACTTTTTGGTCGGCAGTTGCCAAATAGAACGGCAAACAATACGCCTCGGTGTCCCAGTAGGTCGAACCGCCGTATTTTTCGCCCGTAAAGCCTTTCGGCCCAATGTTCAGGCGCTGGTCTTCGCCAGTGTAGGTTTGTTCGAGTTGAAAAATATTGAACCTGATCGCCTGCTGCGCTGCCACGTCGCCCTCTATCACAATGTCGTTGTGGTTCCACTTAGCCTCCCACGCGTGCTTTTGCTCGGTGCGGAGCTGTTCAAAACCCTTCGCCAGAATCCGTTGAACGTACTTTTCAGACTCGGCAAAAAGTTCGCCGATCTCATAATTCATCGAAGACAAATTGACCGCGTATTTATATAGTGTGGTGGGTTCATTTCGGCGGACTTCGAGCGAGATCCGACTGCCAACGTATTTTTGTTTTTTGATGGGTTGTGCCCGAAAATCAATTTTTTGGCCATTTTGTTCAACCTCAAATCGGGTGGCAGTGCCCACGTAAAAAGCTGTTTTTTTGGTTTTTAGCTCCACGTACCCACCGTCAATATTCGACTCGGTTCTGACCTCGTCCCAAAATTTCTCGCCGTAGTTGGAATCTTTATTGGACACATCGCCGTCTAAGTAGGGGGTCATCACGATCTCACCGTCGAAATTAATCGGCGTAATTTGGTAGCGAATTGCCCCCGCCTCGTCGTCCACGATGCTGCAAAACCGCACTGTTTCAACGGCTATTTGGTTGCCATTGCCCAACTTTGCCACAAACGAACGCGCCAGTGTGCCCTCTTTCATGTTGAGGGTTCGCCTAAATTCGGATACTTCGCAGGTGTTTAAATCGAGGATTTGGCCGTTTATTTCGATGTCTATCCCGATCCAGTTGCAAGCGTTCAAAACCTTGGCAAAGTACTCTGGATACCCGTTTTTCCACCAGCCCACGCGGGTTTTGTCGGGATAGTACACCCCAGCCACGTAGTTTCCTTGCAAGGTTTTTCCCGAGAAATGCTCCTCAAAATTACCGCGCTGGCCCATCCGCCCGTTGCCGAGCGACATCAGGCTTTCGGTTATTTCGTTGTCGTGCCCATGAAATCCTTCCTCTATTACACACCATTCGTGAGACTTAATATAATTTTTCATTGTGAGTGTTTTATTTACACTACACCGCCACTAATTACACGGCGTGCAGCACTTGCTTTAAACTACAAAACTGCAAAAAAGACCGTTTTAAAGCCGCCTTTTCGTCAAAATATTATCAAAAACATTACTTCAAACAGCCCCTTAGTAACGAGAAATAAATAATTGACTACCCTACAATTCGTAGCAAGTTTACATATCTGACAAATCTGGTCATCTACAAAAATAGCAAACCACCTCCCTTTTAGATTTTCTTTTTATGTTACTTCCCGCAACGATTTCTTTCAAAGCACGCAAAGGTCACAACACTCCGATAAATTGCTTGAATTGGCGGGTAGTTTAGAAAAGTACCCAAATTTTTGCATTTTTGTGGGGGTGGTAAAACCAGACGAGCGCCCGCAAAAAAACTAACCTTTGAAAACACTTTTTAGTAGCCTCAGTATTTATTTAATGGCGGTGGGTGGCACGGTGGTAGGCCAGCACTACCGCCACGCCACGGTCTGGAGCCGCCTGAACATCATTGCGGGGGTTTCGCCGAAGGTGAGCGTGCTGGGCGAGTTTTTTTACCGCACCCAAAATAGCTTCCGCCAATCTGAGTTCAACCCGTTCGACGCGGCCTTGATGGAGGGCGCGCGCTTGGGCATCAACTACCGAATCAACAAGCATTGGAGCGTTTATGCGGCCCCCTTTTGGTATTTTCACAGCCACGCGCTGCTGGGCAAAGACTCCGACTACGACCGCCCGCCCGTGCGGGAGTTTAGGTACGCGGTCGCCCCCGAGTGGCGGCACGACTGGAAAAAAACGACCCTCCAACTCCGCCTGATGCAAGAATACCGCACCTTCGAGGCCACGCCGCCCACCCACCGAACCAGGGTGCGGTTGCAGGCCCGCTACCAACTCAGTGGCCACGACTACCTGGTGGCCTCCAACGAAATTTTTTATATTTTGCCCTCGCTCAACGCCGCGCCCATTTTCGATATGTACCGCCCTTTGTTTGGTTATGGCCACAATTTTGGCCGGCACGTGGCGTTAGAAGTAGGGTATCAGTTCAACTACCGCCGCCGCCGCACCCGTACCGAATTTGACGAAGAACATACCATTTTACTCACTGGAATTGTAAGACTGGGGCAATGAGTTTATCCGCAAACATGAAATTTATTGTGCTCATATCTGCCCTGATGGCAAACGCTGCATTTGCTCAAACCACCAGCAAAGCCTACAAGGTGCTGCTGCGAACGGTCTATAACAACTCCGTGCCGATGGTTGCGTGCGAGGATTTAAGAACCGAAAAAAACGTGGTTTTGCTCGACACCCGCGCGCGCAGGGAGTTTGAGGTGAGCCACCTTAAAAACGCGCGTTGGGTTGGTTTCGACGATTTTGACCTAAGCCGCGTGGCCGATATTCCGAAAGATACCAAAATTGTTGTTTATTGTACCGTGGGCGTGAGAAGCGAAAAAATTGGCGAGAAACTAATGGCCGCTGGTTTCAAAAATGTACGAAACCTGTACGGCAGTATTTTTGAGTGGGTGAACCAAGGCAACCCCGTTTTTGATGCCCAACAGCATCCCACGCCGCGCGTTCACGCCTATTCGCGGGTTTGGGGCGTGTGGTTGCAAAAGGGCGAGAAAGTATATGAATAAACCAAAATAAGGATGAAAAAATTAGGTATATTATTGGCCCTGACGTGCTGGCTGACTACCGCCAAGGCCGTCGATTTTCAGATAATTGGCATCAAGAGCAAGTTTTTGGTCGTAGACACAACCCGCATTCGGGTGTATATGCAGTTCGACATCCGAAAAAACGGCGACGTGCCCATCTCGGCCCAGGAGTTTTCGGATCGTTTTAAGCTCAACTACGTGATGTATGCCGACTATGCCAGCCGCGAACGCCTGGCACTGGGGAACGTGGTGCTCGACTCCAAAACGGTGAGTACCGTTGGCAACCAAAAGGTGGTGGTTTTTGAGCTTGAGCGGCCAAAGTCGAGCCCAATTGGGGCGTTGCTGCTGTCGGAGATCAACGAATCTGGCACCACCAACAAAGCACTCAACGATTTGCCCGTCCGGTTCAAAGACGACCGCATGAGCGACCGTTACGCGGTTTTTGATCGATTTGGGTACTTCCCCAAGTTTAGAAATTATGCCACCTTCAACGACACAATTACGCTAAAAACCATTGGCAAGCAGGCCAGTGCGCCCACCCAATTGTTTATGTACCGCTACAAAAATGATTTCGATTTGGCGGCTTCGCCGATGAACATGAACGTGAAAAATGCCACCCAGAAAAAATTAAGAATAGATACCCTCATCCGGGTGTCGGCCAATGTGCCCATTACCTTCGACCGCGAGGGGCTGTATTTTTTCTCCGAAGACACGACCCAGTATTTTGGGGTCGGTGTGCTGGTGGCCGACAAGCGCTTTCCCAAAGTGACCCGTCCCGAAAAACTCCTTAAACCTGTTTGCTACGTCAGTACGGCGCAGGAAATTATGGACTTGAACGCAGGCGCAGAAGCCAAAAAAACGCTTGACCGCTACTGGCTCAACCTCATGTATGGCAACGAGGAGCTGGCCAAACGCACCATAAAAGGCTACTACTACCGCGCCGAAGAGGCCAATCGGCTTTTTACGTCTTTCAAAGAGGGCTGGAAAACCGACAAGGGCATGGTTTTTATGGTCATGGGCGCACCCGACCGCGTATCACGCGTGAAAGACCGCGAAGTTTGGGTGTTTAATTCGAAGGCCAATTACGCCGAGATTACCTTCAATTTTGTGCGCCGCCCCAACCAATTTGTCGATGACCACTACGAGCTGGTGCGCTACGCCGAGTACCAGCCCATTTGGTTTTCGATGGTCGAAATGTGGCGCACTGGCAACGCCCGCGACTGAGCCAGACCGCCCATTACGACCGTTTGACGAGCCACTGTGCAATCCTAAAATCAATGTAGGTGAGCGGAAATGCGGCCACAACGTCGAGGGTATAATGTACGTGCTGAAACAACAATGCCACCCCCAGCACAACCGATGCCCCCAAAACAACCGCGCGTTCGGTGCGCTCGGAGAGGCAAAGGCCAATGAGAATGACGGTGGAGGTGTGGCCCGAAAAAAACAGGTCTTTGGTGATGTACTTGCCCGCGTAAAAATAATTGGTGAGCGGATCGACCAGCGGAATGAGGTTTTGGGGGGCTTCGAGGGGTAGGAGGGTGATGCTCAGAAACCGCGACAGCGTAAGCAGGGCGTAGCCCGCCAAAAACACCAAAAGTACCTGCGGGTTGAGCAATGCACGCCGCGCCAAAACCAGCCCCGCTCCCCAAACAATGCCAAAGACTGGGACCGAGAAATCGATGGCGGGTATGTTTTCTATTAATGGGTCGGAGAGGTGCGTGCCCGTGCGGCTTTCGATCCAATGAAAAAAGTAGGGAAACGCAATTAAAATGCCCACGTCGATGAGGAGGAAAATGAGCATTTTGAGCCTAAAATCGGGGCTCTTCCAGGCATTGTCCCAATTGTTTTTTACTTTTAATAAACTTAAAAACATTCGTAAGCGTATTTTTTAATGGTAGATTCGTTTGAATTTAAACCTACAATCGTTTTTTTTTGTTCAATCACTATGAAAACATTCATTCAATCAATCGTTTCGGCTGCTTTGTCGTTGAGCCTCTTGGGTTCTTGCGCACAGCCATCTAACAAACAAAAAAACATGACAGAAAACAAAACAACCGACAAACCAGGTCTTGAGATCGCTACCTTTGGCACGGGCTGCTTCTGGTGTACGGAGGCCGTTTTTTTGAGTTTAGACGGTGTAGAGTCGGTGGTGTCTGGCTACGCTGGCGGGCGCAACGCCAACCCCACCTACAAAGAAGTTTGCAGCGGCCTCACTGGCCACGCCGAGTGTGTAGAGATTAAGTTCGACCCTAAGAAAATAACGTACTTAGACCTTTTGCAGGCGTTTTTTCGCGCCCACGACCCCACAACCCTCAACCGCCAGGGGGCCGATGCTGGCACGCAGTACCGCTCGGTGATCTACTACCACAACGACGAGCAGAAACGATTGGCCAACGAGGTAAAAAAAGAACTCGACGCGTCGGGCGCGTACAGTGGGCCTATTGTGACCGAGATTTCGCAAGCACCCGTTTTCTACGTCGCCGAGGCGTACCACCAAAATTATTTTGCCAACAATCCCGACCAGTCCTACTGCGCCTACGTGATTGCGCCCAAGCTGGATAAGTTCAGAAAAGTATTTAAAGACAAACTAAAAGCGCACTAAAAACGCTTTTCACAACCAAAAACGCCGATATACCTCGAAGGTTTATCGGCGTTTTTGGTTACATAAATCCTCTGGCACAGTTACTTACCGCAGTCTTTCAAAACTTTGGTGTGGTTGGCAATGTATGCCCCGTCTTTGGCCTGCTTGGCCATTTCGAGCCCTTTTTCGGCATCTTGAATGGCCACTGGGCAATTGCCCATTTTGGCGGCTATCTTGGCGCGGAGGTAGTAGGTCCAGTATTTTTGGTCGTTGGCCACCACCTTGTTGGCCCACTCAAAGGCTTGTTTTAGGTCGCGGTTGGTGTCGTAATAATAGTTGGCGGCATCAAAATACGTGTCGTTTTCTACTTTCACTGCTGCCGTTTTCTCTTTGATCTCCGCCATAATGAGCGCGTCTGTTTCTTGCTTCACGTTGAACTTAACCTGCGTGTTTTCCCAGCGTATGGCCACGTTGGCCTCGCTGCCCGAAAAATCGGACACGTCGATCGTAAAGTACTCTGCCCGGTTGGTTAGTGTTTCGGCCTTCACTTTAAAACGCAGCACGTCGAGCTCTTGCTTGTAGCCGTAAGTGCCCCATTGGTTGGGGTCTTTGTTGATGATGATCGTCCACTCGGTAGCGTCTGGAATGGTAGCCAGGCCGTAGGTGCCAGCGGCTACTTTGGTGCCGTTGATGAGCATATCTTGGCTCAAAATAAGGTTCGGAATTTTGTTGGCACCCGTGCGCCACACCTGCCCAAAAGGAGCCAAAGCCGACCCCAAAATGGTGCGGCCTTTGAGCGCAGGGCGGCTGTACTCGATCGTCATTTTGCCCAAACCTACATTTTGAGCCACCACCGCAGCGGGGCTGGGTTGGGGCATACTAATCTGACCCGTTGCGTTGTTGAGCAGCAAAACGCTCAGTAGGGCGGGTAATAGTGTTTTTTTCATTTTTTTGGTTGTTAGTTTAAATACGCCCAAATGTAAACCATTCGCCTTTACGTTGGGTTAAGTCACTGGTATAAAAATAAAACGAGCCGCACTTTTGCTAAATTTCCTAAATTTGTCTTCATTTATACATCAATCAACAAACCTCATAAAATCTTTGCGCTTGAAACCCTCGGTAGTAGTTCTCGTACTTTTGTGCTTATTTTTTGTTTCGCTCGATATCGCCGCCCAGAAAACAGTGAAAGGCCGCGTTTTTGACCTCGAAAACAGTACACCAGTTCCGTTTGCATCAGTGGCCGTGAAGGGTAAAACCACGGGCACAACCACCGACTTTGAAGGCAACTTTTCGCTCACGTTGCCCGATGGGGCCGACTCGCTGCTGGTGGCTTTTATGGGGTATCAGTCCAAGGCGATCAGCACCAAAAAGTACGAGGTGGGTTCGTCGTTAGAGATTTACCTGAAACCATCGCAGCAGCAACTCCGTGAGGTAGTGATTAGGGCTGGCGAAAACCCCGCCTGGGCCATTATGCGCAAGGTGATCGGCAGCAAAGATGCCCGAAACGCCGAAAAACTTGGTGCCTACGAATACGAGGCGTACCACAAAGTAGAGGTGGACATCGATAATATTTCGGATAAATTCAAAAAACGAAAGTCAGTACAAAAAATTATTGCCAAAATTGAGCAGCTCGAAAAACTAAAAGGAGAAGACGGCAAAGCGCTCATTCCGATGTTTATTTCTGAATCGGTGGCCCGGCACTACCACCGCCTCGACCCCAACCGTAGTAAGCAGCAGGTGCTGCGCACAAACATAAAAGGGGTGGGCATGAAAGACGACAGTTTCGTGGCGCAGTTTACGGGCACGGGTTTTCAGATGCCCAATTTTTATAAAAACTGGATGCCCCTGCTGCGCAAAGATTTTATGAGCCCAATTGCCGACGGCTGGCGCGGGAGCTACGACTATTATTTGGCCGACACCACCAACGTTGGGCTACACCCGTGTTTTGAGATTGACTTTGAGCCCAAAAATAAATACGATTTGGCTTTCACGGGCCGAATGTACATCGACACGCTTTCGTTTGCGCTCGTGAGCATAGATGCCACCGTGTCGAAGGGCGCAAACATTAATTTTGTTGAGAAAGTAAGAATACAGCAAGAATACGAAGTGGTGGGCGACAGCGCGTGGATGCCCGAAAAGTCGCGGTTGCTCATTGACGTAGCCGAGTTTAGTGCCAACACGGCGGGGGGGCTCATCAAACTGTCGAGTAGCCTCAAAGATATTGTGGTAAACAAGCCGCGCCCCACCGAATTTTTCGACGTGAACCTCGAGATGACCGAGGGCTTTAACCAAAAAAATACCGAAGACGAAGCCCAGTTTTGGACCAATGCCCGCCAAGACTCGCTCACCCGCGAAGAAAAACTGGCCTATTCGCTCATCGATTCCATCGGCAATATTCCGTCGGTGCGGCGAACGACAAACGTTATTAATTTTTTCCTGCGTGACGGCCACATCCCCGTTGCCAATGGCTTGGAGTTGGGGTCGATGTTTTATTCTTACGCCTTCAACAACATTGAGGGAAACCGCCTGCGGTTGTCGATGCGCACCAACAAGTTTTTTAGCAACCGGCTGTTTCTGAGCGGCTACGTTGCCTACGGTACGCTCGATAAAGTCTGGAAAGGCGGTGGCGAGCTAAATTACGTACTGAGCCGCAAACCCCTAACCGTGTTGGGTGTGAGGGCCAATTATGACCTCGACCAGGTGGCGCAACGCCAAGAAGACCTGGCCGAATTTCCTATTTTAGCCAATTTTACGCGCATCGGTCGCTTGCGTGGAGGGGCTTTTTATCAAAACGAGGACTATGTTTTTGTGCAGCGCGACGTGGCGCGGGACTTCCAGCAGACCGTCGGTGTGCGCTTCCGGACTTTTGCGCCCGCCTTCCCGTTTGCCTTTCGGCGCACGGACGTGTCGGCGGGGTTTCCGCCTTTGCAAGAAAACTACCAGACTACCGAGTTCGTTTTTGAAACCCGCTACCAGCCAGGCCGTGTGCCGTCGCGCAAGCTCGTTGGCGGGCGCGTTCGCAAGCGCAACAACGACTCGCCTTTTGTGACTTTTAAGTACGTTTTCGGCGCAAAGGATCTGCTTGGCAGCGATTTTCAATACCACAAATTTCAGCTCGAACTCACCCATAGCGTGCGTTTGGGCGTGCTGGGGCGCACAAACTACGTGTTCAATGCTGGCTACACGCCCTCGCGGTTGCCCATGCCGCTGCTGTTTCCGCACTTGGGCAACGAAACTGTGCTATACCTCAAAAACGCCTACAACATGATGAACGTCTTCGAGTTTGTGTCCGACCACTACGTTTCGTTGGCGATGCAACACAACTTTGAGGGGTTGCTTTTCAACCGCCTGCCGCTCATTCAGAAGCTCAAACTGCGAATGTTTGCCACTGGCAAAGTGCTGGTGGGCGGCCTAAACGAGCGCAACCAGGAGCTGATTCCGCTCCGAAACCGCGACGGCGTGTTGCTGAAAGACTTCAGGTCGCTCAACGACCGCCCTTACGTGGAGTTGGGCTACGGTGTTCAGAATATATTCAAGGTTTTGCGGGTGGAGTTCATCCACCGCGTTACGCACTTAGACAGCCCCCGCGCCAAACACTTTGGGGTGCGGTTGTCGGCCTACTTTAGTTTATAAATCACTCAAAACGCGCCAGATTAATGCCCAACTCGGCGGCGGCCTGCACCAGTATTTCTCTTTTGTAGCGGAGTGGTATTTCCGATATTTTGGTTTTGCCAGATGCAATATCTGATACAAGCGTATTGGTAAGTACTTGGCGGGCAGTGAGTTCGTTGAAGCGCGTGGCTACCTGCGCTTGAATGGGCTTAAAAATCTGTTCTTTAAATGTCTCCGTTTCGTGTCGGCGGCGGGTGTTCTCGCGGTGTTGTGCGTCGGTTAGTTTTGTTCGCCCCGAGTCGGTTTTGGAGAGTTGCTGGTTGTCGGCCTCAGTGCAGAGGTCAGCGTACACATCTTGCATTTTTTCTTGAAATACCGATGTTTTGAAGGCGTGATAAATGCCGCGTTCTTTGAGCCAATTGTCTAAAATGGTCGGATCGCCTATAATTTTACGCACCAAATCGTTGGCAATAACCTGGTAGGCTGGTTTGGCCGCCTTCTCGGCGTTTTTTTCTCTGAATGTCAGCAAACCGTTGAGCACAAACTGGTGGTATTCCGAAAATTCTTTGCGGTCGGCGGCGGTCAAGAAATCGGTGACGGGCACCACCACAAACACCAGGCTCTCAAAGTGCTGAACTTCTTGCCAAAACCAGTCAATTTTTTGGGCATCGGCCAACTCGCGGGTTAAGATTGCGCGTAGTTCGAGCAAAAAAACCACGTCGTGTGCCGAATAAATAATCTGTTTTTCGGACAGGGGCCGCACGCCCCAGTTGCTGGTTTGGAGCGATTTGCTAATTTCGATCTCGAATTTGGCCAAAATCAAACTACCCAGTGAAGTGCGCTCGTAGTTGAGCAGTTTGAGGGCCGTCTCGGTGTCGAACAAACCCCGTAAATGGCATCCCAGCGTTTGGAGCAGACGCAGGTCTTCGCTGCCGCTATGAATCACTTTCAAAATTTGGGGGTTCTCGAACACCGCAAAAAGTGGTTTCAATTGGGCGTTCGTCAGGGCCATGGGATCGACCACAAAACAGCGCGTTTGGCTGCATATCTGAATCAGACACAAATTAAAGCCGTATCGAAACAGGTTTTTGTCAAACTCGAGGTCGAAGGCAATTTCCTCCTGGGTTTCTAAGTGCGCCACGCAGTCAGTTAGCGCAGTATCTGTTTTTATGTATTCGATCTCGAAATTTCTTACTTTCACACCAGCTATTTTAAAGTTGAACACGAAAGTACGGCGATATTAGCAATTTTTGGATTTTTTTGGGATTTAGCCGCTAAAATTCGTAATTTTGTGTCAATTTAAGTAGTCCTGATCTACCTCAACTATCTTGCAAATCAATCGAATAGCATGAATTTTAAATTAAATCAAGTTCCCGATCGCGCCACCAAACCACGCCACCACGGCCTCACCATGGTGATGGACAAAGGTCTGAGCATCCGCGAAGTAGAAGATATGTTGTCGGTGTCTTCGCCGCACATCGACATCGTGAAACTGGGCTGGGCCACGTCGTTTGTTACGCCCAACTTAAAAGAAAAGTTAGCCGTTTACCGCAACGCCGGCATCCCGACGTATCTGGGAGGCACGCTCTTCGAAGCCTTTGTGGTCAGAAATCAGTTCGACGATTACCGCAGACTGTTAGACCAATACGACCTCAAATTTGCCGAGGTCTCAGACGGGTCGATCGAAATGCCCCAGGACGTAAAATGTGGGTACATCCGCACGTTGGCGCAACAAGTCACGGTGCTGTCGGAGGTTGGTTCTAAGGACGAAAACAAGGTTATTGCCCCATACAAGTGGATAAACCTCATGAAAATGGAACTTGAAGCGGGTGCTTGGAAGGTAATCGGCGAGGCACGCGAGGCGGGCAACGTGGGGCTTTTCAGGTCGAGTGGCGAAGTTCGGCAGGGGCTGGTCGAAGAAATTATGACCCAAGTGCCCACCGACAGCATTATTTGGGAGGCTCCGCAAAAATCGCAGCAGGTTTGGTTTGTGAAATTAGTGGGAGCCAACGTAAATTTGGGCAACATTGCCCCCAACGAAATTATCCCGCTCGAAACAATCCGTTTGGGACTTCGCGGTGATACCTTCAGCCATTTTCTTAACCAAAAAACTAAAAATAAATGGACGTCATCGCCCAAGTAATTGACTTTTTTTTGCATTTAGACAAGTACCTCGCCCAAATCATAACCGATTATGGCACGCTGACGTACCTAATCTTGTTCTTGATTATTTTTACTGAAACTGGTCTGGTGGTCATGCCGCTGCTACCTGGCGACTCGCTGCTTTTTGCTACTGGTGCTCTGGCTGCGTCTACGGGTGCGCTCAACGTGTGGTATGTTATTCCGCTATTGATATTGGCCGCGCTTTTGGGCGACAATTTGAACTACTTCGTGGGCAAGTTTCTGGGTGAACGCATCAAAAAACACGAACGGATACTTTTCTTTAAACGCGAATATCTACTACAGACCGAGGAGTTTTATGCCAAACACGGCGGCAAAACCGTCATCATGGCGCGTTTTATTCCAATTGTGCGGACCATTGCGCCTTTTGTGGCGGGTGCAGGAAGCATGACCTACGGCAAGTACATTACGTTTTGCGTGGTGGGGGCGCTGCTCTGGGTGCCGTCGCTCACAATGTTGGGATATTTTTTTGGCAATCTCGATGTGGTAAAGAAAAACTTCGAGCTCGTTATTTTTGGCATTATCGGCCTGTCTATATTACCAGTGCTTTGGCAGTTTGTGAAACCTAAACTGGCCTCAAAATAATTTTGGCCAAGTGGCGTTAGAAATCTATATATTCTTTCTTTACACTGTGATTTACTACAAATAAACTTCCATGAAAAAGCGCACACAATTTTTGTTTCAAGCCCTGATATTGGTTTTTTTTGCCTCCGCCGCCAATGCACAACTCAAGCCCCCAGCGGCTATTGATGCACTTTTGAGCAAACATACCTGCCTGGTATGCCACAAAGTAGAAACCAGGCTCATTGGCCCAGCCTACGTTG
Source organism: Cytophagales bacterium (assembly GCA_013298215.1). Classification (GTDB taxonomy): domain Bacteria; phylum Bacteroidota; class Bacteroidia; order Cytophagales; family Spirosomataceae; genus JAAFKE01. The sequence continues at coordinate 38,607 of JAAFKE010000021.1, read as the reverse complement.
AGGTTGCCAAGAAGAAGTATACCGCCGAAAAAATAGTGGAACTCATCTACAAGCCCAAACCCGAAAACTGGGCTGGCTACCCACCCATGGCTGCCATGCCAAACGTGCCCAAAGCCGAGGCACTAAAAATAGCCAAGTGGATCAATTCATTGGCAAAAAAATAGGATTGAGCTCAATAATCAAAAGCTAAAAAAAACGCGTTGTACAAATGGTACAACGCGTTTTTTTGTTGGAAAAAAACTTGGAGTTCGGACGCTGGCCTTAGAGCCTGATCCCGAAACTAATGGCATTGACCTGCGGCCCGCTGTTGGTTCTGAACACTTGGTTGAGGTCGTAGTTCACAAAAAAGTCGGGAAACTTCCGCAGGCCCACCTCGAACGAAGCCCCGTAGCGAAAATTATTGAGGTAGAAGCCCGCTGAGGCGTGGTCTTTGCTGCCGCCCGAGGCTTCTTTGGTTTTGGTGTAGCTGTCTAAGCGGTAGCCCCCGTAGGCGCCCACACCGATGTACGAAACAGCTGAGTTGCTAAAATACACAACGGGCATGATCGAAAAATTGACGAACGAAGCAGTGAGTTTCGACTTCGACAGATCAACGGGCGTGTTGTCGCGCTGAAAAACGGGGAACTCCACGCGCTGGGCAGCTTCGTTCATCTTGGCCACGTTGTTGCCCTCGAACATGAAATTGTACCAAGAAAAATCAATTCCGAAGTCCACCGCCAACCGCGAGTTTTTGCCCTTCGTCACGTTGGCCGACCGCACCCACCCCAAACTCACAAAGCGCGAGCCGAGCGTGCGGAGGTCGTAGTCGGTGGTGCGGTAGTTTGCGGTTGTGCGGTCGTTGGTAAAAGCATTGAGGCCAAAGCACAGATTAAAACCCTTGCGCGACTCGCCGCCAAAGTACTGCTTGTAACTTTTTTTGCTTTTTCGGTTATCGTTGTCGGCAGAGTCGAGCGGGTTTCCGCTTCCGATGTGCACCTCGTCTTTGCTGTCTTCTACGTGCACTCCCTGCGTGCCAACGTACACCCGGTCTTGGCCATCTTTTACGTAAATTCCGCCGTTTTTGAACTGAACGTCAGTGCCAGCGCTCGTACCCGATTTTTGGGAGTAACTGCTTTGCTGATTAGGCTCTTTCATTCTGATTTCTACCCGACCAGCGTCTTTGGTTATTACCAGGAGGGTGTCGCGGAGGTACTTTTGTCCGAGCTGTTCGTTCAAAATAATGGTGGTGTCTTTGGCAAACATGGTGCTAAATCTGGTCTGAGTGTCCCGAAATATTTGGTTCAAGTCGTATTTTCTGATCGCTTCCAATGCTTTTTTGTCTTTGGCATGAATCACCATGCGCGCTCCGTTGCCAAACTGCACAATAACGGAGTCGAGGTCGGCGGCGCGGAGTGAAAATAAGGTAAATAAAAACAAGGCTGATGTAATGATTAATGTTTTCATGGCTGTTAATTGTTTGACTGTTTGCGGTTAAAGTTAAATTGTTTAAGGTCTTCTATTTTAGATTCAAGGTCGTTCGTTTTGGGGTTTACGCGGGCCATTAGGGTATTTTCGTCGGCTTGGTCACTGCCCATATCGCGCACTTTGGCCAAAAAGCGCATGAGTTTTGTGCGTTTTTTAATAACCACAACGGGCTGAGTGGCGGGTGTGGCCTCGTCGATTTCGGCTGGTTTTGGCTCACCTACATCTGCCATTGTGGCAGTTTCGCGGTCATCAATATTGAGAATAACCGTAACCTCCCCCGTTTTTTCGGTTCTAACTTTGGGGGCTTCGGCCACGTATTTGGGGTTTTCGTGCGCTGTTTGACCCGTATTTTCGGCAAGGTTTGCATGGCTGGCCGCAGCGTGGTGTTTTTGGGTATTTGCTGGCGCGGCTATTTCGTGGCTTTGTTGTTCTCGGTTGCTTTCAAAAGTGCGCGCAATTGGTTGGTTTTGCCGGGCAACGTTTTGCCGGGCAACGTTTTGCGCCAAAGTTTGTTGGGCAACACCTTGCTGGGCAGCGGCCTGGGTTTGTTGCTGCTTTTTATTGACCGAAGCAGCGATTTTTTGGTTATTTGAAACCGTATTTTGGGGGCTAAAAACCAACCAGCCAGCCATTAGAACAACGCTAACGCCCGCCGCCACTGCCCAAACGCGCCACACTGGCAACAGCACTACGCGCGTCTCGCTTTTTTGGGGTTGCAGGCGGCTTTGGAGTTTTGCCCAAGCCTCCTCCGATGGCTCGATTCTGTTCTTGCCCAGCTTGCGGGCAAAAAGGTCGTCTATGGGGTGTTTTTCAATGCTCATAATCCTGTGGCAAAATTAATAGTACTGTCAGTGCCAAAACGTCGGCGCGTGTTTTTTTCGATCAACGTAATTTTTTCTTGCAACCACCCCCTGGCGCGGTGGAGTTGCGACTTTGAGGTGCTCTCCGTAATGCCAAGTGTCTGCGCAATCTCGGCGTGCGAGTAGCCCTCGATGGCGTACAGATTAAAAATAGTCTGGTAGCCAGCGGGCAGCGTTTCTATTATTTTCATCAGGTCGTTGGCCTCCAAGTTTTGGTCGGCCCACTGGCAATCGGGCAGTTGCTCCATCTCGTTGGTGTCGTAATCGGTTTCTTTTCCTTTGTTTTTTCGCACGGCCATTAGTGCTTCATTTACCATAATGCGCCGCACCCAACCTTCAAAACTACCCTCACTCTTAAACTGTTCCATTTTTTCAAATACTTTCATAAACCCCCCAATCATCACATCCTCGGCCTCCATGTCGTCCATCACGTAGCGGCGGCACACGGCCAGCATCCGTGCTGCGTACTTGTCGTAGAGCTGCCGCTGCGCCTTTGGTTCGGCTCGTTTCAGCGCCTTTACCAAGTTTTCTTCGCTATTGAATAGAGGTAGAATCTTAATCATGTAGTTTAGGCTGTTCTGACTACAAGATGCAAAAGCGCGGCGTTAAGGTTGCACGGGGTTCTTATTTTTTTTCAGAGATGCGCCCAAAACACCCCTTTTACCGCTGGCGTACACGCAAAAGAGCCACCGAATGTGTTTTCGATGGCTCTTTTGTACTATTTACGGAAGAGTAGTTTGATGAGATTACTGAACGGTTAGGTTAAAACTCAGGTTCACGTCGTCGCTACCCGGGCCAGCGGTTCCATTTTTGGCGGCCACGCCCCCAATTGGCGGCTGGTGGCGAAGTTGCACCCGGAGCGTACCCGCGCCTGCCACCGTGGTTTTGGCCGTGCCAGTAAGTCCCACATTAAAGCCCTTCGAGTCTTTGTCGTCGTAGGTGTACGACAGCAAAGAAGCAGGCGCGGGCGAGAATACAAACAAATGCTCGTCTTGTTCCTTTTTTATCTCTTCTGTTTTGTTTTCAGCGGGCGTTTTTGTTTCGTCCAACAGTTCGACGGTCAGCGTGTAGGTGCTGTTTGGTTTGAGCATAATGCGGTCGAACTTAGTGGGGGCTGCGCCACCGTCGCCGTCAATGTCTTTAAATTCAAACGTTTGTATGGTCGTACCCTGCGCAAATTTGAGGCGCACGGTTGTGACGAGCTCGTTTTCGTCTTCGGCGGCGGGGGCTTCAGTTGTACAGGCCGTCATCGAGATTCCCGCTACTGCCACAAAAATGAGAGATTTAAAAAACGCTGTTTTCATAGTTGGATATTTATACGTGCAACAATGTTGCAAATATAAATATTTCGTTGGTATTCACAAATTTTTTATGCCGATTACCCTTTTTTGGTGCCAGCTACCCCTCAAATTTAAAAACCCGCTCGGCCAGTAGCCACCTTTCGTCTGCTTTGGCGGTGGGCATACGCTGTTGGTAATTTAGCATGAGGGTTTCCCATTGTTGCACCTTTGGGTTTTGGGTGTCCATTTGGTTTTTGCGCTCGAAGCTAAAGTCGGCGGTGGTTTCTATGACCATAAACAAACGGTTTTCGACGCGGTAAATCTCCATATCCGTTATACCGCAGTCGGTTAGGCTTTGCAACACTTCGGGCCATACCTGCTGGTGGTACTGCTCGTATTGGGCAATGAGGGCTGGGTCATTTTTAAGGTCAATAGCAAGGCAGTGGCGCATGGTGGTGAGTTTTAGATTGGATAGACAAAAATTACCTTGGCACGTCGATTTTTTGAAGTATCTGCGCCACCACGTCGTCGGGGGTTGCGCCCTCCATTTCGCGTTCGGGGGTTAGTACAATGCGGTGGCGCATGACGGGGGCGGCCAGCTCTTGAATGTCTTCGGGCACCACAAAATCGCGGCCTCGGATGGCCGCTAAAGCCTTGCTGGCGTTGAGGATAGCCACCGAAGCCCGGGGCGACGCCCCCAAAAACAGGGCTTTGTTGTTGCGGGTCTGAACCACAATTTGGGCAATGTAGTCCATCAGGTTGTCTTCGATGTGGACCAACCTGGCCCTTTGGCGCAAAACAGAAAGCTGCGCCGCCGAAAGCACCGCCCGTACCGACTCGATGGCTGCGCTCAGACTTTGCCGCAGGTGGTGGCCGCGCAAAATCTCAACTTCTTCGCTCGCAGACGGATGCTGAACTACTATTTTAAACAAAAAACGGTCTAACTGCGCCTCGGGAAGCCGGTAAGTGCCTTCGTGTTCGATGGGGTTTTGGGTGGCCAAAACCACAAACGGTGGCGGCATGGCGTAGGTTGTGCCGTCGATCGTGACCTGGCGCTCTTCCATGACCTCAAACAAAGCGGCTTGGGTTTTGGCTGGCGACCGGTTGATTTCATCTACCAGAACGATGTTCGAGAAAATAGGGCCGCGCTTAAATTCAAACGCAGCATTTTTAGGGTTGAAAACCGACGTTCCCAGCACATCCGAGGGCATGAGATCGGGTGTGAACTGGATCCGGCTAAAATCAACGTCAATCGTTTTGGCCAACAGCTTGGCGGTGAGCGTTTTGGCAACGCCAGGCGCACCCTCAATCAGCACGTGGCCATCGGCCAAAATAGCCGTTAGCAGCAGCTCTATCATTTGGGGCTGGCCGATGACAATTTTCTCGATTTCGCCTTTGATGGCCGCCACGGTTTGGCTTAACTCTTGGAGGTCGATGCGTGGCTCAAATTCCATTGGGTTGATTGGCTTGCTGGTAAAAATTTTCGATCTGTTCGTTTAACTGTAAAAGTACGAATTCGGACACCCGCCCAGCATCGTCGGCTATGGCAATGGTGTTGAACAATTGGTTGATTGTGGCGGAGGGAATCCCCGTTTTTTCGGCCAACGAAAACCTGAACGCCGTGCCCAGATCGTTGGTTTTAAGGCCGAAGTGTTGGCGAATATGCGCCAAAAAATACTGCACTTTTTTTTGAGCCATATTGCCAGGGTCGCGCTTTTGGAAGTACATTTTTCCGATCGTTTTCACAAAATCGAGGGTCGTGTTTTGGAGCGGCTCAACCACTGGAATGATGCGCTGGGTGCGCTTGCCGCCAAAAATGCCAAAAACCATCAGCCCAAATAACGCCAAATAATAGGCCCACCGCAGCGGGTCTTGGCTGAGAATATACCGCAGCGGCGAGGTCTGATTTTCTCCAAATCGCCCTTGTTTGAGGTACTCGTCCCAGTAAACGGGCGCATTTTTGGGCAAATAAGACAACGTTTTGAAGGCATAATCGGCCGTGTTGGTGTCTAAAACGGCGTAGTTGGTCAGTGCAAGCGGTAGATTATGAACCAAAAAGAGCCCTTTCCCGAAGTTTACGCGCACAAAAACAGCCTCCTTGCGGGCGTTCTGGCCCAGCACCGTCACGTTTGTAGAGTCGAGAACCCGCAGGTAGTTTCTGCCGTCGTCGTGTTTAAAAACGTAGTCTTTGGGTCGCCTAAAACCCTTGAACACAAAGTTCATGCCCAGGGAGGTGTCTCGCAGCGTTGGTGGTTTTATTTCGGCACTGAGCCCTATTTTTTTGAGCAATGAATCCGAAATATCGTAGGCCGACACAAACGCCGTGTTGCCCTCGGAGACGTATTTCAAGAGTTCCCGCTGGTCGTTTTTATCGATCTCAAAACGCGCACATACAAACACGTAACTGCTTTTTGTGGGTAACTTGCTGTCGTGCAGGTGGTTGTATATGGGTAAGCGCAGGCTTTCGATCTGTTGGTTCTCAAAAACATCGGGCAGGAGCGCAAACAGCACCTCCGTACCAAACGGGATTTTATCCGTATTTACGTAGGTCGTTGCCCAGTCGATGGGCTTGGGGCGGTAATATTCAAACAGCCCGTAGCCCGCCACGAGAAGGATCAAGAAAATAAGGTAGCGGTTACGAAACATCGGGTCGTTCTATTACCACAATTTGTTGGGATACGCGCCCGAAGCGTGCATTTTTTTTAGGGCCACCTCCACGGTGGGTTTGTCTTCGGGGTAGGTCACGCCGAACCAGTCGGACTGGTTTCTGAAAACCTTCAATTTCCCTAAGCCGCTCGTAATCAGGTGAGTGGCCACAACTGGGATGTAGAACTCGGCCTTGGGGGCATCGAAATTGTGCCTTGCGTAATCTTCAAAAAGCGTTTTAGTAATCTCAAACACCGACGGTTTGAAGCCCCAGAAGTTCATCGATACGGGGGTTTCGGGGATTAGTTCGGTGGTGGTTTGGGCTTCTTTAAAGTAAATTTTGCCGCCCTCGGAGTATATCTGCGTGCGCTCGGTCACGATCTCCAAAAATCCGTCCGCGTCCACTTCGCATACCCCGCGCGACACCGTTCCGTTTTCTGACAGCGTCCGTTGCACCTCGTAGCCCATCAGGGCGTGCTGGGCGTTGTCGGTGCTGTTGGCAAGAAAATCGGCCATGAGGTCGAACGCCTGAAAGCCGTAAAAATCGTCGGCATTAATCACCGCAAAGGGCGCGTCGGTCTGCGCCCAAGCGCACAGCATGGCGTGGCCAGTTCCCCAGGGTTTGGCGCGGTCTATCTGCCCCAGGTCGTCGGGAACGTAACTCTGAAAACCCTGGATGGCGTAGTCGTAATCGATCTTTCCGCGCAATTTTGGGCCAAAAGTGTCCTCGAAATCAGCGCGTAGCTCTTCTCTAATGATAAAGACAATTTTGCCAAAACCTGCCCTGATGGCATCAAAAAGGGAGTAGTCTATGATCGTTTCGCCGTTTGGGCCGAACTGGTCGAGCTGTTTAATGCCCCCGTAGCGGCTTCCCATTCCAGCCGCTAAAATCAATAATGTAGGTTTCACAGGTTAATTAAGTAATAATGTTGAATGAGCGGATAAATGTTTGATAGTTAAATAATTACGAGATAAAAAATGTCGATTATTGAGCTATATTTACTTGGTTCCATTTAGTAGTACCTCGACCGCCCCGCCGCTATGCTACTAATGAGGGTGATGCCCACAAAATCGGGGTTGAAGGGCATGGTGACCATGTACTCAATTTCAATTTTAATTTCTCCGAACGAAACCCCCACCTTGGGAGCGACCGTAATAAAAGATGAGCGGTTGCGGCGCTGAAAAAAGAACCGCTCCTGGCTAACGTTGTCGCGGGCTTCGAGCGTACCGATCTCGGTTATACCCGCACTGAGCCCAGCGTAGTAGCGGCGGCTTGCCTGGTAGTTGCCAAAATAGTACTCGGAGGTGGCCAAAAAATAGGGCGTAAACTTGGGCTGCACCACGCTGTTGGTCTCTACGTCCTCGAACTTAGGCCGCGCCAAGCCACCCACTTTGAAGCCCACGTTCAGGTTTTCGTTAATGTAGTAGCGCGGCGCAACTTGTATTTGCCAGACACCACCCGCGTTTTTCAAAAAAAGCGGGCTCGGCGTGTAGGCCCTCCCCGCTTTGAGCAAGCCACCACCGATGCCCACATCCACGAAAACCCGTCTATCCTCGTTGTCTTTCAGATACTGCGCCCGCGTTTCCTGGGTAGCCAAACTAAGTGCCAAAACCAACCAAAGTAAGGAGGTTTTGGGAAAAACTGTAAAAGTTATCATAGTTTATGGGGTAAAATAGCAACACAACAAACCAAAATTACGGAAATTTTCGGAAAACCGCGTCGAAATTGTGCCCAGAGGCGGCGTTGAAATTTGTGCTGCTACCGATTTCGTGCGAACAATTTTGAGAAACTACCCCAGAACAGCGCCAAATTGTCGTCAAAAACCGCTACAATCGTTATATTTGCGCTCTTTGAGCGGTTGTACGTCGTCCTTTTTTGGTTCAAAACCAGACTTGACCGCTCGGTAATTCTAACCTTAACTTTTAATACCAGCGGTGAAAGTTCTCAAATTTGGTGGCACCTCGTGCGGAACAGTTGAAAGCATCTTGCAACTCATTTCAATTTTAGAGGATAACATCCAAAAAGGCGAAGAAATTGCGACCGTTTACTCGGCCATGGGGGGCGTAACCAATCGCCTGATTGAGATTGGACGGATGGCCGCCCAGGGCGATGTTTCGTATTTTGAGCACCTAAAATCGGTGGAAGAACGACATTTTAGTGCCGCTCGGGGTCTGCTCGACGTAAAATCGCAGAGCAGCGCCATTGCCCAAATTCGCGGGCTTTTCAACGAACTCGAAGACCTGCTCCGTGGCGTGTCGCTGCTGCGCGAGCTGTCGAACCGAACCATGGATTTTGTGATGTCGTTTGGTGAACGCCTTTCGACGACGCTCATCACGGAGGTGCTCAAAGGGCGCGGCATTGAGGCGCAATTTTGCGACGCACGCCACTTGGTCAAAACCAACGACCACTTTGGTATGGCCGACGTGGACTTTGAAACCACCAACCGAAACATTAAATCGTACTTTGCCCAAAACTCTGGTATCCAGTGCATTACGGGTTTTATTGCGTCTACCCCCGAGGGCATCACCACAACGCTCGGGCGCGGCGGGTCTGATTTTACTGGCTCTATTTTTGGGGCAGCATTGGGCGCAAAAGTGATTGAAATTTGGACCGACGTGGACGGTATGATGACCGCCGACCCGCGCAAAGTGCCCAATGCTTTCACCATCCCGACCATTACTTACGCCGAGGCCATGGAGCTGTCGCATTTTGGAGCCAAGGTTATTTACCCCCCCAGTTTGCAGCCTGCATTCGCCCAAAATATCCCCGTCAAGGTGCTCAATACATTCAATGCGGCATTTTCGGGCACTTTTGTGAGTGCCAAGGCCGACGCCACCGATTATTCCATCACGGGTATTTCTTCGATCGACGACATTGCGCTCATCAACGTGCAGGGCTCGGGTATGATCGGCGTGGCGGGTATTTCGGGGCGGCTGTTTTCGGCGTTGTCCAAAAACAAGATCAGCGTTATTCTCATTTCCCAGGCATCGTCCGAACATTCTATTTGTTGCGCCATTGACCCCAAACAGGCCGAAAAAGCAAAAATCGTTATCGAAGAAGCGTTTTCTTTCGAGATTCAATACGGCCACATCGACCGCATTTTGATCGAAAAAAACCTGTCCATCATCGCCATCGTCGGCGAGGGAATGCGACGCAACACGGGTATTTCGGGCAAATTGTTCTCGGCACTCGGCAAAAACGGCGTAAACGTGGTGGCCACCGCGCAGGGATCGTCCGAAATAAACATTTCGGTGGTTATCAGCAAAAACGACCTCTCGAAGGCCCTCAATGCCATTCACGGCACGTTTTTTCAGTTCGAGACCCGCACACTCAACGTTTTTCTGATTGGCGTTGGCCTCATTGGCGGCACACTCATTGAGCAGTTGGCGGCCCAGTCGGAGTACCTGCGCAAAGAAAAACTGCTAAAAATAAACTTGGTCGGCGTGGCCAACACCCGAAAAATGCTGCTCGACCCCAGCGGCATCGATCCACTGCGTTGGAAAGACGAACTCGCCGAGCGCGGCGTGACCACCAGCGTGCCTGCCTACGTAGAGCGCGTCCGCGATTTTAACCTGCCCAACTCGGTTTTTGCTGATTGCACCTCCGACAAAGACCTTGTGCCTTTCTATGAGCGGTTGCTCAACGGGAGTATTTCGGTGGTTACGCCCAACAAACACGCCAATTCGGGCAAATATTCCGACTACCTCAAACTCCAAAATGCGGCACTCCGCAAGGGCGTTAAGTTTTTGTACGAAACCAACGTGGGCGCGGGCTTGCCCATCATCAACACACTCCAAGGTTTGATGGCGAGCGGGGATAAAATCTTAAAAATCGAGGCTGTGCTCTCGGGAACGCTCTCGTATATTTTTAATACCTACGGTGCCGACATGAATTTTGCCGACGTGGTGCGCCAAGCCAAAGCAAAAGGTTACACCGAACCCGACCCGCGCGACGACCTGAGTGGCGTTGATATTGCGAGAAAAGCCTTAATATTGGCCCGCGAAATTGGCTTGCCGCTGGAGTTTAAAGAAGTTAAAATTAAAAACATATTGCCCGACAACTGCTTGAAAGCGAAGTCGATAAGCGATTTTTTTATGGAGTTAGACCAGTCAGACGCTTATTTTGCTGACTTGCTGGCCACCGCCCAAAAGCGCGGCGAAGTACTGCGTTTTGTGGCCGTGATCGAAAACGGGCAGGCCAGCATAGCGCTAAAAACGGTCGGCAAAGACCACCCACTTTACACGCTTTCGGGGGCAGACAACATTATTTCGTTCACTACTGAGCGCTACCGCGACCGACCGCTGGTGGTAAAAGGCCCTGGTGCGGGTGCGGAGGTAACGGCCTCGGGGGTGTTTGCCGACATGATGAGCATTAGTAGTTACCTGGCATAAATGCACTAAACCTGCGTTCAGACCGTTATTTAATTTAAAAAAACATGGATTCAATCAGGGTTTTTGCCCCCGCCACCGTTGCGAATGTAGCTTGCGGATTCGATATTTTTGGGTTCGCCGTAGATGCCCCTGGCGACGAGGTGATCTTGCGAAAAAAAAATACGCCAGGCTTACAGATTACCAAAATTGCGGGCGACGGCGGCCGCTTGCCGCTCGATGCCAATAAAAATGCCGTCACGGTGGTGATGTTGAAATTTTTGGAGCAGATCGGTTCCGACCAAGGTTTCGAGATTGAGCTTACCAAAAATATGCCACTTGGCAGCGGCATGGGGTCGAGCGCGGCCAGTGCGGTGGCGGGTGTTTTTGCCATTAATGAGCTGATGGGCAAGCCCTTAGCGCAACGAGACTTGTTGAGATTTGCCATGGAGGGCGAGCGAATAGCCTGTGGTGCGGCCCACGCCGACAACGTGGGGCCGTCGTTGTTGGGCGGCTTTGTGGTAGTGCGAAGCTACTCGCCCTTAGACGTTTTCAAAATCAATACGCCCGCCAGTTTGTTTGCTACGTTGGTGCATCCCGACATTGAGGTAAATACCAAAGATGCCCGTTATATTCTGCGCAACGAGGTGTCGCTCAAAAATGCCATTACCCAAATGGGCAACGTGGCGGGGCTCATCGCGGGCCTGTTGCAGTCCGACTTCGACCTAATCAGCCGCTCGCTGGTCGATGTAATTATTGAGCCAGTTCGGTCGATTCTTATTCCAGAGTTCGACACGGTGAAGCACGCCGCCCTCGACAACGGGGCCTTGGGTTGCAGTATTTCGGGAGCGGGGCCGTCGATGTTTGCCCTCAGCCGCGACATGGACACCGCTCACCGCGTGGGCGCGGCCATGCGCACGGCGTTTGCGGGGGCGGGGGTGAGCTCGCACCTGTACGTGTCGGGTATTAACCAGGAGGGCCCCAGAATTTTGAGCTAAAACCTGCCATTACGCCAAATACGCTGCCGAGCCAGGTGCCCATGCCCACAATATCTGCCACAAAACCAATTGCAATGACCCACCCGTCCGACGAACGTGCCTACTTTTTTAAGATCGACACCACCGTCAAAAAAATTAGGAACGCCCTCCAAAAGCGTTTCAACGAAGCGGGGTTCGACCTCACCGTCGATCAGTGGGTGGTGATCGACCACCTGCACAAACACGCGGGCGCGAGCCAAAACGTGCTCTCGGAGATGACCACCAAAGACGCGCCCACCATTACCCGAATTATTGACCTGTTGGTCAAAAAAAACCTCGTCGAGCGCCGAATGGACGGCGACGACCGCCGTAAGTTCAATATTTTTTTGACCCCCAGCGGCGACCTTCTCTTTGAGCAAGCCCTGCCATTGGTGCAAGAAATAAGGCGGCAGGGTTGGGGCAGCCTAAGCCACGACGACTACGCGCATTTTGTGCGGATTATGGACTCGATCTACCAAAATTTTAGCGAGTAGTGCGCGTCACTTCACCAAAATAACCACGTCCGAACTCCTTCCAGCATCGTCGCTGCACGATATTTTTGTTTTGCCCGCTTTGGGCGTGAAGAAAATTGGACGCAGCGGACTTGTTTTTTGGTACAGCTTATCGTTTATGTACCAGTAAATTTCTTTTACATCGTTCTGAGCCAGGCAACTGAGTTGCAACTGCGGTGGCTCGGTGGGGTCGATAAAATACGTACTTCCGTCGTTGGGGCTCGTTATTTGGGGTGCGTTTGCGGTTTGTATGCGGGTGCAGGCGGGGTTGTGGGGTGGTATTTTGTCGTAAAAAAAACCATTATGTTGGTAATAATCAACCAGATCGGGGCTTAGGTTGGGGTATAGTTTGCGCTGGTAGTTGCCGTCGGGTAGGCAAGTTGTGCAGTACGAGACTGTACGCTGGGAGTTGGTGAAAACCCATTTTAGGTGGTCACATTTTTGGTATTTCGACACCCCCATGATGTGGTAGTCGATGATTTGGTTGCTGCAAAACTCGTTTGGCACGTCGCCACTTTCGGCGCATATTTTTCGCTTTTTGAGGTTTCTGGGGGGCGTTGGCTGTTTGGCTGTGGAGTTGTAGTCGATGGCGTTGAAAACATCAAAGAGTAGGGGAGTGGCCGTATTTGCCCCGCTGAGTTCGGGTACGCCCTCGCCCGAGAAATTGCCCACCCAAACCCCCACCGTGTAGTTTTGGTTGTAGCCGATGCTCCAAGCGTCTTTTTTGCCGTAGGAAGTACCCGTTTTCCAGGCAATGCGCGGGAGGTGGTAGGTATTGTCGAAATTATTGGGCAGGTCGGGGCGGGTTACTTGGCTCAAAATGGCAGTAACCAGGTATTTTGCCTCGGGCGACAGTAGCGCGGATTTCGACGACGGCTCGAAGCCCGAAAAAAGCCGCGTGAGTTCTTCGAGCGTGGCGCCGCAGCCGCCCAAAATCATGGAAAGTCCGAGGTCTTTGGCGTTTTTTTTGATCGTTGCGAACCCCGCTTTTTTTAGCACCTCCACCAGTGCGGGCGTGCTTACGAGTTGTAGCACCTTCACGGCGGGGATATTGAGCGAATTGGCCAAGGCAAACTCGGCCGTAACTTTTCCGTTGAAATGGCGGTCGAAGTTCTCGGGTTCAAAACCGCCAAAGTTCGTCGGCACGTCGTTCAATGCACTCTTTGGGGTGAGCATCCCGCGGTCGAACGCCAGGCCATAGACCAATGGTTTGAGGGTAGAACCCGGCGACCGCACCGCCCTCACGCCGTCCACCTGTCCGCCGTCGGTTGGGTCGTCGAACCCCGCCGAACCCACGTAAGTTTCAATTTGCGCCGTTCGATTATTAATAACCAGCACCGCCGCATTATGAATGCGAAAAGCCGCAAGCCGGCCGATATAATTGCGCACCAATTGCTCGGCCTGGTGCTGGCGGTTGAGAACAATGTTGGTCTGGATGATACGCTGGAGGGGTTGCTGGTTTTTGAGGCGGATCGAAAGATGGGGCGCGTTGCGCGGGGCACTGCGGCGGCGGGCGTTCAGTGGTTCGTTCAGGGCATCTTCAATGGTTTGGTTGTCAAACAGTTGGGCGCGTCTGAACCGTTCGAGCCATTTGTTTCTTTCTTGTACAACTGCTGCATTCCGAACCCCCAACCGCAGGCTCGACGGGCGGTTGGGAATGATGGTCAGTGCCGTTATTTCGGCCAAGCTCAACAACTGCGGGGCTTTGCCGAGGTACAAAACCGAGGCCGATTTTATGCCCTCAATGTTTGAGCCGTAGGGAATTAGGTTGAGGTAGAGCTGTAGAATTTCATCTTTTGAGAAGTGAATTTCCAACTGCAAGGCCCGAAACACCTCGATTGTTTTGCTGGTGTAGGTGCGCTGGCGCGGTTGCAACAGACGCACCACCTGCATCGTAATGGTCGATGCCCCCGACGTGCGTTTGCCGCTCACAACATTGCGCGCCGCTGCCCGCAACATGGCCACGGGATTGATACCTGGGTGGTAATAAAAATATTTGTCTTCCTTAAACAAAATAGTTTGGCGCAATTGCGGCGTAATCTCGTTCAACTGGGTGGGCATTCGCCACTTGTCGTTGCGGTTCAAAAAAGCGTGCAGCAGCGTACCGTCGGCGGCCAGCACCAACGTCGAATAATCGGCAACGACCCGCAGGGGCAGGGTTAGGTCGGCCACTACCACCGCAAAAAACGGTGCCGTGGCCCACAGAAACGCCCGCCAGTATTGTAGAAAGTATCGTTTTAGCATCTGGCCCAATGTAGCTGGCTGAGTTATCATGTTGGGGCGGTACGCCGCCCGTTTTGGATGATTGAATGAACAAGTAATTGATAATTACAAATTAACGCCGTTGTCAGAACGCGGTTGTCAGAGTGCCGTTGTCAGTGTCTTCACTGACAACAAACGCTCCCACTGACAAGCAAAATCGTAAGGACATCGTCGCCTGTGAGACACAGGCAACGGCGTTGGAATATTGTTGCCTGTGAGACACAGGCAATGGCGTTTTTATCCACTAAAACCAATACGGGTGGCAATTTACGCACAATCCAACGTTTTAGCCCTATCACTCCACTGTGTTGGGGACTTTGTATTTGGCCAAAAAAACGCTTATTTTGTGTGCACCGTTGCAGCCGTCTTGCATTGCCAAAACAATCAGTGAGATAATCTTCAATTTGCATCGGCCAGTGCCCGTTTAGAAAAAATACGATAAAAACACCCATGAACACCCCCATTAAAATAGGAACGCGCGGCAGCCAGTTGGCACTTTGGCAGGCGTATTATGTGCAAGAAATACTCGAAAGGGGCGGACATTCGACCCAGATTGTGCGCATAGACACCAAAGGCGACCAGATTCTCGACCGTGCGCTCGCTAAAATTGGCAGCAAGGGTGTTTTTACGCAGGAACTCGAAGACCAGCTCCGCGATGGGCGCATAGACGTGGCCGTGCACAGCGCCAAAGATTTGCAGTCTGATTTGTCCCCTGATTTAGAGCTCATTGCCTTCACCGAGCGCGAACTGGTGAACGACGTGCTGGTGAGCCACAACACCAACCTGTCGTTAGACAGCGGTGCGCCCTTTGTGGTGGGTACTTCATCGACCCGCCGCTCGGCAATTTTACGCCATTTTTATCCGCACATCAAAATAGTTGATATGCGCGGAAACCTGCAAACCCGCCTCCGAAAACTCGAAGACAACCACTGCGATGCCCTGCTGCTGGCCTACGCTGGGGTGCACCGAATGAAATACGACGCGCTGATTGCCCAGGTTTTGCCGATCGATACGTTCACGCCAGCCGTTGGCCAGGGCACTGTGGCCATCGAAACGGCAGTGGGCTTAGATGCCACCCGAAAGGCCCAAATTAGGTCGTTGCTCAACCACGCACCCACCGAAAACTGTTTGTTGGCCGAACGCTCTTTTCTTAAAAAACTCCAAGGCGGGTGCAGCGTGCCCGTTTTTGGGCTCTGCCAAACCCACGTAGATGCCTCAAACGGTGAAAGCACTCTGCAAATGAGCGCGGGCGTTGTGAGTTTAGACGGCCAAACGCTACTCCGCCAAACCGCCTCTTCGGCGGTTCACGCGCCCCAGGCGTTGGGCGTTGAGCTTGCCGATAAACTCATAGGCCAAGGTGCGGCCGAAATCCTAAAAAGCATTTACGGGTAGCTGCGCGGTGGGTAGTTAAGTCAGTTTTAGGGTTGCCAAAATTTGTTGGGCGGTGGCTTGGATGGCAGGCACCGCCACCGAATTGCCGAACTGTTTGTAGGCGGGGGCGTCGGCCACCACAATCCTAAAATCGTCGGGGTAGCCCTGCAACCGAGCCCATTCGCGGGGGGTCATCTTTCTGATGCCCTGGCGGTTTACCTCCCCTTTGATTTTTGTCACGGGCGTGTAGTCAGTAATTCGGTGGTCGTACACCAGGTTGCGCTCGCGCCCCATGCCTCCCACCACAATGGCGTTGGCCACGCCGTCGTCGGGTATGATGGCGTAGCCAAAGCCGTTGCCTTTGCCCTCGTGCCGTTTTTTGTGGTTAATGAGCGTGGTCAAATACTGGGTAGAAAGATAGTACTTCGCCGACACCGTTCCGCTTTCTTTCACGTCCTCAAACGCCGTGGTTTGGTTGGTTGGTTCGGGGTACTGGAAGTTATCTATGCCCAGATCGTTCCTGAAACCGACTATAAATATGCGCTCACGGTTTTGGGGTACGCCAAAGTCCTTGGCGTTTAAGACGCGCGGCGGCGGCACGTAGTAGCCCAGGTCGTTGCGCAATACGCTCAGAATGGTGGCCAGCGTTTTGCCTTTGTCGTGGCTGACGAGGCCCTTGACGTTTTCTAAAAATATGGCTTTTGGTTTTTTGTTTTTGATGATCTCGGCAACGTCAAAAAAAAGTGTGCCGCGCGTGTCTTCAAAGCCGCTTCGCCGCCCCGCAATAGAAAAAGCCTGGCAAGGAAAACCCGCGCAGAGCACCTCAAAACCGTCGGGAATCAACGCCTTGTTGGCCGCCTGGGTGATGTCGCCCGTGGGTACGTCGCCAAAATTGGCGGCGTATGTTTTCTGGGCCGACGCGTCCCACTCGCTCGTAAAAACGCACTTGCCGCCCAGATTTTGCAACGCCAGCCTGAAACCACCAATCCCCGCAAAAAGATCGATGAACGTAAATGTAGGCGCGCTCGGTGCCAAAAAAGGAATGGATAATGGGGGAGAATCGGTGGTAGAAACTTTATTGGGGTGCATATTGGTGGTAGTCCGACTATACGTTGTGGCTGCAAAAGTAGCGTTTAGTTTTGCATTTCAACAAAACAAAGTGTGCACAATACGCCAGCCAATTACATTTAGCACCCATCACTTGCTTAGGAATGAGTTTTGAATTATTGACGGGCCCCGCAGCGGCGTACCGCGCCCGCGCGGTGATTGAATAATGCTTGAATGTCGCCCCAAAAAGGGGCTTCTATTGGCAAAGTCTGATTTTAATGCGTTCGGCCTGCAAGTTGGGGCAAGCAAAGGGACAGATTGGCAAAAGATGCTATCTTTGTGTTATGAAATTTGTGGACATAAAAAACGACATTGCGTTCCGAAAGATTTTCGGTAACGAAAACAGAAAAGAAGTGCTGATTTCTTTTCTGAACGCTGTTTTGTTGCTGGAAAACGACAAAAAAATCGTGTCGGTCGATATTCTAACACCCTACCAACTGCCAGCTTTGAAAGGCGGGAAAGTTACCATCGTTGATGTAAAAGCCAAAGACCAAAGCGACAAAAACTACATTGTTGAGATGCAGGCGGGCGGCGAACCGCTGGCGGAAATTGACGGTTTTGACAAACGAGTTTTGTATTACGCCTCAAAAAGTTACTCTTCTCAGATTGACCGAGGAGATTTGTATGAAAAACTGAACCCAACTTTTTTCATCGGAATTTTAGACTTTGAAGTCACCCAAAATAAAGACTACATCAGCCGACACAAGATTATTGACACCGAAACGGGCGAGAATTTTATAACTGACATAGAGTTTAACTTTATTGAACTTCCGAAGTTTCAGAAACAGGAAACAGAACTAACGACCATCATTGACCAATGGGTTTATTTTATTAAGAACTCGGAAGATTTAACGGTAATTCCTGACAGCGTTACTGACAAAGGCTTGAAAAGTGCCTACGAAGATGCCGACAAACACAACTGAACAAATACAGAGGTTGAGAACCGAAAAATAAATCTACTACCCCGCTGGCCCCGATTTTTGATCGAACTTCATAAGCCATTTCGGTTTTTTAGCCAACGCCAACGCTCCCACAATACAGGGAAGAGAATTGCAACGACACCCTAAACCGCTAAATTTCTGAAATGACCAGTCTCGAAATAGAACAGTGATCGAACTTCATAAGCCATTTCGGTTTTTTAGCCAACGCCAACGCTCCCACAATACAGGGAAGAGAATTGCAACGACACCCTAAACCGCTAAATTTCTGAAATGACCAGTCTCGAAATAGAACAGAACCTAAAACGCATTGTTGAGAATTTTTCCCCCGAAGATTTTTTGTACGACCTGCTGTTGGCCTACGGCATTTCCAAAACGTCCACAACCCGTTTGAAAAGTGGCGATTATAACCTTTCTAAAATAGACGGAGAAATTCTGTACAAAAAGAAGGTGTTTTTTAGGGTAGAAGCGGCCGAAAAACTGTTGATTGCCATTGAAAGCGTTGCCAATGAAGAACGCATTTTGAGACATTCGCCGCGCTTTGCGATCGTGACCGACTACAAAAACTTGGTGGCAAAAGACCTAAAATCGGGCAAAAACCTGGACATTGCCATCAAGGACTTGCCAAACCATTACGCTTTCTTTTTGCCACTGGCGGGAAGCGAGGTATATCATTCTACCAACGACAACGAAGCCGACCGCAACGCGGCCTACAAAATGGCGACGTTGTACGATGCCCTCGTTGAAAAAAACCAAGACATCTACAATTCAAAAGAAAACGTTCACAATCTGAATGTTTTCTTGTCAAGATTATTGTTTTGTTTTTTTGCCGAAGACACCGAAATTTTCGAGACCGAAAGCATTTTTACCGACACGCTTCATCAGCACACCAACCAAGACGGAAGCGATACGCATTTGTTTCTTAACCAAATTTTTGAAATATTAAACACCGAAAAAAGCAAAAGGATTAATGTTCCCGCACACTTGACGAAATTTGAGTACGTAAACGGTGGTTTGTTCCGCGACAGCATGGCCGCACCCGTTTTTACGGCCAAAGCCCGAAATATTTTGCTTGAACTGGGCGAATTGAACTGGCGGTATATCAACCCCGATATTTTTGGTTCGATGATTCAGGCCGTCGTCATTCCCGAATACCGCAGCGATTTGGGAATGCACTACACCAGCGTGCCCAACATTCAGAAACTCATTAAACCGTTGTTTTTGGACGAACTCTACGAAGAATTTGAGGTTTCGACCGACTCGCCTGCTAAACTAAGGAAACTCATTAGCCGTATGGCGAAAATCAAATTTTTTGATCCTGCCTGTGGGAGCGGTAATTTTTTGATTGTTACTTATAAAGAAATTCGTTTGATAGAAATTAAAATCATTCAGCAAATTATCTTTATAGAGAAGACCCCATTATTCAATGATACTTTTACTACCTCTATTAATTTGACCCAATTCTACGGCATTGAACTTGATGACTTTGCCCACGAAATGGCCATTCTCTCGCTTTGGCTGGCCGAACACCAAATGAACCGCGTGTTTGAAGACAAGTTGGAAGGCTACGGAAAGTCAAAACCGATTTTGCCCCTCAAACAAGCGGGGAAAATTGTGCGAGACAACGCCGCCCGCTTAGATTGGAAAACCGTTTGCCCAATTGCCGAAAACGAAGAAGTGTATATTATTGGCAACCCGCCTTATTTGGGAAGCAGAAACCAAGACGAAGAACAGAAAGATGATATGAAATTTGTTTTTCGGACTGAATACAAAAGTTTGGATTATGTTTCTATTTGGTTTTTTAAAGCATCCGACTACATAAAAGATTACAATAGTAAATGTGCTTTTGTTTCTACTAATTCAATTTGTCAAGGTGAACAAGTTGGAATCTTTTGGCCAAAAATTGCAAAAAATCGTATTGAAATATTTTTTGCGTACACATCATTTAAGTGGACAAACAATGCAAAAGGCAATGCAGGTGTTGAAGTTGTAATAATAGGTATGAGAAATATTTCTCAATCACCTAAATACCTTTTTATAAATAAAGTGGTTAATGCTGTCGATAATATTAATCCATATCTTACTCACCACAAAGTTTCTATCATCACAAAAAGAACTAAGCCTCTAAGTTTCAAATCAACAATGACAAAGGGATGTTATCCAACTGACGGAGGAGGTTTGCTATTAAACGAGCAAGAATTTAATAAATTTTCTAATTCAGAACTCAAAAATTACTTAAAGACTTTCATCGGAACATCTGAATTCATAAAGGGTATAAAAAAGTGGTGTATCTATATTAATGATGATGAGTTTGAAAAATTAAAAGATTCCAAATTGTTGAATGAGAGGTTGGAGGTTGTAAAAAAAAGCAGGTTAGCTAGTAAAAAAGCTAACACTAAATTGTTGGCTAGAACACCTTATAAATTCGAATTCGATTCCTCACTTTTCTTAGAGGGAATTTTGATACCTGGAATTACTTCACAAAGAAGAGACTATCTACCTGTTGGTTCTATTTCAAAGGAAACTGTTGTATATGGCACAGCACAAGTGTTATATACAACCGAACCTTATTTGTTTGGAGTTCTATCAAGCAGAATGCACATGATATGGATGAAAGTAACTTGTGGGAGGATGAAATCTGATTATAATTATTCCTCAACTCTTTGCTACAACACCTTTCCTTTTCCCGACATCAGCCTCAAACAAAAGGAAACCCTAAACCTGTACGTGTATGACATTTTGGACGCGCGGGGTCTGCACTCCGAAAAAACAATGGCCCAACTCTACGACCCCGACAAAATGCCCCAGGGCTTGCGGCAGGCCCACCAAGCACTCGACCGCGCCGTGGAGCAGTGCTACCGCTTGCAACCGTTCACGACCGACACCGAGCGGCTGGAATATTTGTTCAGGCTGTACGAAGAGATGACCCAGCGCGGGACTTTGTTTGCGAAACCCGCCAAGAAAACGAAGAAGAAATGAGCGAACTAACAAACAACCACATACCCTATGCCGATTGGTTGAAAGGGGTTAAAGAAAGGATACGCCTATCCCGCATAAAAGTAGCACTCGCCGCTAACAGTGAATTACTACTTTTTTATTGGGATTTAGGAAAAATGATGCACGAACTTTCGGCTACCGCGCCGTGGGGCAAAAACTGGATGAATGATTTGTCGAAAGATTTACGAGAAGAATTTCCAGATATGGAAGGCTTTTCAAAAACTAACCTCTACAATATCAAGCGTTTGTATGAATTCTACGAAAACGATGAATTTTTCCACCAGCTTGGTGGAAAAATTCCTTGGCGGCATCACGTAGAAATCATGACAAAATCAAAAACGCTGAACGAAGCCCATTTTTACATAGCCGAAACGATAGAAAACGGCTGGGGACGTGAAGTGCTGGCCTTGCAGATTAAAACAAATTTGTATCAAAGGCAGGGCAAAGCAATCAATAATTTTAAATATACCCTACCCGCTACCCAATCAGACTTGGCCGAACAAACGCTCAAAGACCCCTACGTTTTTGATTTTTTGACCCTAACCAAGCCCTTTCACGAAAAAGACGTTCAGCGGCAATTGATTGCCCACATCACCAAGTTTTTGTTGGAGCTGGGAAAAGGTTTTGCTTTTGTGGGGCAGCAATACCATTTGGAAGTAGGCGAAAGCGATTATTATTTAGACCTGCTGTTTTACCACATAAAGCTCAAATGCTACGTGGTGATAGAACTCAAAAACACCAAGTTTATCCCCGAATACGCGGGGAAATTAAATTTCTACCTGTCGGCGGTAGATAGTTTGGTAAAGTCAGAATCAGACCAGCCCACCATTGGGATATTGCTGTGTAGAGATAAAAATAATTTTGAAACCGAATTTGCATTGAGGGACATCAACAAACCGATGGGAGTGAGCGAATTTCAGCTAACGGAAATCATTCCTGACAATTTAAAATCGAGTTTGCCCACGATAGAAGAGATTGAAAACGAACTAAGAAAAATAAAATAAGCCATGCCCAATTTAGTGAAAGTAGCATACGGCCAAACTGGCAAAAGCAAAAAGACCAACGCGTTGGGAATGCGCCAGATGCAGCAGCGCGCCTACGATGCCCGCACTGCCCAGTATTTGCTCATCAAGGCTCCGCCCGCTTCGGGAAAATCGAGGGCGTTGATGTTTATTGCGTTGGACAAACTCAAAAACCAAGGCATCAAAAAAGCCATTGTGGCCGTTCCCGAAAAATCAATTGGGGCTTCGTTTAGTTCGACCAAACTGACGGAACAGGGTTTTTATTCCGATTGGACGGTGAACCCAAAATACAATTTATGCACCTCTGGCTCGGACACCAGCAAGGTAAAAACGTTTTTAGAATTTTTGGAAAGCAACGAACAAATTTTGATTTGCACCCACGCCACGTTGCGTTTTGCTTTTGTGGGGCTCGACGAAAAAAAACTAAACAATACGCTAATTGCCATTGACGAATTTCACCACGTGTCGGCCGACGGCGACAACCGTTTGGGCGAGGTGATGAAAGGCATCATGGCAAAGTCGAACGCGCACATTGTGGCCATGACGGGTTCGTATTTCAGAGGCGATAGCGTCCCCGTTTTGTTGCCCGAAGACGAGGCCAAGTTCAGAACAGTTACCTACAATTATTACGAACAGTTGAACGGCTACGAGTTTCTGAAATCGTTGGGCATTGGTTATCATTTTTACACGGGGAAATATTTCAAAAAACAACCCGACCGCGAAATGTCGGCGTTGGAAGAAATTTTAGACGAAAACAAAAAGACGATTATTCACATACCGAGCGTAAATTCTGCCGAATCTTCACGGGAAAAAATAGAAGAAGTAGGGCATATTATTGATGCTTTGGGTGTGTTGGATTATCAAGACGAAGAAACGGGGGTGTTGTACGTAAAAAGCAAGCGCAGCGGTAAAGTTTTGAAAATTGCCGATTTGGTGAACGACAACCCAAAATCGCGGGATAAAATTTCGGCCTATTTGCGGGACATCCAATCTGCCGATGCCATTGATATTATTATTGCGTTGGGTATGGCCAAAGAGGGTTTCGACTGGCCCTACTGCGAACACGCTTTGACGATTGGCTACCGAGGGTCATTGACGGAAATTATTCAAATTATTGGGCGGGCCACGCGCGACAGCGACAACAAAACCCACGCCCAATTTACGAACTTAATTGCCCAACCCGAAGCCGACACCGACGATGTGAAGGTAGCGGTGAACAACATGCTGAAAGCCATCACGGCCTCGTTGTTGATGGAGCAAGTGCTGGCCCCGAACTTTAAATTCAAATTGAAAAACGACGACGACGACGAAAAAGATGACACCGAAAACACGATAAGAATTAGGGGCTTTAAGTTGCCAAGTTCGCAACGCGCCAAAGATATTATTGAGCGCGACTTGAACGACTTGAAAGCCCGAATTTTGCAAAACGACAAAATGTTGAAAGCCATGCCAGGCAACGTTGAGCCCGAGGTAATTAACACAATTTTGATTCCAAAAATTATTCGAGAAGTTTATCCCGATTTGAGCAACGACGACGTAGAAGCCGTTCGTCAGCACGTGGTGGTAGATTCGGTCATTAAAAACAGCATTATTGAAGAACAAGGCGGCAAGAAATTTGTAAGAATGGCCAGCAGTTTTGTGAACATCGACGACATTCACATTGATTTGATTGACGCAGTGAACCCGTTTCAAAAAGCGTTCGAGATTTTGTCGAAATCGGTAACGAAGCAAGTTTTGAAATTGATTGACGAACACATTCAATCC
Organism: Cytophagales bacterium; assembly: GCA_013298215.1. Lineage (GTDB taxonomy): Bacteria > Bacteroidota > Bacteroidia > Cytophagales > Spirosomataceae > JAAFKE01. Next base: position 15,000 of record JAAFKE010000021.1, on the reverse strand, counting down.
ATAAAAATTGACATGACCGAAGAGGAAGCCATGCTGTTGTGGCCTACAATAAAAGAATGGATTGGGCGAACGGGCGAAGCCCCCAATATTCGGGCCCATGACCCGAAAGAAAAGCGAATGGCCGAAGCGATTATTTTTTTACGTGAACTAAAAAGACAAAGATTAATGGTGAATTGTAAATTAAATGGAGAGTAAGAAAAAAATAACAATGGACGAAATCTTTAACGATGATGTGTTTGTCTGGTTGGAATCAGTTGCCAAAACGTCGAACGTAAAAACCACCGACCAAAGGTTGGTAGATTCGTTTGAAGAACTTAATGACTTCGTTGATAAAAACCACCGTGAACCGAACACCTCGAGTATGTTGGAATACGACCTGATGGCGCGTTTGAAAGGCATGCGGGAAAACGAACCCAAAAAAATTGCGTTAAAACCCTACGACCGCCACAATCTTTTGGGCGAAGTGGCAATGCCCAAAACCTCGATTGACGATATTTTGAACGACGACGAATTTGGGTTGTTAGACACCGACAGCGATTTGTCGATTTTCAGATACAAACACATTTCTAACGAAGGTGAAAGAGAAAAAGCCGATTTTATTGCCCAGCGAAAACCCTTGCCGGAAGAAGAATTTGCGCCCTATGAAACAATGTTTCAAAAAGTGCATCGGGAAATAAAAGAGGGAAAACGAAAAATTAAACCGTTTTATAACATCGAAAAAAACTTGCACGTGGGCAGTTTTTATTTGATTGACGGATTGATGCTCCACTTGAAAGAAGCCAAACTTGAAAAATCAGTTTGGGAACAAAAATCGGGCGATCGAGAACGAGTTGAAGGGCGAACGTTTACCATTTTTGAAAACGGAACGTACAGTAATATGCTTTATCGCTCGCTTGGCAAGCAAATCCAAAAAAGCGGCAAACTGATTACCAACACCCACGAGGGCATCAACAACGAACTGTACGTAAACGCGGGAATGGTAAAAGAGGAGGACGTTCAAACGGGTTGGATATACGTTTTAAAATCCAAGTCTGACCATTCCGAAATTTCTGGAATTGAAAATTTGTTCAAAATTGGTTTTTCGAGCACCCCCGTCGACGAACGAATTAAAAATGCCAAGCATGAAGCCACTTATCTTTATGCAGATGTACTTAAAGTTGCAAGTTATGCTTGCTACAACCGCAACGCCGACAAATTGGAACAATTGCTTCACCGATTTTTTGCCGAAGCTTGTTTGAATATCGACATTGAAATCATCAAAGGAAAAAGAATTACGCCAAGAGAGTGGTTTGTGGTTCCACTTGAAGAAATAGAAAAGGCAATTGAGCTTATTTTAAATGGACAAATAGTGAGCTACAAATACGACAGGGCGTTTGAGAAAATTGTGTTCAAATAAACCACCACCCACAAACACCTACTTGCCAATAAACACCCTAAATTCGCTACCTTGGCCAGCCTCGCTGCGCAGTTCGAGCTTCCAGCCGTGGGTTTTTATAATCTGCTGAACGTAACTGAGCCCCAAGCCAAACCCTTTTACGTTGTGCAAGTTGCCCGTTGGCACGCGGTAAAATTTATCAAAAACCCGCCCTTGAAACTCCTTCTCAATGCCCAGGCCGTTGTCTTTTACCGATAGCAGCAGCGCACCTTTTAAGTTCTCGGTCAGCACGCTCACCTCTGGGTTTTGGGGCGAGTATTTCACCGCATTGTCGATCAGGTTGCTCACCACGCTGGTCAGCAGGGTGAGGTCGGCCAGCACCACCGACTCAGTGGCGTTTAGGTGCAGGCGCACCGTGCCGTCGTAGCGGTCGGCAATAGACACCACCAGTTGGTGCAGGTCGATGGGTTGTATTTGGAGCGTAAGCGCGTTGCGTTCGGCACGCGCCACGTTTAGCACCATCTCTACCTGGCCTTGCAAACGCTGCACTTCTTGCTGCACAATTTTCACGTACTTTTTCATTCGCTCGGGTTGCTCCTTTATTTGCGGGGTGGCCAGCACGTCGGCGGCAATCTTAATGGTCGAAATCGGCGTTTGGAGTTCGTGGGTCATGTTGTTGAAGAAATCTTTTTGGATTTCGTGCAATTGCTTTTGTCGCAGAATGACCCAAAGCGCGTAGCCAAAAAAACCAACGGCAATCAGAATTATCAACGACGAAGCCACCCAATTGTCCAACTGGCTGGCCAAGTAGCTGTCTTCTTGCGGAAACCGAACGCTAAAATAATAGGGAAACTTGTTGGTCGTGAGCCAACTGGCAGTTGGGGCGGGTTCTTTGTCGTCGTTTCGGGTGCTCAACGATGTGCCAAAGCGAATCTTGTTGGTTGTGCAGTCGTAGATGCCCACGTCAAAATCGGTGATGAGGTTGTGCCGACGAAAAGCCGTTTTGAGGTAATACTCCAACGCCACGGGGTCGGTGGTAGAGTTGGTATTGACAATAAAGTAGTCCGAAGAAAGTTGTTCAACGGGGTTTTTATCGACCATTACCTTGTTGAGCGTCCCGATTTGTTCGGCTACTTCTTGCAGCGAAATATGCACCGACTGGTCGAATTGCCGCGCTCGGAGGTCAAACGCCTTTTTGACCCAGTACACCTGTGTTACGACAATACCAATTATCGAGAGGGTGGACAGGATCACTAAAAGTTGGATGGTTTTACGCGACATTTGGTGCCTTTAAAATCGAAAAATATTGACCAAAATTAGTGATTAACAATTCATTAACAAACATTAAGTTTTCATTAACAACAAAACTGATAGACATAAAATACTTTTGCATTGTCGAGTCCGACGAACGTATGTTTCACTCAAAACAATCAAAAAAAATGAAAAAAGCCCCATTATTATTCTCAATGCTGGCCGTGGTGGCATTGTTGTTTGCTTTCAGGAGCAGTTTGCCCGCGTTTGGTTGGGTTCAGACGCAGCACGACTTCGGTAAAGTGCCACAAGGAACGCCAATTACGGCCGAGTTTAGTTTTACCAACAAGGGAGCCGCGCCGCTGGTGGTCACAAACGCCAAAGGTTCGTGCGGCTGCACGGGCGTGGAGTACCCAAAAGAACCAGTTATGCCTGGTGCATCGGCCAGCATAAAGGCCACCTACAACGCGGCGGCGGTGGGTCCTTTCAATAAGTCGGTCACGGTCGAGTCTAATGCCGAAGAAGGCGTGGTTTCGCTGAGTATCCAGGGCGAAGTAACCGAAAATTGAGTGTTTGGCACCCTGCCAGGTACAACCAACAAAAAAGCCGCAACATCGTCGCGGCTTTTTTGTTAGGCCATCACCTCCGAATCTTTCAGCAGGATTTTACCTTTGATTAGGCTTCTTTGCCCAGGAAACTCGGCAAAGAATGCGTTGCGTCCGTGCAAAATCCGGTCATCGTGAAAAAACACTGCCTCCCCTTTTTTGAGAGCCACCGCCGTGATGATGCCAGCGTTCATGATGCGCTCCTCCATAAAGTTCTGAAAACGCTCGCACAGGTCGAGTACCTTTTCTGAGTTCTCTTGGCGGTCAATGCAGTAGTAGTTCCAGTTGGCCAGGTAGTCGAGGTTATCGCGGTCAATCGCCTTGCGCACCTTCCGAATCCCACCCTTCGAGAACACAATGTCCGTAGCCATCAACTCGGCCAGCAGTGCTTGTTGGCCGTCAATTTCCATGCACTCAACTACGTTTGGCAGGTCAATAAAAGTAGTTGCCCCACCTACTTTGGCGTTGGCGGCGCAATAAAAAAACTGCAACGCGTCTTGGCCGTTGAGTTCCACGTAAGAGTCGTCGGTGTGGAGGGGCTGGCGGGTGTTGCTCGACCGGTAGCGGTCTGGCACGAGCGGGTCGTAGGTTATGTCAATCCAGCGGTTTCCTGTCAGTTGTCCAGTGGCAATGTCCTCGTCGGCGGCGTGAATTTTGCCAATTGTCTCCGAAAGTTGCGTATAAAAATCCTCGGCGGGTATGTCGAAATTATAGCCTGCCAAATGGATCACTTTGTAGTGTGGCACCGCCGCTCTGAGCTCTTCGGTCGATTCGGCCGCGTTTTTGTAGTTTATTTTTTTAAAAAATTCCATCTTTCTTGTTTTCTTTCTGTTGTAAACACCCAAATTAAGACATTTGTTAGTCTGCCTCCAACTCAATCATCACAATTCGGAGGTTAGGATCGGTTGATTTGACAAACATTTTTAAGTTTTGACGCTGATAGGCTGGTTTGGTATCTAATTCAAACTCAGTATATCGTTTTTGTTTCATGCTCAGGCTCAGTTCGTCTATCAGGGCGCGGTCGTCGGGGGCCTGTTGGCTGGGCGGTGCGGCTTTGGTTTCGGCGGGTTTGTTGGGTTTGAGTGGCTTTGAGGCTGGGTGTTGAAAGGCATTTGCGGGTGCGTGCGTGCTTTTGAGCGGCACACTCACGATCGGCGACGTTAGGGTACCGCCCGATTTTATGCTGGTTGCCGTAAAGATGTCTTCCAGTTCTTTGACGTGGTTTTCCTCGATGGTTATTTTTCGGAACACGTTGTTGCGCAACGGTATTTTTGCGGCCTCTGGCTGGGGTTTTGGCTGTGGCTTTGGTGTTTCGTTGGGCAAATCGAAGCCTGCCACAATAATTGTTACGCGCATTTTTGATCCCATCGATTCGTCGATCACCGTACCCGTTTTGAGCGTACTTGGGTCGCAACCGATGGCCTTTATAATGTGGGTCGTAATTTTGTCGTACTCTTCTTGGGTTGTTTCGTGTTCTTCGCTCGATGTCAGGTTGAGCAAAATCCGTTTAGCTCCGGCAATTTCACAATCTTTGAGCAGCGGCGACTCCAATGCCAACTTCACAGCATCGTCGGCGCGCTCGTCGCCGTCGGCCTCGGCCGAGCCAATGAGGGCTTTTCCGGCTTTGGTCAATACTGTTTTCACGTCGTTGAAGTCGATATTGATAATACCAGGTTTGGTAATAATTTCTATAATCGTCTTCACTGCCGTTGCCAGCACGCCATCGGCCACGGCGTGGGCTTTGCTGAGGGCAAGTTTTGGGTATAATTTCGACAGCTGGTTGTTGTCTACCACCAGCACGGTGTCGCAATATTGTTTCAGTTGGTTGATTCCTTCGAGGGCCGAAGCAATTTTGTCAGTGCCCTCGCCATGATACGGCGACGTGACGACGGCAATGGTGAGTTTGTCCATTTCGCGGGCAACTTTTGCCACCACTGGTGCTGCACCCGTGCCCGTGCCACCGCCCATGCCTGCCGTTACGAAGACCATTTCTGTGGCACCGCCCAACAGCGTTTTTATATCTTCTATGTTTTCGCTTGCGGCCAAGGCGCCCATTTCTGGGTTTGTGCCTGCGCCCAACCCCTTGGTTAATTTTACCCCCAGTTGTAATTTAGAAGGCGCCAAATTGTCGCTCAGTGCCTGCGAATCGGTGTTCATCGCAATTAAGTCTGCGCCCACCAATTTAGACCTAATCATGTGGTTTATTGCATTGCCGCCGCCACCGCCCACCCCAATAACCTTAATGATGGTATTGGCAGTATTGTTTTTTTTATAGGTGTATCCGTGTTCTAATTGATCTTCCATCATACGTTGAATTAGCTACCGTAACGGCTATCAGAATCATTCAAATCGTCATTAAAAAAATTTCTAAGTTTTTTGAGCATAGTCGTTTTTGTGACTTCGATGTCTGGTGTGACGGGTTTTATCCTGGTGGCTTCATGCTTCAAAATGTCCATCATTTCTGAATCTGTCTTGCAAATACGCTTGTCGAGCATCTTAAAACCCGACCACACCAGGCCCAGGGCGGTGGCGTAGGAGGTTTTGTTGGCAATTTCAGCATTTTTGCCGACTTCCAACCATTGTGGGGTTCCAATTCTGACGTAATCTACTCCGATCACCTCTTTAAAAACGTTTTCAATTCCAGGAATAATAGCACTGCCCCCCGTGATAACAATGCCATCGATGAGCTTATGTTTGTAGCCCGACCGTTCCAATTCCTCGTTTACCTGCGCGGCTATTTCGCGGAGGCGTGCCTGAATAACGACGGCTACATTTTTGAGCATCACTTCTTTGGGTGGGCGTTGGGGCGAAGCGCTTTTTATTTGCACGAAAGTATCCTCGGGCCATTCCCACGGGCAGGCGTTACCAAATTTAATTTTGAGCAATTCGGCTTGCTTTTCGTTTAGGCCAAAGGCGGTTGCAATGTCGTGGGTAATGTGCGCACCCGCCAGCGACAACACCGCCACGTGCCGCATAATATCGTTTTCGTAAACGACCACGTCGGTTGTGCCTCCGCCAATATCGATCAACACCACCCCACTTTTCATTTCTTCTTCCTCTAAAACCGACAACGCCGAAGCCAGTGGCGACAGCACCACCGAGCCTTTAACGAGGTTGCTATTTGAGAGATTGATGGAGGCCTGTATTTCTCTAAGGGCCCGCGTTTGGGCCGTAATAATCTGAAAATTGCCTTCTAACCGAGCGCCCATTCGACCGATCGGGTTGATGATACCACACTCGTCGTCGAGCGAAAAATCAATGGGAAGCACGTGAATAATTTCACAACCAGCCGCCACACTTATTTGGTACAACTTAATGCGTAAATCCTCCATGTCGGAGTCGTTCACCACTTCGTCGGTGGCGGCGCGGCGCACCAGAATCTCTGGCTTGTTGGTGCGCGAAATATGTTGGCCAGCCACGTTGAGATTGACCGCCAACTGGGGCATACGCTGGTTTTGGTAATACCCCTTAATGGCAGGAGTAATCTCGTCCATGGCGTTTTTAACTGCCTTGGCCACCGCGTTTACGTTTTTTACAACCCCTTTTTCTACGCTTTTGGCCTCGCTGTATCCAGACTCTCCGAACGCAACTATCTCCAAGCGTCGGCGGTTGTTTTTTGCAATCACTCTGCCCAGTACCGCACAAACCTTGGTTGTTCCAATATCTAGTCCCAGAGCGAATTCTTCAGTATTTTCCATTGAGTATATAGAGGGTTACAGTGAACTTGGTTCGCAAACAATTTGATTTTTGTATTTAACACTAACTTTTGAGTAAGCCTCCCATCCTTTGGTTGGAAGCACTTGGTCATAAAATATTTTCAGTTTAGAGAATTTATCGGTGTAGTTTTCTAAGCTGCCAAACTCCACGAGGTGGTTTCCAACTTGGGGAATCATCAATAATTCGCCATTTTTTTGAATAATAATCTGCGAGATCTGAGCTTTCCAGAATGGATTACCCACTATTTGTTGCAACACTTCGCGCAGGGGTAAAAACTCGGGTTTCGTTAGGTCACGGTATTTATCAAAAAAGCCTCCCGACAGCAAAACTACCCTTTTTGTGTAGGCCGACGACAAAGGTAGGTAAATGCCCTCCTGGCTGTAATAACCACCGTTTGCCCTTTTTATACTCCCTTCTGCGGTATTTATCAGACGTGCAATGGGGGCATATTGCAGTACATCGGCTACCAAGTTGCCTTCCAGGTCGCGGTACAACTGGCAACTTTTTACCAACCTATTCGCCAAAACGCGTTTTTCTAACTCGGCCAGGTTGAGCCCCGACAGTGGCGCACCCTCGACGGGCTCTTGCCCATTTTTAGAGATCGCATCGGCCACCTCCTGCTCCTTGACCAGTGGCACCTCCGCGCCCGATAGTTTAACGATAAGTTGCACGCACGTTTTGTTTTGGTACTTCTGCTCGGCAAAAAAAACCAGTACCAAAACGCCCAATACCACGGAGGCGAGTACCCAGTTTTTTCTAATAAAGGTTAATGTTGTCATAATCTCCGTGTTAATCAAGATAAAGTTACTTAGCGGTCGTTTTTTGTAATAATACCTGTTTTATGGGTTCGATGAGGCGGTCGATGTCGCCCGCGCCAATGGTTACTACTACGTCGGTGGGTTGCTGGGCCAAAATACTGAGCAAGTCAGTTTTTGAGCTCAATTGTTTGTCTGCGATCGTTACCTGTCCCAAAATAAGTTGAGAGTCCACTCCATCAATGGGTTGTTCGCGGGCGGGGTATATGTCCAGCAGTATCAGCGAGTCGGCGAGCGACAAACTCTCGGCAAAACCTGCTGCAAAGTCGCGGGTTCGGCTAAACAAATGCGGCTGAAACACCGCCGTTATTTTGCGCCCTGGGTACAACGCTCTCACTGACGTGAGGAAAGCAGTTATTTCGGTTGGGTGGTGGGCGTAGTCGTCTATCTGCACCACACTGTCATCTTGTAGATGATACTCGAACCGGCGTTTTATGCCCTTAAATGTAGCGAGTGCTTTTCTGATTTGCGCCTCATTTATACCCAGCTCCAATGCTACACCCACTGCGGCGGCGGCATTTTCTACGTTATGAAATCCTGGCACTTGCATCACGATTGAGTCTATTTTGGTGTTTTCATACGCCACATCAAAGACAAAATGCGCGTTTTCGATGCGAACGTTTGTGGCCATTACGCCACTTTGGGCACCGATGCCATACCGAACTACCCGTGCCAAAGACCTGCCAGCCAAGTCTAAATCTTTGTGCATAAAAAAAGTGCCCGCTGGTTTTATCTGCCCCACAAAATCACCGAAGGTATTGAGCATCTCGTGGTGGTTGCCGTAAATATCCAAGTGGTCGGCATCGGTCGATGTCACCACGGCGATGTCGGCAAAAAGCGTCAAAAAAGAACGGTCGAACTCGTCGGCTTCTACCACGCACGGCACTTTGCTGAGGTCGTCGGCGGGTTGGTTGAGCAAAAAATTGGACTGGTAATTTTGGGTGATACCGCCCAAAAAAGCCGCACAGTTTATGCCCGAATCCTTTATAATGTGTGCAATAAGTGCCGACGTGGACGTTTTGCCGTGCGTACCTGCCACGGCCACCGTGAGCATTTTTTTGGCGAGCAGGCCCAGCACCTGCGATCGTTTTTGAATCTCGAACCCATTGTTTTTTAGGTAATTAAACTCCGAGTGGTCTTTCGGAATTGCGGGTGTATAAACCACCAATGTTTGCGTGGGATCCGCCAAGAAGCGGGTCGGAACGGCCGAAACATCATCGTAAAAATGGATTGCGATTCCTTCGTTTTCGAGGGCGTGGGTCAGGGGCGAAGGCGTGCGGTCGTAGCCAGCCACGTCGTAGCCGTTCACGTTGAACCACCTCGCCAAAGCACTCATGCCGATGCCCCCAATCCCAACAAAATACACAAACCTATACTGCATCAATGAACCAATTTTAGTACTTCCTCGGCTATCTGGCGCGAGGCGTGGGGTTGAGATAATTTTTTAATATTAACACCCAATTGCCGCTGTTTTTCGGGGTCTTCGAGTAGGTGCAGCGCTGTTTGCACCAACTCTTGATCGGCGGCACTGTCTTTCACAAAAAGTGCCGCGTCTTGGTTCACCAAACTCATGGCGTTTTGGGTCTGGTGGTCTTCGGAGGCGAACGGAAAAGGCACCAATATGGCGGGTTTGCCCACCACACACAGCTCCGACACCGACAAAGCCCCCGCCCGCGACACCACCACGTCGGCCACGGCGTAGGCCAAGTCCATTTCATAAATAAAGTCCTGGGTTTTCACTTGTTCCGACTGCAAGGCAACCACTGTTTTTCTTGCTTTTTCGGCGTAGGGTTTTCCCGTTTGCCACAGCACTTGGTAGCCCATTTTTACCAACGTTTTTAGGCCAGCGTCAATGCTTTCGTTGATTGATTTTGCGCCCAAGCTGCCGCCAATAACCAACAGCGTTTTTTTGTGTGCCAACAGGCCAAAATGCTCTAATGCGCTGGCTCGTTTTTGGTTGCTGTCCATAATATCGCTTCTAACGGGGTTTCCGGTGTAGATGATTTTATGTTTCGGAAAAAACCGTTCCATGTTCGGGTATGCTACGCAGATTTTACTGGCACGTTTGGCCAAAAACTTGTTGGTGATGCCCGCGTGCGAGTTTTGTTCTTGAATGAGCGTTGGCACGCCCAACCACCCCGCAACCATCAGCAGCGGGCCGCTCGCAAAGCCGCCCACGCCCACGGCCACGTCTGGGGCAAAGTCTTTGATAATTGTCCGCGCTTTGAGCAGGCTGCGCACCAGTTTTAGGGGGAAGGCCAGATTTTGCAACGACAACTCCCGCCTAATGCCCACAATGGGCAACCCCACAATCTGATAACCAGCCTTGGGTACTTTTTCCATTTCCATTTTGCCGTTTGCGCCCACAAACAAAATTTCGACGGTCGGGTCTATGCTGCGAAGCGCGTTGGCAATGGCAATGGCGGGGTATATGTGTCCGCCCGTTCCGCCGCCGCTGATGATGATCTTTGTCATGCCCTGCCGTTTTTTGCTTCCTCGTTTTGGGCGCGGTTCACACTCTGGACAATGCCCAACGCCAACGCCGTAAACAGCAGCGACGTGCCGCCCAAGCTAACCAACGGTAGCGGCTGGCCAGTGACGGGAACAAGCCCCACGGCCACGCACATATTGGTAAATGCTTGAAGACCAATACTTAACATTAAACCTGCAACCAGCAAGCCATGGAAAGAATGGGTTGTTCGTTCGACGGTACGCACGCCGCGAACAATCAGCAAGACGTAGGCAAGTACCACTGCAATGGCAGTTAGGAGCCCGTATTCTTCAATAATGATGGCAAATATAAAATCGTTGGCCGACTCTTTGAGGTAGTTGCGTTGGTGGCTACCGCCTGGTCTAATGCCAGTTGTACCGCCGTTTGCGATGGCAATGTAAGACTCGCGCGACTGGTCGGCAACCTCGCCGCGCCACCAGCGCACTATGCGCCCCTTGAGTGTGCCAACCCGCGTGAATACTTTGGGCAGAACAGATTTTTGGGTAATTGAGGTCTGCTCTTGGTTGGCTTTTTTGTCGCTGCTTTTTTTCTCGTCGGGCATGAGCACAAGCGCGAAGATTCCTACCAAAAGCACGCCGATGAGCGTTGCCACAAACCGGCTCATGTAATAGCGCGGTACTCTACCGATGTAGAACATCACAAAGCAGGTAGCTCCCAATAAAATAGCGGTAGAGTTGTTGGTGAACATAATCAAGATGCAGACTACAAATATCCAGATCATCATGTTCCAAAATACGTGCGGTTTGTAATCTTGGCTGGGTATATTTTGGCGTTTGGCGAGCATAGCTGCCAGCGAAACAACGAGCGATATTTTGGCCAGGTCGGAGGGTTGAAACGAAAAACCAAAGGGTAGTTTAATCCAACGGGGCGTTTCGTCGGGGTGCATAATTTTGCCGTAGGCGAAGGTGGCAATCAGAAGCGGCACCGAGATCCACAAAAAAAACTTGGCCGCCCGTCCGTAGTGCCTCACTGGTACGAGGTGGGCAGCGTACATGGTGAGCCAACTCAGAATGACCAAACTTAGGTGTTTGCGCAGAAAGTGCCCCGTGTCTCCGTCGTGGTACACAAAAGCCAGCGTGCTGGACGCACTGTAAACGACCACAACGCCAAAAATAGACAGAAAGAAGGCAATGATCCAGATGGCTGGATCGCCTTTTAGGTTGTTTTGAAGCCACTCTCGGTAGCCGTGCCGCAAAAATTCCAATGTCGTGGCCTGCCACTTGGCCGAATGTTGCTTTACTTCCATCTCAATTTTAGTTTAGGGTTTTATAGGACCCGCTAAAAAAATTATTGCGCCGCCAAATTGCTCAATGAAATGGCAGCAGCCCTGAATTGATCGCCCCGATCTTCGTAGTTTTTGAACAGATCAAAACTTGCACACGCTGGCGACAACAGCACCACGTCGCCAGGTTTGCTCAGTTCTAAACCCAATCGGACGGCCTGGCGCATATCCTGCGCTTCGGCAATTTGTGGGACTATCCCCGAGAAATACCCAACGAGTTTTTGGTTGTTGCTACCCAAACTAACCAGTGCCCTCACCCCCTTGCGCACCGCCTCGCGGAGTGGTGCGTAGTCGTTGCCCTTGTCGATTCCCCCTGCTATCCAGACGACGGGCTCGTCGAAAGTATGCAGAGCCTGGTAGGCCGAGTCCACGTTGGTCGCTTTGGAGTCATTCACAAAGCGAACGCCGTTGATGTCGCCAACCATTTCGAGCCGGTGGGGGTCGTTCTGAAAACTAAGCAGACCGTCCCTGATTTTCTGGGCATTAACTCCCATGGCCTGCGCAACCAAAATTGCGGCCATGGCATTTAGGGCATTGTGAGGACCCTTAATGGGCATCTCGTTGGCTACCATCTCAAACGTTGCACCATGACTACTCACGTGCATCACGCCGTCTTTGAGACAACCGCCATTCATCAATTCATTACTTAAAGAGAGGGGTAAAGCATTCATTGGTAAGTTTCGGAGTGGTAGTTCTTGGGCTATGGCTGGATTTTGTTCAAAGTAAATAAAATCGTCGGCTGGCCCCATGTTTTGCACCACGCGAAACTTGGCATTGATATAATTCTGAAAATTATAGTCGTAGCGATCCAGGTGGTCGGGTGTGATGTTGAGCAACACCGCAACGTTGGCCTTGAACGCGTACATATTGTCTAACTGAAAACTACTGATTTCTAATACGTAAATATCGAAATTATTTTCCAACACCTGTTTCGCAAAACTATCGCCGATGTTGCCGCCCAGTCCCACGTTCAATCCAGCGCTTTTGAGCAGATGATAAGCCAGCCTGGTGGTGGTGGTTTTACCGTTGCTGCCCGTTATGGCTATTATTTTGGCACTGGTATGGCGCGCCGCAAACTCAATTTCGGAAACCACTGAGGTTTTTTGGGCATACAATTTTGCCAGCAGGGGTGTTGTGTCTGGTATTCCTGGGCTTTTTATAACTTCGTCGGCAGCTAAAATAGCTACATCGTTGTGTTTGCCTTCTTCAAAAGGTATGTTGTTCAGAATCAGTGTTTGGCGGTAGCTATCACCTAAAACACCTTTGTCAGAAACAAAAACGCTGTATCCTTTGGCTTTGGCCAACAATGCCGCACCAACGCCACTTTCGCCGCCTCCAAGAATGGCCAGGGTTCGTACTTGTGGGTTTTTAATAGACATTGTGGTGTAGACTGATTTTTAATTCAGGAGCAAAGTTATATTTTTACCCCCGTATTTTCGACTTTTTAACAAAAAAATACAAATACTGGGCAAAAATATTTACACCTTATTAGATAGCTTTTTTTGGGGCTCTACCTATTTGAAAAGATTTTTTGTCTATGTCTATATCTATGTTGTTCTGAGTATAGCGCACGTTAATGTTCAAAAGCCTTTGTTCAAAAGACTATTAAGCCTGCCCACTGGATTGTATTGGGGTATTCTTTGTACTATTTTGGCTATACCCGTATTTGGGCGCTTCGAGAAGGCCCCCAATACGCCTAAAAACTGCCCCACTACTGCCAATAAAAGCGTGTTGGTGGGGCAGTTTTTTGAAATTTGGACTAAGAAATGGTGGCCTAATGGTAATTGTACGGACTGACGCAGTACTTTTTTGTGGTTTCGGGTACTTGCAGGCTAAAAGATTAGTCTTTTGAAGTATGCCTTTTGTCTAACTCGCTGATGCGAGCGAGAGTATTGCTCCAATTATGAAAACATACAATAGCAAAGTCAAAACTCCCAATACCAAGCCAATAATGGCAAAGGTTTTGCCCTCAGTTTTGAGTCCGATGATACCGAGTACAATGGCGGCGGCTATCAGCAATATCCCAACGTAGGGAACAAGCCAGCCCAATGCCCCGAAAGCCATACTCAAAATACCAATTGTTTTGCCTGGTTTCAGGTCACTCTTATTTTTATCAGCTCTTGTGATAAGTAGTTTTTGCTGAGACTTCGGCAGTTTATTGAAAGCGGCTTGCACCATTTTCCGCTGCTTTGCTGTTAGCTTTTTGCTGGCAAGAGCCGCGTTCATTTCACTGGCTTTTGCCACTAAAACGGGTGAAGTCTCCGTTGTGGCAGTGGCGTTTTGCCAAGTTTTGCCAAGCGGCTGGCGTACCGAAAAGGGCACGATCTGTCCAGCGGTAGCATCGTTGCCGAGGTCTTGCGGGGCAATGGCTGCGGTAGCCGCGCTTTCAGTTGGTTTGTAAGACTGGTTTTTTGGGCTGCAGGCACCGAAAACTAATAGCAATAATGCGTAAAAAAGGTAGGAAATGTTTTTCATTTTTGTTTTGATTAATTGTGGGTTATAGTTTTTGTTTCAGGTAATTAAGGTTTAGGTTTTTGTTGGTGAGGATCATAAAGGCGGCAGGAAAAGAAATTTCCTGCCGCCTTTCGGTCTTTATGAGGCAGATAGTACGCCTACCACCACTCTAATTGGCGACCCAGTCCGTACCAAAACAGCACAACGCCAGCCAACCAAACAATACCGGTGAGCGCCCACAGGGCACCGCTAAACAAAATGGCCGCCGAAATGATTGACAACACAAACGCGCCTACAAGCAAGAAAATACCATATTTAAGGTACTTGTCCCAATCTCTGAATCCCTTGACGTTGGTTTTGGCGTTTTTCTCGGCCTTAGCAATCTGCTTGTTGGCCTTTTTGAGAGCCAGTCTTTCGACGCCGTTGAGCTTCTGACCTTCTTTGGTTTTGAACGATACCGTGCCCGCAGTGCTGCGGTTTATCTCTATTTTACTGAGCATACCCGATGCCTTGGTCGATGCCAGCGCTTGGGCGTTGGCTTTAGCGGGTTTGTTAGCGCGCGACTCGCTCAGGACAGCGTTGGTAACGGGCGTTACTTTTGAGTATTCTAAGACCGTAACCTGGGGAGTAGCCGTTGTAGATTCTGGGGCACTTTGGGCAACGAGGGCCAAAGGTGCGGCGACGGCAAATAGTGCGTAAAAAAAGATTTTCTTCATAATCATGAAACGTTTTTTGTGTTAGTGATAAAGATTTATAAACCAAAAACAGGTTCGATCTACTGCTATTCGATCTATTTGTTATTGTGCCGCTAAATTATAGATAATGACTTTAAAATACAAATCCTGCCAGCGTTAAATTATTGCTGAGAGTTTTCACTGAACTGTGTCAAATTAAAGTATAATTTTTAACTTTAACAAAACGCAGAAAAAAATGGGAAACTCTCAATCCTTCGACTTCGATGATTTCAAGCAAAAAGCGATGAAAGAATT
>JAAFKE010000020.1 GCA_013298215.1 Cytophagales bacterium | reverse complement strand
CAATTCTTTCATCGCTTTTTGCTTGAAATCATCGAAGTCGAAGGATTGAGAGTTTCCCATTTTTTTCTGCGTTTTGTTAAAGTTAAAAATTATACTTTAATTTGACACAGTTCAGTGAAAACTCTCCACGGACGATCCCGATTTGTTTTTCAATTGTGTAGCGGTTACTGGCTTGACGTTTTTCAAACTCCCTAACATTGTCAAACTCTGCTCGGTAAAAAAACGGCGACCGTCAGTTTTATTCAATATTTTGCTGCGCCAACGGCAGGGAGATAAAAAATGTTGTCCCCTGTCCCTCCTCAGACTCCAACCAGATGCTTCCGTTGGCGTGTTCGATGCCCCGCTTTGCAATGGCCAACCCCACGCCCGAACCACCCAATTTGGTGCTAAAATTAGGAAAAAACACCTTGCTGCGAATCGACTCGGGAATCCCCATGCCGTTGTCGCGCACCTCCAAATTTACGTTGCCCTCGCCAGCGTTTAGTTTGAGGAGAATAGTGGGGCGGCGTGTTTCGGGCACCGACTGAATGCCGTTGATGATTAAGTTGGTGATGATGCGCCCCATCAGGCTGCGGTCGCCAACGACGAGGGTCTCTCGGTTTTCGATCTGGCGGTCGAGGGTTATCTTGGGGTCGTCGGCGTATAGATCTGCCGCCTTGCTCAGAACACCCGTTAGGTCGAAAAGCTCTTGTTTGAGGGGCGGCATTTTGGCGAAGTCCGAAAAAGACGTGGCAATGTCGCTCAAATTATCGATCTGGTCCAGGAGCGTATCGAAAGTCTTTTCTATTTTTTGGCTCTTTGGCGTGCCGTCTTTGGGCATAGTCCGCTGGAGCTGTTGCAAGGTGAGCTTCATGGGTGTGAGCGGATTCTTTATTTCGTGGGCCACTTGCTTGGCCATTTCGCGCCAGGCCGACTGCTTCTCGCTGGCCGAAAGCGCCTGTTTGCTCTCGTCGAGTTTCAGTAACATTCGGTTATACTCGCCGATGAGCAAGCCGATCTCGTCGTCCGACCGCCACACCAACGACTCGGTGAGCTTGTCTAAATTGGTTTTTCTGATTTTTTGGGTCAGCAATTTGAGCGGATTAATCAATGAGTTTGACGCAAAATACGACACCACGATAAACACAATGAACATGGCCGCAAAAATGCTCAATACCGACGCGATGATGTCGATCATTTGTTCTTCTAATTCGCGCTTAGACTCGAAATAGGGTACGCTCAAAACGCCCAACGGCTGCCCCTTGGCCGATTTTACGGCCACGTAGGCGGTTCGGTATTGCAAATCTCCGAGCGATTCTGACAGCAGTATCTGGTTTTCTTTGTCTTCCAACAGGTGCCGGTAGGCGTAGGGGTTTATTTGTTTGGAGAGCAGCTTGCCCTCGTACATGAGTGGTTTGGTGGCCACCCGCAGCAGGCCGTTATTCTGAAATAGATTGATGTCTACGTCGGCATCGCGGGCAATTTTGGCGAGTTCTTCCGTCAGTTTGTCTTCGCTAATGGGGTTTTGCCCCGACCCCGCCACGCTGTCTAATGGCTGAACACTCCGAGTAAGGTACGGAATAAAGTTATTGGCAATGTTTTTGGTGTTATTTATGTAGGTGTTTTCTTGGTTGGTTACGTAGTTGGAGCTAATAACACTCAGCGTGATGACCACCACCAACAAAAGCGGCAAGAAAAACGCCGCGTTGAGCAAAATCTGTATTTTGGTAGAATAATTGACGTTGAACTTCGAGAACCCGTACTTGACGGCGTACAGGATAATGAGCACGATTACAAAAAGCACGAGAATGAGGTACAAAAACGAAAAGTTTGAAAACACGTTCTTAAACGGATAGTCGCGCGATGACACCACAATGCTGCGCCCATTTGCGCCCTTCACCCCAATATGTCGGTGATCGAACAGGTTTAAACCCTCCCGAAACAAAGTGGTGTTTTTGAGTATACCAATCGGCATTTTACGCTCATAGTTGTAGCTGCCATTAGAATACAATATCTTGTTGTCGGGGCTGTACAACGCGTAGCTGTATTGACGGGTTTCGGGTGCTTGAATAAAATTCTTGTCCATTAACAGCTCAGGATACACACTCTGGGGGAGTTCTTCGCGCTGTTTAAGGTCTAAAATTACGTACCCGAGCAGGGTGTTTTCTTTGGTTACCTCGGCAAAGGTCAGGTATTGTTTGATAACATTGCCCCCAAATTCGTTCACAAAATAAATATTGGCATACTTGGTTTTGTAGGCTGGAACCTGGTACTTTGTTAAGTAGTATTGATAATCAGGAGCATTGGCATCGTTTTCGAGCGAGCGTCCCTCTTCGTCAAACGACAGCACTTCGGTTTCGTATTTGTCTAAATATTTAGACAATAATTTGCTTTTCACGCGGCTCTGGATGCGCTCGCGGGCAAAAATAGTGTCCCGCAAAAAAGTCAATTGCAGCATGGGGTCTTGGCTGATATTTGCATTGGCACGGTCTAAAAAAAACTCGCCGTTGCGGTCGTTGTCGGCCAGCAGCTGGGTGCCAAATTCTTGCTTGTAGCCAATCTCCTTTTGCTCTTCTTGGTAGTATACCACGTAGGTAGTAATGACAGCGCAAACCAACGCCGCCGTAAAAAAATAAATGGAGGTGATATACCGAAACGAGTATAAAATGCGCGGTAAGCGGGTGAAAAACAACAGCAAAAAATAAAACGAATGAACCAAGAAAATATATTCCAAGGGTATTTTCAATAACAACAGCGCCACCGTGGACAGGCCCGAAGACAGTGAAAAAACCAGAAAAGCCCGCCACCACGGTTGGCAGCAGCGAATAAAAATACCCGAAAGCAGATGAACCGACAGAAAATAGGCACTCGAAAGCCCCACGAATATAACCAAACACGCTATTTTGAGCGGCGAGAAGGCAATACTCAGCGTAATGTCGAGCGTAAACATAGATTTCTCGTAGATGCTGTTGAGTTCGTAGTAGTAGATAAAAAAAACCACGTAGCTTACCAATGCACAAACCAACGAAGCCAGCGACCTGACCCATTGGTTTTGGTGAATGAGCCAAAAATAGACGCGCGAACGGTAATAATAGTTTACCAAATAGAGGAGCAACACAACCGTGAACAATACATTTAGAAGCAAATCGCCCAGGGAGGGTACTAAGTCGGACGAGGCATAGTGCCGGGAGTTGAAGAGTTCGTTTTCGTAAAAAATAAACGGAATGCCGTAGTAGAGCATCAGGGCCCGAACCAACACCAGGTAGATGGACAGGATCACAAATCCGACACTGTAATGGTGACTTTTGATGAAAAAATACATCCATTGCAACACGTAAATACCCAAGAAAAGGAGCGTGAGTAGCCCCAAGATGATCGTGTTGATGGGCGTAGATTGATTCCTGAAAACGTCTGATTTGGGGGGCACCACCGAAAATACAAAGTTGCGCTGGTCGTCGAACACGTTTTGATAGGGTTTGCCCACCAGTGCACTCACGTTTTGGGGTTCGATCGAAAACAAATCGGGGTCGTAGCCCGATTGCAAATAGTTGTTTTGGTTTTCGTAATGACGATAAACAGTAATGGCCGAAAAAACATCCAAGGTATCGCCGTTTTTAAGGATGGTAGCCTTGCTGATGAGGTACTTTCCCTGTTCAAATTCAACCAACTTGGGGGTGATTATCTTGCCAACTGTTTGGTAGTCGGGTATGAAGCGATGGTCTGACCAAAATACCAACTCTCTGTTTTTGAAAACGTAGTAGGGGTACTTAGACGCAACCAAGAGGTTAGAAAAAGTGGGGTGGTTTCTTTTTTGCAGAACCGACTTGGCATCTAAAAGTTCTTGCTGCGACTGCCTGACCTCTTCGCGCACCCGCACTTTGACCGACTGTAGGTATTTCTCTTCTGATGCGCCGATGGCTCCGCGCTCAATATACAGGTAGAAAAGCAGGGATACTCCAAAAAAGGCAACCGCTAAGTACAGGAAAATATGATTAATGCCGTTTTTCATACCAAACTCAATTCTACTCGATTTGTTGCTAAACAAAAGACTGCCCTAAAACCGTGCCAAAAATACCATTTGCCGTATTTTTTATGCGCCGAGCCGCCTATAAATTCCCCTTTTTTAGTTCTTCTACGGCGTGGTTGGCCGCCCGGGCGGTAAGGGCCATGAACGTGAGCGATGGGTTTTGGTTGCCTACCGACGGCATACAAGCCCCGTCGGTAACAAACACATTGGCGCAGGCATGAAACTGGTTCCAGCCGTTGAGGAGCGATGTTTTGGGGTCTTTGCCCATGCGGCACCCCCCCATTTCGTGAATATCCAAGCCCGGCGATTGTTTGGAGTCGTGGGCAACGATGCCGCTGCAACCCGATTTCGTGAGCATTTCGGTGCCCGATGCGATAAAGTCGTCCAACAGTTTCTGGTCGTTGTCGTCGTAGCCAATCGAAGTCACCAGTTGCGGTATTCCCCAGGCATCTTTTAGCGTTGGGCTTAGGCGCAGGTGGTTTTCGTATGTAGGAATGGTCTCACCCTGCATCATCATATACACACTCCATTCGCCAGGGCGGGTGAGCGATTCTTTGAAGGCCGCCCCGAAACCGTCTTGGCGTGCGCCCCTATGAAAATCGCGCCGGCTGGCCGAGAACGCCACCATGTAGCCCCGCATAAAATCGGAGTCTTGTTTTTCGACGTTGCGAAACGACGGCATGAAGGCCGTTGTGGGCCGGCGCCCAAAATAATACGAATCTTGGTAGCCCTCGAAAGTGGCCGTGAGCGACCCTCGGTAGTTATGAAAGGCCACGTAGCGCCCCAACAGGCCGTTATCGTTGCCGAGCCCGTTCGGGAAACGCCCCGACGTAGAGTTCATCAGCACCAAGTTGGTGTTTAGGCAGGCGGCGTTCATGAAGATCACTTTGGCAAAATAATCGGTCGTTTCGTTGGTGTTTGCGTCTGTTACGCGCACGCCCGTGGCCTTGCCTTTTTGGGCATCATAAATAACCGAGTGCACCACCGAGTGAGGCCGTAGGGTAAGATTGCCCGTTCGGGCTGCGGCGGGCAAAGTGGCCGAGTTGCTGCTAAAATACGCGCCGTAGGGGCAACCCCGGTAGCACAAATGCCGCGCTTGGCACTGCCCGCGCCCCAGCTCTAAGTGCCATGGTTGCGGCTCGGTGAGGTGGGCGCAGCGGCCAATGATAACCTGCCTGTTTTTGTAGTCTTTGTGCACCGCCGCCTGGATGTGTTTTTCGACGGCGTTTAGCTCGAAGGGTTTTTGAAACTCGCCGTCGGGCAGGTTTTTTAGGCCGTCTTTGTTGCCGCTGATGCCCGCAAAACGCTCCACATAGCTGTACCACGGCGCCAGGTCGTTGTAGCCAATTGGCCATTCAACGCCAAAGCCGTCGCGGGCTGGTGCCTCAAACTCGTATTCGCTCCAGCGTTGCACCTGCCGCGCCCACAGCAGAGATTTGCCGCCCGTTTGGTAGCCTCTGATCCAGTCGTAGGGTTTTTCTTGAACGTAGGGGTGGTGGTGGTCTTTCACAAAAAACTGTTCGGTGGCTTCGTCTACGGCGTAGCACCTGGCCGCAATTGGGTTTTGGGCTTTAAAGTCGAGCGGTAGTTTGTTTCGGTGCTCAAACTCCCAGGGGTTTTTCGTGGCCGTGGTGTAGTCGGTCACGTGGCGCACGTCGCGTCCGCGCTCGAGCACCAACGTTTTGAGGCCTTTTTCGCACAGTTCCTTGGCCGCCCACCCACCCGACATTCCCGAGCCCACCACGATGGCATCGTACATATTGCTTTTGGTTGCTTTTAAATTTAGGTTCATCAGATTTTTTGAGCCAGTGTCGATGAGGAGTGAATTTTGGATTATTGACGGGGCCGCCCGCGCGGTGGTTGAATAATGCTTGATAATCAGATATTTATATTTAAAAATTCAACTACTTATTTATTTCACGTTCCTAAGTTAATGCAGGATCGTTTAATGCTACAACAATCTTTCTAAAAGCTAAGTTAGTTATTTTTTGTTCTCATTAAAACTGTTTAAACTTTTGAAAATTGATAATTTTTGTCTTTCCGACGAAGGAGGGGGCCGCCCGTGCGGGAATCTAAAACGCTGTTCAACGCCATTGTCAGTGAGGACACTGACAACGGCGTTCGTTTGACAACGGCGTTGTGAGGACACTGACAACGCCGTTCGTTTGACAACGGCGCTGTCAAACGAACGCCTCAAATGTTCAAGTGCAACGAATTTGTCTGTGTTTTTTGAAATAGTGCAGCTTGGTTGGTAGTGGCTGGGTGGCGTTGGAGCCGAAATAATTACGGGCCACTGTTTTCGTCGGAACGCACGAACTTTGAAAGGCTTTTCGTAGTTTTGCCAATAAATTTGAAAGCGCCCCATGGGAGAACTCACCATCAACAAAGATAAAATACTGCAGGCCCTGAGCACGGTCGAAGAACCCGATCTCAAAAAAGATCTCGTTTCCCTCGGCATGATTAAAGACATCGAAGTGGGCATAGATCAGGTCAGTTTCACGGTCGTACTTACCACACCAGCCTGCCCGCTTAAAGAACTCATCCGCAAGCGTTGCACCGATGCTATTCACCAGTTTTTTGGCAACCAAGTTCAGGTAACGGTCAATCTGACGGCCGACGTTACCTCTACCCGCGCGGGTGGCGCAATGATTCCTGGCGTGAAAAACGTCATCGCCGTTTCATCTGGCAAGGGCGGCGTTGGCAAATCGACGGTTACGGCCAACCTGGCCGTTGCCCTCCACAAGGCAGGGGCAAAAGTGGGAATAATCGATGCCGATATTTCGGGGCCGTCGATGCCCGTTATGTTTGGAGCCGAGGACATGCAGCCCGCCATCACGCAGATCGACGGCAAAAACATGATTAACCCAATTCAGCAGTTTGGCATAAAAATTATCTCCATTGGTTTTTTGACCCCCGCCGAAAGTGCCATTGTTTGGCGCGGCCCAATGGCCAGCCAAGCCCTGCGGCAGTTTTTTGGCGACACTAACTGGGGCGAGTTAGACTACTTGCTCATTGACTTGCCGCCTGGCACATCCGACATTCACCTCACGCTCGTGCAAACCGTGCCAGTTACGGGGGCCATCATTGTGACCACGCCCCAAAAAGTAGCCCTGGCCGATGCCATCAAGGGCGTGCAGATGTTCCGCCAGCCGCAGATAAACGTGCCCGTACTGGGGGTGGTCGAGAACATGGCGTATTTTACGCCCGCCGAACTCCCCGAAAACAAGTATTATTTGTTTGGAAGCGGCGGGGGGCAGCAACTGGCCGATAAATTTGACGTGCCCTTGCTGGGCCAGATACCCATCGTGCAGAGCATCCGCGAGGCGGGCGATGCGGGCAAACCCGCGTTTTTGAACGACGAGCCCGTTGCCCAAGCCGCTTTTAGGCAAGTGGCCGAGGCGTTGGCCCAGCAGGTGGCAATCCGAAATGCCAACGTGGCCCAGACCAAGCGCGTAGAAATAAAGCTCTAACCCAAAATTTGTTTATTCGACCAATAATGACCAATTTTGATTCTATTCATACTTAAATGACTACAAACAACAAACCCGACATCCGCAAACGGATCGAAACGGCCCTCGACACCGTGCGGCCGTATTTAGCCGCCGACGGCGGGAATGTTAGGCTGCTTGACCTGACCGAAGACAACGTTGTGCGCCTCGAACTACTGGGTTCGTGCGGCACCTGCCCCATGTCTACGATGACCTTTAAAGCAGGTTTAGAGGAGGCCATACTCAAGGCCGTTCCCGAGGTTAAGCGGGTTGAGGCGGTCAATCTTACGCCCGCAATCTAACGCCCCCTTACTGCGTCTCAGTAAAGACACGGGTAATTGTGCGGTGCATCTTTTGGGTTGCTTCTGGCTGATCCAAAAAGATTTTTTTAAATTGACGAAGGGAGCAACACCACCTTCGTTGCGAACGTTCTGTCTGGATGACTCTTAAAAGCCTTTTGATTATCTCGTTTTCGTGCCTTGCTTTGGCATTTTCTTGCAACAATACTGGCGACGGCTCGCGCGCAAAAAAAAGCCAGAAAGTCTTCAATTGCATTGATGGCGGTTTAGACGACGCCCAAGAGGGTATTTTGAGGGCTAAACTTAACGCTGACCTCAAGACTAAACAATTAGACACACTTTTTAAACGGCGGGCAAAATTTGGGTTCAATGGAGCCGTGCTGATCGCCCAACGTGGGGTGGTGCTCTACAAAAATTCGTTTGGCTACGCCGATATTCGGGCCAAAGACACCCTCAAGATCGATTCCAAATTTCAGTTGGCATCTTTGTCCAAAACTTTTACGGCCATTGCTACGCTCAAATTGGTGGAGGCGCAAAAGCTCAGTTTAGACGACAGCGTTAGGCGTTTCTTTCCCGATTTTCCCTACAAAAATGTGTATATCCGGTCGCTTTTGAGCCACCGAAGCGGGCTGCCCAACTACGCATACGTGCTGACCGACAGCGTGCGAAAGCGAAATCCGTACCCCAACAACGCCGATATTATGCGTTGGTTGGCCGCCGTGAAACCAAAGCCGTACAATTATCCCAACCGTAATTTCGGCTACTGCAACACCAATTATTCTGTGTTGGCTTCGATCATCGAAAAGGTGTCTGGCATGAGTTTTGAAGCCTATTTGCAGCAAGTTATCTTCAAGCCGCTGGGCATGAAAAACACCTTTTTGGTTACGTCTAAAAATGATTCGTTGCACCTAAATACAACCGTTGGACACCAATATGGCCGTAAACTACCCAAAGACAACTACGACGACATACTGGGCGACAAGGGCGTGTACTCGACCGCCGAGGACTTGTATCGTTGGTACAAGGGCATAAACAGCGATTGTATTTTGCGGGCCGACCTGCGCAAAGAAGCCTTTACGCCGCGCAGTTTCGAGCGGGGTGGCATAAAAAACTACGGCTACGGTTTTAGGATGCACGTGGCCGACAGCACGCGCACGGCCAAGTATATTTACCACACGGGCTGGTGGAAAGGATACAACACGCTTATGTGGTTTAGCCCCAAAGACGAGTTTGTGATTATTATTCTCACCAACCGATACGACCGCTCGGTGTACCAGATTAAGCCGTTATTAGAAATCTTGCACGGCAAAGAACAACCCAGCGACATCGAAAAAGATATGTTCTGAGGTTTGGCATTTGGTTGTTTTAAATCACTATATTCGATCATCCGTTCACTCGATCATCATCGCCGTTGTCAGTGTCTTTACACCGCTCTGTACCGCCGTTGTCAGTGTCTTCACTGACAACCTAAGGTCGCCCGTGGGGACACGGGCAACGGCTCTCTAACCACCCAAAAGGAAATAATAGTATTTTTGGGTGCCGCATGCACCCCAATTAATTTAGAATTATGAAAACAACACTGCTCATTTTTCTCGCATCACTAACCATGGCCACGCGTGCCCAAGACCAGACTTACGAAATTCAGGGCCACCGTGGCTGCCGCGGACTGATGCCCGAAAACTCGATCCCAGCTTTTTTGAAGGCACTCGACCTGGGCGTTCACACGCTCGAAATGGACGTGGTGATCTCGGGCGACGGCCAGGTGGTGGTGTCGCACGAACCGTACTTTCATGCTGATTATTGCAGTAAGCCCGACGGTACACCCGTTTTGAAATCGGACAAGATAAACTTGTATAAACTCAGTTATGAGCAAATAAAAAAATATGACATTGGCGCCAGGGGCAACGAGGCGTTTGCAGAACAACAGAAAATAAGTACGTACAAGCCGCTTTTGAGCGAAGTTATCGAGGAGGTTGAACGGTATCTAACGACAAAAAAACTGCCACCTTGCAAATACAACATCGAAATCAAGAGTGAGCAAACCGAGTACGGCCTGTCGCAGCCCAAACCAGCCGAGTTTTCGGAATTGGTACATGCGGTTTTGGTACAACAAAAAATTGAGCCGCGTCGGGTTGTCCTCCAAAGTTTCGATTTTGAGGTGCTCAAATACTGGCACGCCCAAATAACCAATAAGCGGTTTTTGCCCGTGCAGTTGTCGGCGTTGGTGTCTAACATGAAAGGAGTGGAGGCGAACCTAAAAAGCCTCGGATTTGCGCCCGCCATCTACAGTCCGTACTACAGGCTGCTCAACCAACGCGCCGTGGAGCAACTCCACCAAAAGGGCATAAAAGTAATTCCGTGGACGGTGAACACCCGCGACGAAATGCAACAAATAAAAGCCCTCGGCACGGACGGCCTAATAACCGACTATCCTGATCGGGCGCGCGGGTTATGAACCAAAACGGGCATTAGTTTTGCTTGTTTTGGCACACTCCTTTTTATCAAACCTACTTTTTGGCTACATTTGGGGTGTCAAAGTACTATCAATTCGTTTCGATGCGCATCCTCAACGACATACTTTCTTGGTTTATGAAACGCCGTATGGAGCGCATCGAACACTTCAAGGCGTTTCCGTTGGAAGTTCAAAACCAAGTATTCCACGAGCTCATAGATGCTGCCAAGCGTACCGAATGGGGAACAAAACACGGGTACTCTAACATCCAAACCATTCGCGAGTTTCAGGAGCGCGTACCCGTTTCGAGCTACGAAGTGCTTTTCCCGTACATAGAGCGCGTGCTGAAAGGCGAGCAAAATGTACTTTGGCCGTCGGACATTGAGTGGTTCTCTAAGTCGTCGGGCACTACCAACGCCAGGAGTAAGTTTCTGCCCATGTCGCCCGAATCGTTGGAGGATTGCCACTACCGGGGCGGCAAAGACATGATGACGCTTTTTGTGCAAAACCGCCCCGAAACGGCTGTTTTCGACGGGAAGGCACTCTCCATTGGGGGTAGTTTGCAGCCCAACCCCCACAATATTGACCTGATGGCGGGCGATGTCTCGGCCATTATTATGAAAAACCTGCCCGCCTGGGGCGAATACATGCGAACGCCACCCATCGAAGTGGCACTGCTCGACAATTGGGAGGAGAAAGTAGCCCGAATGGCCGAGATTACCCGCCTCGAAAACGTGACCAGCATCCTCGGCGTGCCAACGTGGGTGGTTATTTTGATGGACAGGATAATGGAAAAAAATCGGGTTAGCTCTATGTTGGATATCTGGCCCAATTTTGAGGTTTTTGTGCACGGTGCAGTGGCTTTTCAGCCCTACCGGGAGTTGTTTCAAACCAAATATTTTCCGTCTAAGGCGGTCAATTATTTGGAAATTTATAACGCCTCCGAGGGTTGTTTTGCCATCCAAGACGACCTCTCGAAGCCAGGTGAAATGCTCCTGATGCTCGACTACGGGGTTTTCTACGAATTTGTTCCCGCCGAGAAAGCCGACCAAGAACACCCCGATGCCCTCACGCTGGACCAAGTGCAGTTAGATACCAACTACGCCCTGATTATTTCGACAAATGCGGGCTTGTGGCGGTACAAAATTGGCGACACCATTAAATTTACCTGTCTAAATCCCTTTCGGGTAAAGGTCAGTGGGCGCACCAAACACTTTATAAATGCCTTCGGCGAAGAGCTGATTGTGGACAACGCCGACCGCGCCATAACGTCGGCTTGCGAAGCCACGGGGGCGGTTTTGAGCGAATACACGGCAGGCCCAATCTACATGGACAACGGCACGCGCGGGCGGCATGAGTGGATTATTGAGTTTAGCGAAGCACCCGCCGATCGGTCGCTTTTTGAGCATATATTAGACAAAACCCTGCGCGAAGTAAACTCTGACTACGATGCCAAACGCCACCGCGATCTGGCACTGGTGCGCCCCATCGTTCACCACGTGCCCAACGGTACTTTTTATAACTGGATGGCGCGGCGCGGCAAATTGGGAGGCCAGCACAAGGTGCCTCGCCTGAGTAACTCCCGCGAATATTTGGACGACATCCTGACTGTTATTCAAACCTAATTTTTTGTTACCAATTTTTTAATGCGTGTATTTTCACGTAGTATTATGTCTTCGAAACACAAAAATCTCAGCGAATTTTCTGCCTACAATCTCATCGACATCAGCGACCGCAAGTTTGCCATTGTGGTGGCCGAATGGAACACCGAGGTCATTGAGGCGCTCTTCAAAGGAGCCTACGACACGCTAATTGAATACGGTGCCAAGCCCGAAAACATATTGCGGGGCAACGTGCCAGGTAGTTTTGAGCTCACGCTGGGCGCAAGTTGGTACGCCCAGCACAGCCGCGCGGATGCCGTCATTGCGCTCGGGTGCGTGATTCAGGGCGAAACGCGGCACTTCGATTTTATCTGCGACGCCGTGGCAAATGGCATTACCAAGGTGGGTTTAGAAACCAATAAACCCGTTGTTTTTGGCGTACTAACCACCAACACCGAGCAGCAAGCCCACGACCGGGCGGGCGGCAAACACGGCAACAAAGGCGACGAGGCCGCCATAACGGCCATCAAAATGCTCGGACTTTGGCACAACATCGTTGGCAACGTGCCGCTCTAAAAACGGGATCGGTAGTGACCTAAATTATTGGATCATCAATTAAAAAAATAAAAAAATGCAAGTCTGGAAATTTGGCGGTACGTCCGTGGGTAAGCCCGACCGAATGCGGTCTATTTGCGGGCTAATAACCCAAGATAGCCAACGAAAAATAGTGGTGCTGTCGGCACTGTCGGGCACTACCAACGCGCTCATTGCGATGGGTGAGCTGGCCAAACAGAACCTCAGAGTTGAGGCGCAGGCTAAGGTCGATGCGCTCTTGGCTCATTACCAGGCTTTTGTGTCGGAACTTTACGACACGCCCGCAGGCTTGGCCAAAGGCGCGGAAATTGTTGGTGCCGAGTTTGGTTTTATTGGCTCATTGCTGGCCGAAGCACCTTTTGGGAGCAAACAAGAAAAAGAACTCGTAGCCCAGGGCGAGCTGCTGAGTACGCAGTTGTTTGCGGCCTACTTGGCCGAGCAAGGCGTGGCATCGGTGCTGTTGCCAGCCTTGGAGTTTATGAAAATTGACGATGATAACGAGCCCGTTTTGGCTTTTACGGAAGCCAGACTGGCCGATATACTGCCCCAGCACGCCCACCAGCAGATCATCGTGACGCAGGGGTTCATTTGCCGCAACCCACGCGGCGAGATAGACAACCTCAAACGCGGCGGGTCAGACTACACGGCTTCGCTCATTGGCGGAGCCATCAGGGCCGAGGAGGTGCAGATATGGACCGACATCGACGGGATGCACAACAACGACCCGCGCGTGGTGAAACGCACCTTTCCCATCCGTGAGTTGTCGTTCGACGAAGCCGCCGAACTGGCCTATTTTGGGGCCAAAATTCTGCATCCCAGCACCATAACGCCCGCCCGAATGCACGGCGTGCCGGTGCGCCTCAAAAACACCATGGAGCCTACCGCCTACGGTACGCTCATTGCCGAAAAAACCAACAACATGGATTTTAAGGCCATAGCCGCCAAAGACGGTATCACGGCGTTGTATGTACACTCTACGCGAATGCTGAATGCCTACGGATTTTTGAGGCGCGTTTTTGAGATTTTTGAAAAATACAAAACACCCGTCGATATGATTACGACGGCCGAGGTGTCGGTGTCGCTGACGATCGATGACGCCACAAATTTGACCCAAATAAAGGCTGAACTGAGTCAGTTTTGCCAACTCGAAGAGCCCGACTACGACCAAACTATTGTGTGTATTGTGGGTGATTTCAACGCCGACAAACCAGGTTTATGCGCCAAAGTGCTGGAGGTAGTCAAGCACATACCGATCAGAATGATTTCGTATGGCGGTTCCGAACACAATATGTCGCTGTTGGTGCATCGACACCAAAAAAATGAGATATTAAATGCCCTCAACGAAGGACTATTCGAGTGGAACGATTGAACGTTTGGCCCACACTACCCTCGTTTTGGTGGAGCGTGGATATTTGATCGTGCCTAACGCGTTGTTAGCAACTTTTGGTGCTGGCAATAAACCCACATTAGCAGCTGATTTGGAATGAAAAACATTAAAATTGTAAATTGACATTTAAATAGTTATAATTTTGTCACCACGAGCCCAACAAATTCATCCCAACACCAAAGCATCATGAACCTATTCAATGCGATAAAAGAAGTCCTCGACGGTGGTTTGGCGGATGCGCTGATTGCCCAAAATGACCTGCCGAAAGAAAAAGCCAAAAGTGCCTTGAACGGACTGGCACTATCGACGGTGCTGGCACTTATGAAACGCGGCTCGAGCGACAGCGGCTTGAAGCACCTCCATAACCTTACCCAACAAAAAGACGCTGACTCAAGAACTCCCACGCCTGGCGATTCGGCGGCAACAGTTGCCGAGTTTATTCTGAAAGGCGATAAGTTGGTGCAAACCATTACGCCTGGTGCCAAAAGTGCCGTGGCCATGCACGTATCAAGAGTTGCCGGGGTACCCAATTCGGTGGTGGGGCAGTTTATGGGCGCAGTTATGCTGGTGGCCATTGATTTGCTGCGCAAACGGGCACAAACCCAAGAAACCGACACCACGGGCTTGGCCAACTTATTGGCGTCTCAGTCTGATTTCATAAGTGAGGCTGCTCCCCAATTTACCGATAAAGTAATCGAAGCCCTTGGTATGCAGGGCTTTGCAATGGCCGTGGTTGAGCCGCCCGCCCCAGCCACCCCAAATTATACCCCCGCCAAACCCGCTCCGGCGGCGCGCCAACCGTTCATAAACCATCCCGACGACGACGACCGTCCAGCCGTAAATTGGTTGAAATGGGGCGGTGTTGCCCTGCTATTGGCGGCGGCGGTGGCCGTGGGGTACTACTATTTTCAGAAACCAAATGCTGAACAATTTGGCGACGAGGAGATAGCCGTTGAGGTGCCCACCGATACCGCCAGTGCGCCACAACCAGTACGCAAACCAGCGGCTGTGTTGGTAAACTCAGCGTTCGCTGAGTTAGACAACTACCTCGCCGACTCCACCGCCAAACCAAATCGGTCGTTCAACTACCCTAAAATAAACTTCGTAGACAATGCCGTCGAACTCACCCCCGCTGCAGATTCGCTGGTGAAAAACTTGGCGACCCTGTTGCAAAAATATCCCAACGCCCAAATAAAATTTGTGGCCTTTGCCAACGATGCCAAACTGCCCAATACCAACCAGCAGCTATCCTCAAAGCGTGCCTACGCACTCAAAGACATGGTGGCCAAGGCAGGAATCGACATGGTGCGTCTGGATGCCCAGGGCAAGGGTTCGGGCCTAAGCCCGCGCGACACCCTCAAAAAGCAAATGCCATTACGCGTAATTTTAGTGAAAGTAGTAAAAAAGTAAACGTTCAAAACCAACCCTTATGAAAGTAAACATTACCGCCAAAATTATCATTGGCTTTGTGCTTGGCGTGGCCATTGGTCAGGTCTTCCACAGCACAATGACCCCCGAAGTGGCCGAATCCTACGCCAAAAACTTCCAGATTCTCAGTAAAATATTTCTAAAACTCATCAAAATGATCGTTGGCCCGCTGGTGTTTTGCACCTTGGTAGTGGGCGTGGCCAAGCTCGGCGACTTTAAGGTGGTGGGTCGTATTGGCATCAAAACACTTGGCTACTTTTATTTTGCCACCATCTTGTCGCTTTTGGTGGGGCTGGTGGTGGTAAATATTACCCAGCCAGGTAAAATTCAGACTTGGCCCCGCCCCGCTGCTGGCACCGACACGGGCATAACGGGCAAAAAACTAAAAACCGTCGAAGAATTTATTCTACACATATTTCCTGACAGCTTGTTTGATGCCCTGGCCAAAAACGAAATTCTACAAATTGTGATCTTCGCCCTGTTTTTTGGCGTGGCCCTGGGTGCCATCGGCGAACACGGCAAAAAAATTACCAAGGCCATCGAAACCCTGCAAGAAATAGTGTTTAAGATGGTCGGTTTCATTATGCAGCTGGCGCCCTACGGCGTTTTGGGAGCCATGACGGGCGTGGTGGCCGTGAAGGGTTTGGGCATTTTGATTTCTTACGCCTACCTGATGGTTTGCTTTTTTGGGGGCTTGCTGTTTTTTGTGTTCGTGGTTTTGTCGGGCATCTGCTTGGTAATGAAAATTCCGTATTTCAAGCTGCTGGCCAAAATGAAAGATTCGGTTCTGCTGTCGTTTAGCACTGCCAGTTCGGAGGCATCGTTGCCGCAGCAGATCACGGCGCTCGAAGAGTTTGGCTGCAGCCAACGGATCATCGGTTTTGTGTTGCCACTTGGCTATTCGTTCAACTTAGACGGTTCGATGATGTACATGACCTTTGCCACTGGGTTCATAGCCCAGGCCTACGGCGTAGATCTGAGCATCCAGCAGCAGGTCACGATGCTGCTCACGCTCATGATTACCTCCAAAGGCATTGCGGGCGTGCCTCGGGCATCGCTCGTTATTATTGCGGGTACGCTCGCACTCTTCGACCTGCCCGTCGAAGGAATCGCCCTTATTTTGGGCGTAGATCCGTTTTTAGACATGGGGCGGTCGGCCACATCGGTGGTGGGCAACGCCGTTGCTACCGCCGTGGTGTCGAAATGGGAGGGAGAATACAACCCCGCCTAACTTTTTTTCTTACCATTAGATAACTTATTAGTAGGAATATACTATTTTTGTAGTGTTTAGAAGATATATTTCGTCTAACGTTCCGTTTGCCAATATTTGACCTATGATGAAGAACGTCCCAGCCCTCAAAAGCTGGGACTTTTTGTTTTTTGGGTACTACGATAAATTCTCAAACTTTGCAGATGGCACACGTTGTGAGACGGGGTGTGAGGTTGAACAAAAAATATTCGTACTTTTAAAAAATACGTCACCTATTTCTTTGTAATTTGAATGGCATTAGGGTTTCCTAATAACAACGCGTTGTATCGACAGGCGATCAGGTAGCTGAATGTTAATTCCCCCGCCTGTTATAACCCCAAAGTTTTAGTTCTATGCGCCAGTTCAAGTTTCTATCTATTGCCTGCGTTCTGTTGGCTTTGATTTGCTGCAACCCACAAAAAAAACAAGCCGTCCAACAAAACCGCCCGCCCGCTGGTGCGGCTACGGTGGCAACGCCCCACGACTCGCTGACGGTCGATCTGCTGGCACTCAAAGATAGGGGGGCTTTTCAAAAAACGGTGGCAGTGCGGGTGGTGGCCGACCCCGTTTTTATGGCAACCAAAAGTTTTAGGGCTGTTCCGCTGCGGGCCTTCTTGGAGAAATATACGTCAGTCGAAAACATGGACGTTGCCCAAACCCAGCTTATTTTCGAGTGCGGCGACGGCTACAATCCGTCGATGCCCTTAAAAAAAATATACGCACGCAACGCCTACCTGGCCGTGGCCGACATGGCCGCCCCCAAAGGCCAAGACTGGGTGAACGCTGTGAAGGATGGCCACCAAAAGACCATCGAACCGTTTTACGTGGTCTATACCGACGTGCCCCCGAGCGACTACAGTTTTAAGTGGCCCTACAATTTAGTGCGCATGAAACTGGTATCGGTATCGGAGGAAACACGGGCTATTTTTCCGCACGACGACGACACGATGGTGGAGGGCTACGGCCTTTTTAGAACAAATTGCTCGACCTGCCACGCCCTCAACGCCGTGGGCGGTGTGATGGGACCAGAGCTCAATTACCCAAAAAATGTGACCGAATACTGGAAAAGCAACGACGATTTAAAGGCTTTCATCAAAAACCCGACTTCCTACCGACGGGGTTGCACCATGCCCGCCCAAAGCCAGCTCACAGATGCGGCCATCGACCAGATTTTGAAGTACCTCACGTACATGAAAAACCACAAAAAAAGCTAACGTGGGGCGCTTTGTTGGTAGTTTAATTCCCGCCTCGTTAGCCCGCCAATTCTTTTAGTGCCACCACCAATTGGTCCAACTCGGCCACGGTTGTGTACAAGCCAGGGGTAACTCGCACGCCCTGGACGTTGGCGTAGTCGATGGCTACCGTATAAATTTTGTATTTGTCGAGCAATACTTTGGCCAAATCGGCTGGTTTCAGCGTTGTGACCCCCACATTGGCGATGGCACAGGAGCGAGCGGCATCGGCGGGGGTGTTTACGACCACATTGGGTATGTTTCTGACCTGGGAGGTCCAATAATTTTGCAAATAACGCAACCGCGTTTCCTTTTTCTCCGCGCCCAATGTTTGGTAGTAGTCGAGGGCTGCATTGACGGCCAGATCGGTCGAGCAAGGGTGCGTTCCCGTGTGATTGAGCTTGCGAATGTCGTCTTTCGGGAAAGAACCATCGGCAAAAACCGACCATAGTTTTTCTATTTTGTCTTTGCGAACGTATAATATACCCGCTCCCAGCGGACTACACAGCCATTTGTGGAGGCTACTGCCGTAGTAGTCGCAGTTTAGTTCCGAAATATTGACGGGAATATGGGCCACTGCGTGTGCGCCGTCCACCATCACCTCCACTCCTTTTGAATGAGCCATGTCACAAATCTTACGAACGGGTAATATCTGCCCAGTGATGTTGATAACGTGGCAGAGCATCAACAAACGAGTTTTAGCAGAAATGGCGCGCGCGTACATTTCAACAATTTCGGCATCGTTATCTGGGTGATTTGGCACCGACACTACCTTGGTCACAATACCGTGGCGCAGGGTTTGTTGTTGAAACATATCTTTCATGGCTCCGTAGTCTTGCAGCGCCATCACGACTTCATCGCCCGCTTTCCAGTCTATTCCCGAAATAACGGTGTCCAGCGATTCGGTTGTGTTGCGCGTCAGGATTAACTCTTCCTGCGCACAACCCACCAAGCTGGCCAGCCGATGCCTAACTTTGGCCTTGTCGTCGAACTGGCGGGTACGCATATAAAACGACGCTTGGTAGTTCATTTCGCGCACTTGTTGGATGTGCGCCTCCAAGATTGTCTGCGGTAGCATACAATAATAGCCGTTTTCGAGGTTAATGTAGTCGGGCTTGAGCCGATAATCGCTCCTTATGTTAGCCCAAAAGTCTTCATTTTCAGATAATTGGGTAGCATTTTTATTTTTCGGATCAGCCATTAAGTCCGAAAAAGATGCTCCGAAGAGCGGCACGGCCAACACCGATTTTATGAAAGTACGTTTAGTTATTTGGGCATTGTGGCGGTTGTTCATAGCAACGGGAGGTTGTAAATATGTTCTCAAAACCATTTCTGGGCTTCATTCTACCCATCCACCACCCGTAGCAACGCGCATTGTTGCCGTTCAAAGGGATCTGTTTGGTGTTTATATTTGTGCTACTTTTGCGTTGGTTTTATTATCAGTTCAAAACACATCAACTCCGTGCGCCACAACCACACCTTAGCACTGCTGCTACTACTACTTCCCGCCTTTGTGATGGCCCAAAGCGGCTACCGAATCGAAGGCCAAATTAGGGGACTCCGCGACACAACTTGCCAATTAGGGCATTTCTACGGCGATGCCACCACCTACATTCCCAAAGACACTGCCCGCGTGGATGCCAACGGACGGCTGGTTTTCGAGGCTCCCAAACCCCTACCGCAGGGCGTTTATTTGGTGGTGTTGCCAGGCGGGTCTAAATACATTCAGTTGGTTATTGGGGAACAACAGCGGTTTTCGTTTGCCACCGACACGGTGGATATTATAAATAATTTGGTCATTACGTCCTCGCCCGACAATATTGCGTTTTATGAGCGCCAAAAAATGCTCAACCAGATTGTGGCTGAGGCCGAAGCCGCCCGAAAACAAGCCAATGGCACTGACAATGCGCTGGTGAAAAAAAAGTTGGAACAGGCGCAAAGCCGCGCCGATGCCTACGATGCAGATTTTGAACGCAAGCACGCTGGAACGCTCGTTGCGCAGCTGGTGAAAGCCCCCGTGGACCCAAAAATACCGCCCGCCCCCAAATTGCCCAACGGCAAAACGGATTCTTTGTGGCTGTTTAACTACTACCGAAACCATTTTTGGGATAATTTCGACCTGGCCGACGAACGCCTCATTCGCACGCCGTTTTTGCACCCCAAGCTCGACCGATACCTCAAAGAACTCACCGTGCAGTCGCCCGATTCGCTCATTAAAGCGGTTGATTACATTGCCCAAAAAGCGGTCGCCAACCAAGATATGCGCCAGCACTTAGTTTGGTACATGACCAACCAAGTGGAGCAGTCGGCGGTGTTGGGTTTGGAGCCCGTTTTTGTGCATTTGGTCGAATCCTATTATTTGAGCGGCCAAATGTCGATCCGCGACTCGGCAAATTTAGACAAACTCCGCGACCGCATCGGGGTGCTTAAACCACTGCTGGTGGGCAAGCCAGTGCCGAGCCTAAACATGACCGACACCCTTGGGCGAACCTCTTCGTTGTTGTACGATCTCAAAACCGACTACACTGTATTGTTTATCTACGACCCCGACTGCGGCCACTGCCGCGAGGCCGCCCCAGTGCTGAAAAAATTTCAGGAAGCCCACCCCCTCGAAGTGGGCGTTTATGCCGCCGCCGTGGCCAGCGATGCCACCAAATGGAAAGCCTTCGTGAAAGAATTTGGGCTGGGCCAGTGGCTCAATGGGTTTGATTATACGGGCCAGCACCAGCTCATCAGGCAACGGTTCGATGCCCAAACTACGCCCGCCGTGTACCTAATCGACAAACAAAAACGGATCATTGCCCGGCGTTTGCCAGTTGAAGAATTAGAGCGTTTTTTGGCTTTTCACAAACAAAAAATAGCAAATCAGACGGATAAGTAATGTTGTTGGGTTTCAATCATTCAACATTGCTTCTCAGAACAATTCTTTGGCTACTTTATAAATATTGTCGGCCTTGCCCATGGTATAAAAGTGCAGCACTGGCACGCCGAACTGCATCAGTTCTTTGCATTGCTGGATGCTCCACTCAATACCAACCTGCCTGGCTTGCGCGTCGTTTTCGCAATCTTCCACGGCTTTTACAAAATCGGCGGGCATATCTAAATGAAACAGGCGGGGCAAAATACCCAACTGTTTTTTGGTAGATAATGGTTTAAGCCCTGGAATAATCGGGATCGTGATGCCCTCGGCGCGGCAGAGGTTCACAAAATCGAAGTATTTTTGGTTGTCGAAAAACATCTGCGTAACGATGTAATCTGCGCCCGCTGCTACCTTGTCTTTCAAATATTTGAAGTCCGTGTCAAAATCTACGGCCTCGAAATGTTTTTCGGGGTAGGCCGACACGCCGATGCAAAAATTGGTTGGGTCGAGCTGCTCGGCCTCCTCGTGCAGGTACGCGCCCCGGTTCATGCTGGCTACCTGCTGCAACAATTCTGTGGCGTAGGCGTGGCCGTTGGTGCGGGGCTTAAAGGTCTTGAAAGGCTTGGCGGGGTCGCCGCGAAGCACCAGCACGTTGTCGATACCAAGGTAGTGCAAGTCCATCAAAAAGTCCTCGGTCTCGTCTTTTGTAAAACCTCCGCACAGCACGTGCGGCACAGTATCGACCTTGAAACGGTGCATAATCGACGAGCAAATGCCGATTGTGCCAGGACGTTTTCGGGTAATAACCTGCTTAACCGAACCATCGGGCTGGGTTTTTTCGAGGTACTCCTCGCGGTGGTAGGTCACGTCCACGAAGGGCGGCTGAAACTCCATCAATGGCTCAATGTTGGCAATCAACTCGTTGATACTGTTGCCCTTAACGGGAGGAATCACTTCGATCGAAAACAACGTTTTTCCGTTGGCTTGCTCGATATATTGGGTTATTTTGGTCATTTTTTGGGCTGGGAATTGTTGCTACCTACTCGTTCAGAAGACCTTCGCGCTCGGCCTGAGATTTGTAGTCACGAAGTTTGACGGGTATTTCTTTCTTGCGCATTTTTATGTTGAGCACCTCCACCAGCAACGAGAACGCGATGGCAAAGTAGAGGTATCCTTTGGGAACAGCACCCGTTTCGGTACCAAAAATATTGACGTGTGCCAGGTGTGCGCCCTCGGCAATGAGCATAAAACCGATCATAATCAAAAAGGCCATACCGAGCATTTGAACCGACGGATGGTCGTTTACGAACCTGCCCACTGCGCCAGAAAACAGCATCATTACTACGACCGAAATCACCACGGCGGCGATCATGATGGGTACATTTTGGGTCAAACCGATAGCCGTCAGAATAGAATCAATCGAAAATACAATGTTGATGAGCGCAATCTGCAACACCACGCTTGTGAGTTTATTGGCCGCCGAACCTTTTGGTTTGTGAACCTCGTCGCTGCCAGGAGCACCTTCCAGCTTGTGGTGGATCTCGGACGTGCTTTTGTAGAGCAAAAACAACCCGCCAATAAACAAAATAATGCTCTGCCCCGACGGCCCAGCTGTGAGCCACGACGTATGAATGTGCATGAAAGGTTCTTGAAGCGAAATTAAAAAGCTGATACCAAACAACAAACCTATCCTAAAAACCATGGCCAGCAACAAGCCAATGTTGCGGGCTTTGGGCTGGTCTTTGACCGACAGTTTGTTGGCGGCTATCGAGATAAAAATGATGTTGTCGATGCCCAAGACTATTTCCAAAAACGTGAGTGTTAGTAGGCTAATGATGCCCTCGGGTGTAAAAAATACTTCCATGTGAGTTCTATGTAATTGTGATACTTTTGGCAAATTTATTGGTTTTATGCCGAACCACCAATCTTTATTGTACCAGCCAAGCCCATTGCCACATAAGCGGCAAAGTACTCAGGGTTTGCGGTAAATGGTAGTTGGAGCCGCCTGCGCGGCAGCATAGAGCACCACGTCGGCCACCGTGAGGCGGGCGGGGGCATTGACGGCATACAAAATAGCATCGGCCACGTCTTGCGGCTGAATGGCATCAAAGCCCTCGTAAACCTTGGCGGCGCGGGTAGTGTCTCCTTTAAAGCGAACAACCGAAAAGTCGGTTTCGACCGCGCCTGGTGCTATGTTGGTAACTTTAATTCCGTGTTGGGTCAAGTCCAGGCGCATTCCCGTGCTAATGGCCTCCACGGCCGCTTTGGAGGCGCAATAAACCGCCCCGTTGGCGTAGGTCTGCTTGCCCGCCACCGAGCTGATATTGACAATATGCCCGCTCTGGCGGTTTACCATGCCCGCCACCACGGGCTTCGAGACGTACAAAAGCCCCTGCACGTTGCCGTCGAGCATGGCATCCCAGTCGTCTAACTCACCATCCTGGATCGGCGAAAACCCGTGGGCATTGCCCGCATTGTTTACCAAAATATCAATTTTTTGCCAATCGTCTGGCAGCGATTCAATGGCATTGAGCACGTCGAGCCGCGTCCGAACATCGAAATTGAGGGTTGTTGTCCGAACTTTTGCGGCCAATGTTTTGGCCAGTTCGTCTAATTTTTCTTGCCGCCGTCCGCACAAAATTAGGTCGATATTATTTTCGGCAAATACCTCGGCGGTGGCCTTGCCAATGCCCGAGCTGGCTCCCGTTATGAGGGCTATTCGTTTGTGTGTCATTAAATAAATTCTCTTTGTATTTCTTGTTTGAGGAATCTGAGTGTTTCTAAGGTGGGTTGCAGGTTTTGCTGAATTATTTTTTCAAAGATTTTTTTTGACAATTCGATCGGCTCCGCGTCGGCCTGTACCTCGCCCGATGCCTGATTAATGAGGCTGCAAACCTCCTGTTGCGATGCCTTCACGCGTTCCCAAGCCTCGTTCGACACGTATACCTGCTGCGAAAGATTGTGGTAGAGCTCCTCCCTGACTTCGCGAAGCAACAACTGCTGAAACTCCATAACAGACGTAGAACTGCCGCTCAGACGCACCAAAAGATTGTTTGGCGTGATGCGCTCCAAAAACAAGCACAGCCGTTCGTAGGCTTGCAGGCGCAACGGAAAAGCAATTTCGGCATTTTTTTGTTGAGAAACCTGCCGTTTTTCGAGCAATTCTTTGTTCAAAAACGCCTTCACTGTGGCATACAGGGCGTAAGAAACAATGGCGGCGGGTGTTAAAAATTTCAGAAAGTCGGTCACAAAATCCATTTGATTGCTTTAAAATGCTTCGCCAAAAATAGTCATTCAAAGCCGATTATCTAAAAATGCCACAAATGATTTGAATAAGAAACGAACAAACCCTTACTTTGTGTTGTTTGAATTGAGTCTAATTAAAGCACAAAAGTGATAGAACGAACCGTTGCCGATTTAAAAAAAGGCGAAACCGCTGTTATCAAGGGCTTCCGAAACGCGAGCCTCTCGCTGAGGCTACTCGAAATGGGTTGCCTACCAGGATCGGAGATCACCCTCGATTTTTTGGCCCCGCTCGGCTGCCCCGTGGGTGTGCGGGTTTTGGGCTATAAATTATCGATGCGCAAATCGGAGGCCGATTCTATTTTGATTGAGCAGTGACATTATGTTATTAAAGGACACCAATTGAAATCTTATTGCAAAATAGCCCTCGTCGGCAATCCCAACAGCGGCAAATCGTCGTTGTTCAACCAGCTAACTGGCTTACGCCAAAAAACGGGTAACTTTCCTGGCGTAACGGTCGATAAAAGGTCGGGGTCTTGCGAGCTGGACGCTGACACCGAATCCGAAATTATTGATTTTCCGGGCATTTACAGCGTCTATCCCAAGTCACTCGACGAGCAAGTGGTCATGGACGTACTTGCCAACGCCGCCCACGAGTCGTACCCCGACGTGGTGGTGGTGGTGGTCGATTCGGCCAATCTCCAGCGTAACCTGTTGCTCTTCACGGAGATCATAGACCTGAACATTCCCGTGGTTTTGGCACTCAATATGCTCGATGTGGCCGC
The DNA here is from genome assembly GCA_013298215.1 of Cytophagales bacterium. Taxonomy (GTDB): domain Bacteria; phylum Bacteroidota; class Bacteroidia; order Cytophagales; family Spirosomataceae; genus JAAFKE01. The sequence goes on along the minus strand of JAAFKE010000020.1, from coordinate 34,513 downwards.
TGGAATGAACATCGAGATCAACGCTGTCAAATTGGCCATGCACCTCAACGTGCCAGTGGTCAAAATCAACGCGCGGGTGGGCGGAGGCATTGATCTACTCAAAGCGGCCATCCTGGCCCAGAAACAAAACGCAGTCGGTGCTACCCAAAGTAGTCAGTCCGCTTTTTTTGACCCCACGTTGCTCGTCCCCGAGTTTATTGCCGACATAAAAACAAAGTTTGGCCTCAGCAACAATTACTTGGCCCTCCAATACATTCACCAGCACAACAACTTCACGTTCCTCAACCCCACCCAACGCTTGCAAATCGACGAGATGGCCGTCCAATACCAGTTCGACAGCGTTGATTTTCAGGCCAAAGAGATCATTGGGCGCTACGTCAAAATTCGCCAGTTTATTACCGACTCCGTCAAACAAAAAACGGTCGTTCACCAGCCTCTCTGGACCAAGCGTTTGGACAGCGTGCTGCTGCACCCATTTTGGGGCTACGTAGGCTTTATGATTATATTGTTGCTCATGTTCCAGGCGGTTTTTGCGTGGGCGCAAGCCCCCATGGACCTCATCGACGGCGGCATTGCGTGGCTGTCGGGCTGGCTCAAAGACACCCTACCGCCAGGCAACCTCACCGAGCTACTCACCGATGGCATACTGGCGGGCATCGGCGGGGTGCTGGTGTTTATTCCCCAAATTGCCTTTTTGTTTTTGCTCATTTCGATCTTAGAAGAATCTGGGTACATGTCGCGCGTGATGGTGCTGATGGATAAGATCATGCGGCGTTTTGGCCTCAACGGCAAAAGCGTAGTGCCGCTTATTTCGGGCGTGGCGTGCGCGGTGCCAGCCATTATGGCGGCGCGTAGCATCTCCAACCGCAAAGACCGCCTCATCACTATTTTAGTAACCCCGCTCATGAGTTGTTCGGCGCGGTTGCCAATTTTTACCATACTCATTGCCCTTGTGGTGCCCACCACCACTTATTTTGGCATAATCAGTTTGCAGGCACTAACCTTGTTGGGGTTGTATCTGCTCGGCACGGTGTCGGCGATATTGACGGCTTGGGCGCTCAAAGGCATTGTGTCGGTAAAAGACGAGGGCTTTTTTGTGATGGAGATTCCCACCTACAAACTCCCCCGCTGGAACCACGTTGGCCTGACCATCTACGACGCCGTGAAGGCTTTTGTGTTGGAGGCGGGCAAAATTATCGTGGCCATTTCTATTGTACTTTGGGTGGCGGCCTCCTACGGCCCTGGCGATGCCATGCAACGCGCCGAAGATCAGGTTCGCGCCCAAAATTCTGTTCTGAACGGTTCGATGCTCGACGGTTCGACGGTTCGACGTTCGACGCTCGACAGCGCGGCGGTGGCCAACGCCGTGAACGCCCAACGTTTGGAGGCATCATACGCGGGGCATTTTGGGAAATTTATCGAACCCGCCATCAAACCACTGGGCTACGACTGGAAAATCGGCGTGGCTTTGCTGGCTTCTTTTGCCGCCCGCGAGGTTTTTGTGGGAACAATGAGCACCATTTACAGCATCGGCAGCGACGACCCCACTGGCAACAACAAGACGATTAAAGAACGACTTTTGGCGGAGGTAAACCCCGACACTGGAAAGGCCATGTACACGCCCGCGCTGTCGTTTTCGCTGCTTATTTTCTACGTTTTTGCCATGATGTGCATGAGCACCATTGCTACCGTGTATCGAGAAACCAAGGGCTGGAAGTGGCCCGCCATTCAGTTTTTTTACATGACTGGCCTGGGCTACCTTTTGGCGTATTTGACGTATCAAGTGCTAAAATAATCTGGCCACTCAGACCCCGTCGAATACGCATCATTTACTTACTTTCCCGATTTTGCGGCTGTCTTTAAGCAATCCACTATTTGTGCCGCAATGTGCTGGTGACCAGCGGCGTTGAGGTGGTCGTCGTAAACGAGGCCGTGTTGTAGGTTGTTGAGAGACGTTAGAACATCTAAAAACATTACGCCCTCAATGCCCCGACGCTTGGCTTGTTGCTCAAAAGCCAGCAATTTATTTGGGCGACCGATGGCATCTACGTATACTACCAAAATTTGCCCGCCGAAACGCGCCCTTATTTGGGACAGTATGGCCACAAAGTTGCGCGTTTCGGTGTTTTCAAAAGTTGTTTCGCTGCCCAAAGCCACTGGCTGTTGGGGTTTGGGAGCAAAAAACGCCGCTACTTTTTTTAGGGCTTCGCCAAAAAGCGTGTGAGTATATTTTAGAAAAAAATAGACCCCGTAATCGTTGCGCAGTTGGGCGTTCTTAAATTGCAGTGGCTCGGGGTATATTCGGTTTTTGTTGGCCAAAAAACTGGCGTTTTCTGCCGCATCGTTTTCGCAATATTGCACCACCAGCGTTCGGCAAGAATCGAGTGGGAGGCGATTCAAGAGCAGCAACTCACGCGCGGTGCCAAACGACGAGATGCCCGCGTTGAGGGTTTTCTTTGCCATTAACGCGCCAATTCGTTGCGGAAATGCCTCGCTTTGAGCCACACCCCAGCCCATCGTAAAGGAGTCGCCGAGAAAAACAATTTCGGGGTTATTGAGCGCACTTTCAGAGTCGCGCAGCCCCAGGGAGTTGATCTCGTATCGATTTTCAAAGCAATGATTCCCAAAAACACCCGTACCTGGTTTGAGCACGTACCCAACTTGGGCATCGAACTGGCCAAGCGTGTGCTGCGCCGTGTTGCCCCAGGTGCGGTTGTGGAGCATCTTCAAATCACGCCGAACTTCGCCCAACGCCCGCCCCGTGCCACCGCCAACAACGGGCAAAATTGACCCATAAAAAGTGGGAAAAACCACCATTGTGGCGTACAAAATGGTTTCAAAAACGAACAAAAAAACCACTCCCTGCCAGAAACGTTTGCCAAACAGCCGCGCCACAAAACCAAAAACAACCACCAATGCAACAACCACCAAAGCGGCTAACAGATAGATGTATACATGGCTCGTAAAAAAAAAACCAGTCCTAAAAATGCTAATGGCCAGGGCAAAAAAACCAACGAGCAAGCCAATTAAATTTTGTTGAATTTGGGGCATAAAAGAAAAATTTAACTTCGCATCAGCCGCGCCAGCGTGAGCGATAAATCTAAAAAAAGTATCTTTGCGCGGGCGTTTCGCTCCAAATGATAGTGCGCTTGGCTAATTTCGTTTACGATTCCCTCGACTGATGACGGTTTGATGGCACCAGCAAAGTTCTGCACAAACTTCAGTTGGTCGTCTTGCAAGCGCACCAGCGCTCTAACGTCCTGCTGCCACAAAAATACCTCTCTAAAAAGCCGCGTGGTGTAGTCTAAAATGGCTTTTTGGCGCTCTTTGGGCTGGGCATCGAAGCCGTCGGCCCGTTTGACGAGCTCGGGCAGAGCAGGTTTGTAGCAGTCGCGCATCCAGCCAGTAAACCATTCGTGGCGGTCGTCGGTGGCTTCGGTAGCCGTCAAATACGCCGCCGACAGGTTCCCGTCGGCCAAATACGCTGTTTGTCTTGCCAGCTTTTCTTCCACGTTTTTTTGTTGTAAATACTGCGCCACCTCGTCGTCTTCAAAAGCTCTAACTGCCACCCGTTGCGTCCGCGAAATGATGGTAGTCAGCAGTTTGTCGGACTGGTTAGTGACCAACAAAAAGAGCGTTTTTGCGGGTGGTTCTTCCAAAATTTTAAGCAACGCGTTGGCCGATGTCACGTTCATCAGTTCGGGTAGCCACACAAACATAACCTTGTATTCGGCCTCAAATGCCTTCAAAGACAATCTTTTGACCACGCTCCGAGCCTCCTCCGCCGAAATATTTCCTTGCTTATTGTCAGCATCAATAAAAACCAACCAGTCGGAAAGCGTTCGGTAGGGACTAACGCCCACGAACGCCCGCCAAAGGGGCATAAAAACCTCCGACGAGTTGCCTTTTACTTTGGGAGATATGGCCGTCGGGAACACGTGGTACACGTCGGGATGCACCAACTTGGCCATTTTGGTGCAAGAAGCGCACTGCCCGCAGGCATCGTCGGCTTGTCTGTTTTCGCAGTTTAGGTACGTGGCAAAAGCCCAAGCCAGCGCGTAGTTTGCGCCGCCAGGAGCGCCGTCAAACAACTGTGCGTGGGCCACGTGGTTGTTTTGCACCGACCGCACGAGTGCGTTTTTGGTGTCTTGGTGGCCAATAATGTCTTTAAATACCATTTCGCAAAAGTAACGATTCAATCGGTTTGGCCAATACTCAGCGCAACAATTGAACCCAGCCCTTCAACAATACGGGGGCTGTTTCGCGCTCCAGTCGTTCAAAAGTCACAATACATTCGTAATAGTACGTTCCGGTGGCCAGTTCTTTGCCGTCGGAGCCAGTGCCGTTCCAGTTCAGTTGCAAGTCGGTGGTTTCAAAAACCGGCACCCCCTGCCGCGTATATACCCTAAACAGTACTGTCTTGGCAAAACGGGCGCAGCTCATGGGCTTAAAAACGTCGTTTCTACCGTCGCCGTTGGGCGTTAGCACGTTTGGTAGCTTAAAACTCGGGCAGTTGTCTTTACAGACTTTGTTGCTCAACGCGCTCTCGCCGTTGAAACGGTTCACGGCCGTAATTTGGTAGCAGCCCGCCCACGACGCAAGCCCAGTGTGCCTAAAAGTATTAGCTGGCGCGGCAACGCTGCCGATCAACTCCAATTTTTGGTCTTCGTAGCGCGCAAAATAAATATTATACTTGGCTATATTAATGGGGCAGTTTTCGTTGCGGGCGTTTCGCTCGGGGTTCGTCCACGTGAGCGTGTTGGTCAGCGTGGTCTGGCCGCAGAGGGCATCGTCGGCCAAGTCGGCGCAGTTCACAATATCCACTTTCAGTTCGGGCGTGCAGGGGCGGGTGGTATCCACGGGGCTGGCGCAAGTAATCTGCGACAAATTATTAGTGACCCGAATCGGAATCCTCGGGTTGTTGAAAGTGCCCACCGTCTCCACGCGGTAGCAGTATGTTCGGTCGTTCGTAACGGGAATGGTGGCGTTGCCGTCGGCCAGAAAACGATCCGTACCGTCGTCGGTGTAGGTATAAGTTCCCGCCACGGCCACATCGGCAATCTGATTGAACCGCCCCGTGGCATCCTGCCTAAACACCTTGTGGCGTTGGCCGTCGTTGTTCCAAGGCGTGTTGGCTTGCCAATTTAGCACCAATGCCCTATTACTCCCACCCACCGACAGCAAAACACTGCTGGCTGGCTCGGTAAGACCCAGCGGGGAGAAATTTTTGTTGGCATCGGTAAAGAAAAACTCGATTTTGTAGCGGTAGGCGTTAATCTGGGTATTAAGGCCGCGATCCACAAAAATGGTATCGGCTGCGCGGTCTAAGCGCGTGTTAATGCGGGCGACTTCCGCAAAATCGTTGCCCGCCAAACCAGTGGCGCGCAAAAGTCTGTACTGGTAGGGTTGCTCCGACTCGGTGGCCGCAAAACCCAGCGGGCGCGTCCAGCGCACTGTAATTTGGCCACGCGTGGTGCTGGTCGAATCCACGGTCACGTTGGTCATCACGGGCAACTGATTGGGCGAATCTAAACACGTCTCGGTCGAAACCACACTCTGGCCACCCATTGGTTGCGGAAACACGGCCACAATTCGGTAGCTGTACTGCACGCCACGTTTTATGGTGGGGTCTGCGTCCAGAAAGGTAGTTGTTCCGATCGGAACGCGGGCTATCTCACGGTAGCCCAACGACGCGGCCAGTCCAACGTCGCAGTTTGATGGTTTAAAATTAGAACAGCCCTCTTTTCGGTAAATAATCATCTGCGACTTCGGGTCGGAGGCGCAGGCCGTGTACGAGTCCCAGTTGAGCTCAAAACCCAACCGCCCGCCCGTACTGAGCTTGGCATTTAGGTTTCTGGGAGCGGGGGCATACACCTTTATTTTGAAGGTTTTTAGGTCGGCCAACCGCCTAAAAGTATTGGGGTTAAATTCGCCCACGGCGGGGGTATCTTCCACCTTCACCAGCACATCGTAGGGTTCTTCGCGCACGTGGGCGCAGTTCGTTTTCCACTCAAAAGTAGCCACTGCGGGGTTGGCTTGTGGGTTGGTCACAATAAACCTCGCCGAGTCTGGGGCAATAAAGGCCCGCGAAAAAACCCCACTAATTGCCGAAAGTATGAGTCTGTCACCGTTTTTGTCCGATGCCCTCACGCGCTGTTGCACCAGCGTGCCTGCCTCCACGCACAGGTCTGGCATGGGGTCTAAATTGGGCCGGTCGTTTCGGTTGCCCTCGTCCACCAAAATCTGCATATCGCGGGTTATTTCCCCAATTTTCACGCCGTTCCGCCATTCTTCAATAATAAATGCTACATTATATTGTCCCCGCACGGCGGGTGCGTCCCAGGTGAGCGTCCCAGTAAGGGGGTCTATCTGCAAAAAAGCGGCTGCGTTACCGTCTTCAGTTTTGGCAGTGGGATCTACCCCGAGCGCGGGGTCTTTGTAGTCAATAAAAACACCCCTGCCGCCCTCGCCTTTTTTTGGGCGCGTCATCCGATACGCCAAACTGTCGCCATCGGCATCGAACGCCCCTGGGTTGTGCACAAAACGCTGCCCCGTGCGTGCCAAATCGATGGGTGCGTTGAGCAAAACGGGCGTTTGGTTGAGGCCGAGCTGTGCATTGATAACGATAATCGTTTCGATAAAAAAATTGATCTGATCGGTCGGCTGGGGCGCCAAATTGATTGTATTCACATTTCGGTTTATGCACAACGCCGAAATAGTATAACGCCCTGGCGCACTAAATGTAAAAATGGCCACGTACTTATTTCGGGTTGTGTTGTTCGGAATCGTCACGCGTGGCGCAACCCGCTGCACTCTAATGGGGCCGATGCTCCCAAAATAAAACTCATAATCGTTGGCGGCATCGTCGGCGGGACGGCCATTTTGGTTGTCGGAGTACGTTGTGAGCGTGAACTCGTATTTTAGTTCAGTACTTGACAGTCTTCGAGCCGTTATCTCGCCCGCCCGCAAGTGTGTAGCGGCGGCGGGGGTGGCCGCCAAAGCGATCATCGACAAGGCGTAAATGTATGGGTATAAAAATCTCATGGTACGAGTTGAAATGAAACAAATTCAAAATTAATATTTTGGACGTACACATAACGCTTTTGGACTAATAAAGTTGTTGGCCGCGTTTGCAAATCTAATCTTTGAAACAACGAGGTGGCGTGCAGGATATAATTACGTTTCACGGTTAAACAAAGTTTATTTTTTTGTGGTCAAGCCACCCCAAGAATTTGCGTTGTAAAAACAAAACCGTACATTTGCAGTCCGTTTTTAAAGCAAAAAAAGCAAACACAAACTAATTTCAGTGCTTTTACCCGAGGACTGATGTACAAAAGGGTATTTTTCAAATATTTATGAGCAAAGCTCCAATTTTAGATTTCGACTGGGACGAAATAAGCAAGACTGGTTTTAGCGGTGGGTACTCATCGTCGGAACGCGCCCAATTAGAACAAATGTACGGCGACACCCTCTCACAGGTGGCCGAAAAAGAAGTAGTGGTTGGTACGGTTGTTGGTATTACCGACAGAGAAATCCTGCTAAATATCGGGTTTAAGTCGGACGGCATTGTGTCGGCTTCCGAGTTCCGCGATATGCCCGATTTGAAATTGGGCGACGAGATTGAGGTTTACATCGAAAAACAAGAAGACCAAAACGGCGAATTGCTGCTGTCGCGCAAGAAGGCCAAGGTCATCACTGCTTGGAAGAATATTCAGGGTGCGCTCGACAACGATACCATTATTGATGGTTTGGTGAAGCGTCGCACGAAAGGCGGACTCATCGTGGATATTCACGGGGTGGAGGCTTTCTTGCCAGGATCGCAGATTGACGTAAAGCCAATTCGTGATTTCGACATATTTGTAGGAAAGAAAATGGAGGTTAAGGTTGTGAAAATCAACTACGCCAACGACAACGTGGTGGTTTCGCACAAAGTGCTGATCGAGAAAGACCTTGAAGCACAGCGCCAGCAGATATTGACCAACCTCGAAAAAGGCCAAGTACTCGAAGGTGTCATCAAAAACATGACAAACTTTGGTGTGTTTATCGACCTCGGAGGCGTGGACGGCCTGCTTCACATCACCGATATTTCGTGGGGCCGCGTAGGGCACCCATCGGAGTTGTTGAGCTTAGACCAAAAAATAAACGTGGTTGTTCTCGAGTTCGACGAAGAGAAAAAGCGTATTTCGTTGGGTATGAAGCAATTGCAGCCGCACCCATGGGATTCGCTGGTGTCGGAGATCGAAATTGGCTCACGTGTTCAGGGCAAGATCGTGAACGTAGCCGATTACGGTGCATTCCTCGAGCTGATGCCAGGCGTGGAGGGCTTGATCCACGTCTCAGAAATGTCGTGGTCGCAACACTTGCGCAGCCCACAAGATTTCTTGAAAGTAGGTGCCGAAATCGAAGCCGTCGTTCTGACGCTCGACCGCACCGACCGCAAGATGTCGCTGGGTATGAAACAACTTTCGTCCGATCCGTGGACGCGCCCTGAGCTGTTGTCGAGCTATGCCATCGGCACAAGACACACTGGCTTGGTTCGCAACTTGACCAACTTCGGTCTCTTCCTCGAACTCGAAGAAGGCATCGACGGTCTGGTACACGTATCCGACTTATCTTGGACGAAAAAAATCAAGCATCCTGGCGATTTCACCAAAGTTGGTGATAAACTGGACGTGGTTGTGCTTGAATTAGACGCCGATAATCGCCGCTTGGCACTCGGACACAAGCAATTGGAGGAAAATCCGTGGGATACTTTTGAGGATGTTTTTGCAATCGGAACTGCCCACAAGTGTACCATCATTGCCAAAAACGACAAAGGAGCAACGCTCGAGCTGCCTTACGGTATCGAAGGCTTCGCTCCGTTCAAAACACTGGCCAAAGAAGACGGCACAACGGCTGAGGCTGGCGAATCGCTCGACTTCAGAGTGCTTGAGTTTGTGAAAGACGAAAAGCGCATTGTTCTTTCGCACACCAGAACGTGGGGAGAGAAAGAAGAAGTGAAAGAGGAGAAGCCTAAAAAAGCACCTACTGCCAAGTCTGAGAAGCCAAAAGATGCTGAGAAAGAAACACTTGGCGACTTAAGCTCGCTGATGGCTTTGAAGGAACAAATGGAAGAAGGTGAAAAAAAGAAGAAAGCGAGCAAAAAAGCAGACGCAATCGACGAGATCACCGAATAAATTGACTACTTTTGTTTGTTGGTACGAAAATTGTACCAACAAACAAAAGTAAATGGTCCTGTGGCCGAGTGGCTAGGCTCAGCTCTGCAAAAGCTGCTACAGCGGTTCGAATCCGCTCGGGACCTCCCTAAAAAAATCCCCAAGATGTGACAGAATACGCCGTCGCTCTTAGGGATTTTTTTATGTACCTACTCATAAAATATGACTTCTTTGGTATGACCAAACTACCGATTTGTCAAAATAATTTTATAACCCAATTTATCGTTAATTTCCGAAACAACTTTTCGTACAAAACGTTTTTTAGAGACATTATAAATACAAATGCAGCACCAAATTATCGAAAAATACCTTTGCAGTACCAAATTCCTATACTACTTTTGTGGCGTGAAAAAGCAAATTTTTTCAATATGAATACCGTAAAAACCAATCTACACTCAAAAACTATGCGTTCTACAGCCAAGCTAATTGTAGCATTCGGCCTGTTGTTTTGCACCCAAACGATGGCACAGGATGCTGCTGCGGGTGAGGCGCTTTTCAAAAACAATTGCTCAAGCTGCCACGCCGTCACGGGCGAGCGCGTGATCGGACCTGGTCTGAAAGGCATAACTGCACGCCGCGATTTGGCCTGGATTGTGAAGTGGGTGAACAACCCCCAAGCCGTTATTGCGAGCGGAGATAAGTATGCCGTTGAGCTCTATAATAAATACAATCAGGCTCAGATGACCGCCTATCCAGGTCTGAAAGAGGCCGACATCAGCAACATCATAGCCTACATTGATGCTTCTAACGCCGCCCCTGCCGCACCAGCTGCGGGTGCAGTAGCCGCCGCACCAAGCAGCGGAGGCGCAACTGACTCCGCACCGTCGGCGCTATTCTCGTATATATTAGTGGCTTTAATGGTAGTGATGCTGTTGGTCTTGGGTGTTTTGTTCGCCATACTCACCATCCTATCGAAGGCCGTAACTGGCAATGCAGCAGCAACTTCGGCGGCAAACGGGGCTTCATTTATGGACACCTTGAAGGCTAATCTGAGCAAAGTGTCTCAGAATCCGACCATAAGAACCGCCACCGTGTGGCTGTTTATTTTGTTGGCTGGCAAAGCCACACTCGACGGTGCTTTTAACATCGGCATCTCGCAAGGATACGCCCCCAAGCAGCCCATCGCGTTTTCGCACAAACTCCACGCTGGACAGTACGAAATCAACTGTAACTACTGCCATACGGGTGTCAATCGGGGTAAGTCGGCGCATATTCCGTCGGCCAACATCTGTATGAATTGCCACGGCGCAATCAAACGCGAATCTCCCGAAATACAGAAAATTTACGCCTCCATCGAAAATCAGCAGCCAATCGAGTGGGTACGCGTGCACAACCTGCCCGACCACGCGTACTTCAACCACGCCCAACACGTAAACGTGGGAGCTATAGAATGTACCCAATGCCACGGCGAGATCGAGAAAATGGAGGTAGTGCAGCAGCGCTCAACCCTCACAATGGGCTGGTGCATAGACTGCCACCGCAAAACAGAGGTCAATACCAAAGACAACGCCTACTACGACAAGTTGGTGTCGGCCCACAAGTTAGAAAGCAAAGAGCCTCTCAAAGTTGCCAACATTGGCGGTCTGGAGTGCTCTAAGTGCCACTATTGATTTATTAAGACGCACATTTTTTTTTCGATTTACGATTACTGAAAATATATGGAAAACAATACAAAGAGGTATTGGAAGGGATTAGAGGAGCTTCGCAATGGCGAAAAGTTTGTAAAGAATGCCCACAAGGAATTTGCAGACTTCGAGGCCACTGATCCAGGTAAGTTTACGAGCCTCGTAGACGGGGTGACATCACAGCGGCGCGACTTCTTGAAGGTTTTGGGTTTTGGAATGGCCGCCGTGTCGTTGGCAGCCTGCGAAACGCCCGTTCGCAAATCGATTCCGTACATCAACAAACCAGATGATATTTTTCCTACCATTGCAAACTGGTACGCATCGAGCTACTCAGAAGGTGGAGACTACGCAAGTATTTTGGTAAGAACCCGCGAGGGACGCCCCGTTAAGATTGAGGGTAACAAATTGTCGTCAGTCACCAAAGGCGGCGTTAGCGCGCGAATGCACGCATCGCTTTTAGGCTTGTACGACAATGAGAAATTGCGCGGGCCCAAAAAAGGCGAGGCAGACATTAAGTGGGAGGATGCAGATAAACAAATAATAGCTCAGTTAGGTGCAATTGCAGCCAAAGGGGGGCAGATACGCTTGGTGTCTTCGACCTTGCTGAGTCCTTCTACAAAAGCGGTAATCGCAGATTTTGCGTCTAAATATCCAACCACCAAGCACATTGTCTACGATGCAAACTCGGTTTCGGGTTTAGTAAAAGCAAACGCCGATAGTTTCGGAAAGGCGGCAATCCCAGCATACGATTTCAGCAAAGCAAGCACAATAGTTGGTTTGGGATGCGATTTCTTGGGAACCTGGGTGTCGCCCGAGGTTTTCAATAAGCAATACGTACAGGGGCGCAAGTTGAGCAGTGTCAAAGACGGAAAGCGTACTATGTCGCGCCACTATCAGTTCGAGACTGTCATGTCGATGACTGGTGCAAATGCCGACTACCGCGCCGCAATTAAGCCCTCGCAAGAAGGCCTGGTGGCTTTGGCTTTATACAACAAGGTTAGTGGTAAATCGGCCGCCTCACTTGGTGCAGATATTGATGCTTGCCTCAACAAAGCGGCCAAAGATTTGAAGGCTTCGCAGGGCGCAGCGTTGGTAGTGTCTGGTTCTAACGACCCAGCAGTACAAACCATCGTGAATGCCCTCAATAGCGCACTTGGTAGCTACGGCACAACCATTGACTTTGGAACAACGGCCCACAATCGCCAGGGCGACGACGTGGCCATGAATGCCTTCATTGACGAGGCAAAAGCAGGTAAGATTAGTGCGGTTATGTTCCTGGCTTCAAACCCAGTTTATGACCACCCGCGCGGTGCCGAATTGAAAGAGGCACTACCCAAGATAGGGCTTTCGGTGTCGTTCAACGACCGCGCCGACGAAACAGCATCGCTTGCTAAATTCATTACGCCAGCTCCCCATTTTTTGGAAAATTGGGACGATGCCGAGCCAAAGTCGGGCTTTTATAGTCTCACCCAACCGACTATTTCACACATTTTCAAGACTCGTCAAGCGCAGTCGAGCCTGTTGAAGTGGGCTGGGAAAAGCGAAAACTACCACGAGTACATTGAATCACACTGGAAAAACAACATTTATAAGGCTGCCGACGGAAGTTTCGAGGCCGTTTGGGTAAAGGCACTTCACGATGGCGTTTACGAGCCGAATGCTGGCGCGGCAACATCAGGAGCCTCGTTTGTTGGCAATGTAGATGCCGCCATCTCTGCGGTGTCGTCGCGCTACAAAGCAAACGCAGCTGGTTTAGAGTTGGCGTTGTACGAAAAAGTAGGCATGGGGACAGGGGCGCAAGCCAACAACCCGTGGCTGCAAGAGTTCCCCGAGCCAATTTCAAAGGCGTGCTGGGACAATTACGCAAACATATCGGCGAAAACCGCCAAAGAGCAGGGTCTTTCGCAGGGAGATGTCATTAAGATTGAGGCCAAGGGGCAGTCAATCGAAGTACCAGTTCTCATTCAGCCAGGCCAAGCAAACGGAACAATTGGCGTAGCGATCGGTTATGGTCGCCAGAAATCAGGCAAATCGTCGGATGGGGTAGGAGCGAATGCCTACGTTCTTGCCAAAATGGTAGATGGACACGTTAGCTTCAACGCTGGCGAGGTGACGATCTCGAAAACGGGCGAAACCCGCGAGATAGCCCAAACCCAAACCCACAACACCGTCATGGCGCGCAAGTCTATCATTCAGGAGGCGCGCCTGGCAGACTACCAGAAAGACGTGATGGCTGGCCGTTTTCTGGCAAAAGTAGAAACATCTGAGGGTCCAAAAAGGGCAACTGATATTTCGCTTTGGAACGGCTACGAGAAAAGAAACCACTCGTGGGGAATGGCCATCGACCTCAACTCGTGCACTGGCTGTGGAGCGTGCGTTTTAAGCTGCCAAGTAGAAAACAACGTGGCAGTTGTTGGCCGCCAGGAGGTGGTAAATCGCCGCGAAATGCACTGGATCAGGATCGACCGCTACTATTCTTCGGACGCACAAGTGGACGATTTTGAAGGCTTAGAAGTGGCCTCAGAAAACCCTGAGATTGTGTTCCAGCCTTTGATGTGCCAGCATTGCTCAAACGCACCCTGTGAGACCGTTTGCCCCGTTTTGGCAACCACCCACAGCACCGAGGGGTTGAACCAAATGACTTACAACCGTTGCATCGGTACGCGCTACTGCGCCAACAATTGCCCTTACAAGGTTCGTCGCTTCAACTGGTTTAAGTATTTTGACGAAGATAATTTTGAGAACTTCCATTTTAGCAACGACCTTGGTAAAATGGTTATTAACCCCGACGTTACTGTTCGCTCGCGCGGAGTCATCGAAAAATGCTCGATGTGCGTACAACGGATTCAGGCGGGTAAGTTAGAGGCTAAAAAAGAGCGTCGCCGCCCAGTTGACGGAGAGATCGAAACGGCCTGCTCACAATCGTGTCCGACCGAAGCCATCGTTTTTGGAGATATGAACGATCCCGAAAGCCGTCTCTCGAAAATCATGGAACACGAAAACGCGGGACGGGCTTTCCAACTATTGGAGGAAATCAACGTGAAACCCCAGGTTTCTTACCTGACCAAGATTCGTAACAAGGACATTGAAGTAAAATCAGAGGAAAAAGCATAAACACCAAATACTATGCACGTAACTTCATCAGTAAGAACCCCGCTGGTACTCGGCGGAAAAACCTACGCCGACGTAACAGAGGATGTAATCCGCCACGTAGAGGGCAAGCCAACCAAGGAATGGAAAATAGCTTTGGGGCTATCAATGGTCGTGCTTGCTTTCGGAACTGCCAGCGTTTTCTGGACTTGGTGGGAAGGACTCGGCGTATGGGGACTTAACAAGACCGTTGGCTGGGCTTGGGACATTACAAACTTCGTTTGGTGGGTCGGTATTGGCCACGCAGGAACGCTGATCTCAGCCGTTTTGCTTTTGTTCCGCCAAAAATGGCGGACATCCATTAACCGCGCTGCCGAAGCAATGACAATTTTTGCGGTACTTTGCGCCGCTTCCTTCATTGTGATGCACATGGGGCGGCCTTGGATGGCCTACTGGGCTTTGCCGCTTCCCAATACGTTCGGGTCGTTGTGGGTAAACTTCAACTCGCCACTCGTTTGGGACGTTTTCGCAATTTCAACGTACTTCTCGGTATCGTGCCTTTTCTGGTACGTTGGCTTGGTTCCTGACTTGGCATCCATCCGCGACCGCGCAAAAAATAAAGTGTCTAAATATATTTATGGAACACTTGCCATGGGTTGGAACGGCGGCGCCAAATCGTGGTCACGCTACGAATACATCAGCTTAATCCTGGCTGGCTTATCAACCCCGCTCGTTCTTTCAGTACACACCATTGTATCAATGGACTTTGCTACGTCGGTAATTCCTGGCTGGCACACAACTATTTTTCCGCCGTATTTTGTGGCGGGAGCTATATTTTCGGGCTTTGCAATGGTGCAAACACTCATGTTGGTGACGCGCGTGGTTTATAAGTTGGAAGACTACATTACGATCGAACACATTGATTCGATGAACAAAATCATTACCCTCACGGGTTCGATTGTGGGAGTAGCCTACCTTACCGAGTTTTTTATTGCTTGGTATTCGGGCGTCGAATATGAGCGGTACGCTTTCGTAAACCGCGCTTTCGGTCCATACTGGTGGGCATACTGGGCCATGATGACCTGCAACGTAATATCACCCCAGTTATTTTGGTTCAAATCGTTGCGTCGCAGTGTTTCCTTCACATTCTTGATCTCGATTGTGGTGAATATCGGTATGTGGTTTGAGCGGTTCGTAATCATCGTTACGTCGCTCCACCGCGACTATTTGCCATCGAGCTGGGCAATGTTCTCGCCAACCATTTTTGATATTGGCGACTACGTGTTCTCGTTTGGTTTCTTTTTCACGTGCTTTTTCTTGTTCTCAAAGTTTCTGCCCGTAGTAAACATGGCAGAGGTAAAAGCGATCATCAAAACAGCGTCCGAAAAATTACCAAAAAATGTGTCTGGGGTTTCAAAAGACGAGCGACTGGCGGAAGCGTCTAAATAATTAAAATTTAAATCGAACAAAAATGTCTGATATTTCAGGTAAGTTTTTAGTGGGTATTTTCGACGACGACGACGTTATACTCAGTGCCGTGAAAAAGGTGAAGCAGGCTGGCGTGAAAGTACACGAGGTCTATTCGCCCTTTGCGATCCACGGTATGGACGATGCCATTGGCCACCCGCGCACAAAAATCGGTATTGCAGCCTTTATATTTGGTACAATCGGCTGTCTATGTGCCCTCACGCTCACCATTTGGACGATGGGCATCGACTGGCCCATGGTGATTGGCGGTAAAGATCCAATCTCAATCCCCAATTTCATCCCTATCACTTTCGAGCTGACTGTATTATTTACGGCTTTCGGAATGACACTGGGTTTTTTTGTAACAAATGGCTTGGGACCAAGCGTAAAACCGCTCCTTTTCGATCCTCGTTGTACTGACAACAAGTTCGTGATGGCCATTGATTTGGCGAAAAATAAATTGGCCGAGTCCGATATTATTACCATGCTCAAAAACGCTGGTGCGGAAGAAGTGAGCGTAAAAAGCATTTAAAAAAATGAAAAACAACAAAATTTTAGCTTCAGGATTACTGTTCCTGTTGTCGATTGCCTTTACTGCCTGCGACAACCACGATAGCACGGGCTACGAGTACGCCCCCAATATGTATCACCCCGTTGGGTACGAGCCTCTCTCGCAGATAGACTCAAACCGCATCAATCAATACGGCATGAATATGCGCCTGCCAGTAGATGGTACAATATCGCGCCGCAATTACAAAACGCGGTTTGGCAGTGGTGACAGTGCCGTGGCTGATCTGATGGTCTACAATATAAATAAAGACAGTTTACGCATTGCCGAGCGTGTTTTGAGTAATCCTGTTCCGAACAACGAAAAGACCCTCGAAGACGGAAAAGAGCTCTACGTGCGCTACTGCTGGCACTGCCACGGCGAAAACGGCGAAGGTAACGGCCCCGTGGCGGAGAAGTATAAGGGTGTTCCGAACTACAAATCCGATGCCTACAAAAACATGAACGATGGGCACATCTTTCACGTAATTACCCACGGTAAGGGACGTATGTGGCCGCACGGCTCGCAAGTGTCGCCCGAAGAGCGTTGGAAGATTGTTCATTACGTTCACAAATTACAGCAAGGTTAGTTAATTAAGGCATAAAATAAATACGATGGCATCACATCACGATCATCCCCTACCAACACTCGAAGAACGATACGAATTTACGTCCGAATCCAAAAGAAATTTATTAATTGGCGGCGCGGTCGGCCTCGCATTGGTGGCTCTGGGAGCATACTTACTGTCGCAGGGTGGCGGCCATGAGGCTCAGGAAGCAGTGGCTCACGCTGCTGGTGCGCACGAAGCGCACGGTGCAGCGGCTCATGCTGCAGGCGAACACGCATCCGAAGCACACGCAGGGCACGGACACGCCTACCACTGGTCTAAACGTTTGTGGGCAAACCTCTGGCTCAACTCGGTTTATTTTACGGGCATTTCGGTCATTGGAATGTTCTTTATCTCCTACAACTACTTGGCACAAGCTGGTTGGTCGGTCATATTTAAGCGTATTCCCGAGGCAATGCCCGCGTTTTTGCCAGTGACGGGCACTATTATGGTTGCTACTTACTTCTTGGCTGGCCACGATATGTTTCACTGGACAAACGAAGCACTCTTCGACAAAGCCAGTCCAGAATACGACCCTATTATTGCGGGCAAAAGACCATTCTTGAATCCGACTTTCTACGTCATTAGAATGGTGCTTTATTTTACCCTCTGGTATATGCTCTGGAAAATGGTGCGGGGCTTTTCGTTGGAAGAAGACAGAGTTGGTGGGGTGGATAACTACGAGAAAAGTATCAAATTTGGTACGGCATTCTTAGTAGTTTTTGCCGTAACGTCATCAACCGCAGCCTGGGACTTTGTAATGACAATTGACACGCACTGGTTCTCGACCATGTTTGGCTGGTACACACTTGCCAGTTGGCACGTGGCGGGCTTGGCCACCATGACGCTGACCATCATTAGTCTTAAACAGCACGGCTACCTCAAATCGGTGAACGAGAGCCACATGCACGATTTGGGTAAGTTTTGTTTCGCATTCAGTATCTTTTGGACTTACGTTTGGTTCTCCCAGTTTTTGTTGATCTACTACGCAAACTTACCAGAGGAAACAATCTATTATAAAGAGCGGTTTAGTGGGTACGGAGGCATTTACAAAGGGCCGTTTTTCATAAACATATTCCTCAATTTTGTTTTTCCATTTTTGTTACTGATGGCGCGCGATTCTAAGCGCACAATGGGTGTTTTGAAGGTAGCTTGTTGGGCAATTATTATAGGCCACTATTTTGACTTCTGGAACAACATTATGCCAGGAACGGTCGGAGCAAACGGCGGATTCGGCCCCGTTGAATTTGGAATGGTACTGATTTTTGCGTGTGCATTCATTTGGTCGGTTAAGCATCAGCTAACAAAGGCAAATCTCGTGCCTGTGAACCACCCTATGCTTGAGGAGTCGTTGCACCACGACATCGTATAATTTATTTAAAAAAAACAAAACAAGATTCTCAAACGACAAGTTAAGAATCTAATGGTAACACTTATACAATCATAAAAACAAAAAAGTAATGATTTACGCTGTCGGATTATTATCAATTGTGTTCCTTGCATTGGCCATTATGGTCATAGTGAGGGTTCAAAAGATACTGAAAGGAGTCAATGGTGAAGAATCGGACGATTACGCGGTCAATGTGAACGCAAATGCAATTGCCTGCTTGGTCTTCTTAATTTTGGGTACCATCGGCGCCGTCTGGTCATTCATGTCATCGCGGGCATATTTTTTACCCGAGGCGGCATCAAAACACGGTAAAGTAACCGATGAATTATTTTGGTTTTCGATGGGACTACTCACCATCGCTTGTGTGATCGTGAACGTACTCATTTTTTATTTTGCTTGGAAGTATCGCTAC
The DNA here is from genome assembly GCA_013298215.1 of Cytophagales bacterium. Taxonomy (GTDB): domain Bacteria; phylum Bacteroidota; class Bacteroidia; order Cytophagales; family Spirosomataceae; genus JAAFKE01. The sequence continues at coordinate 16,160 of JAAFKE010000020.1, read as the reverse complement.
GTGAAAGGAAAACAAGCAACATTTTATCCAGATAATATTAAATTGGAAGTTATATGGACAGTGATTCCAATGATTGTAATGGCAGCGTTGGTATTTACTGGCTACCGCGCTTGGACCGATATCATGTCGGATGCTCCCCAAGATGCCCAGGTAATTGAAATAATGGGTAAGCAGTTTGGCTGGCAGGTGCGATATCCAGGAGTAAGCGACAACAAGCTCGGCGCTTTTAATTTTAAGTTGATAAACGACACCGAGGGCAACGTCTTTGGAATCGATCTCTCGGACGAGGCGTCTTTCGATGATTTCACAAATTCGTCTGAAATGCACGTGCAGGTAGGTAAGCCAGTGCTTTTGAAGATTCGCGCCCGCGATGTGTTACACTCTGTATTTATTCCGCACATGCGCGTCAAAATGGATGCAGTGCCAGGAATGCCTACCAAATTCTGGTTTATTCCCGAAAAAACCACTGACCAAGCACGCGCCGATCTGGGCAAACCAAATTTCGATTACGAGATTGCCTGCACAGAGGTATGCGGCCAAGGCCACTTTGGAATGCGTCTTCGCTTGATCGTAGAAGACGAATATTCGTTCAAAAAGTGGATGGCCGAACAAAAGCCATTTTTGACCGAGCACCCAGAATTAATATCGAAAGTCCCCGACAATCTGAAAGCCAAGGCGGCCAAGTACATCCCAGCAGTGGAAGCCCCAGCAGACAGCACAGTGGCTCAGGTACAGACAGTCGGCATCGGTACAGCATCAATTAAATAAAATTTATCTACACAAACTCACAACAAAATGTCAGCAGTAGAGACAATACTAGCACCCCAAGTTCAGGCACAGGAGCACGAACATGAAGTATTACCGTTTTGGCGGCAGTACATATTTAGCGAAGACCACAAAATAATTGCCAAGCAGTACATGATTAGCGGTATATTCTGGGCCATATTGGGCGCGGGTATGTCGGTACTGTTTCGTATTCAGTTGGGTTTTCCAAAAGCAAGTTTAGGTTGGTTGAAGCCACTTTTGGGCGGTTGGATTACCGAGACAAATAATTTAGATCCAAACTTCTACCTGGCACTCGTTACGATGCATGGTACCATCATGGTATTTTTTGTGCTAACGGCTGGCCTGAGCGGAACATTCAGTAACTTTTTGATCCCGCTGCAAATTGGTGCACGCGACATGGCATCGGGCTTCATGAATATGCTTTCCTTCTGGTTCTTCTTCGTATCCAGTGTTATCATGTTCTATTCGATTTTTATTTCGACTGGACCAGCCGCTGGTGGATGGGTTATTTATCCACCGTTGAGCGCACTGCCACAGGCACACCCAGGGTCAGAACTCGGAATGACACTCTGGCTGGTCAGTATGACGCTTTTTATCATATCAGCACTGTTGGGAGGAATAAACTACATCACGACCGTAATCAACCTGCGCACGCGTGGAATGACCTTTGATCGCCTACCGCTGACTATCTGGGCATTTTTAATAACTGCAATATTGGGTTTAATCTCGTTCCCAGTGCTTTTATCGGCAGCATTGCTGTTGATATTTGACCGCCATTTCGGTACGAGTTTCTATCTGTCTGAAATCTACATCAAAGGCGAAGCACTTCCAAACGTAGGTGGTAGCCCAATTTTGTTCCAGCACTTGTTTTGGTTCTTAGGCCACCCAGAGGTTTACATCGTACTCCTGCCAGCGTTAGGAATAACATCGGAGGTTATCGCCACAAACTCGCGCAAGCCAATCTTTGGCTACCATGCCATGATATATTCGATGATAGGAATTGCATTCCTGGCGTTCATCGTTTGGGCCCACCACATGTTTGTTACTGGTATGAACCCGTTCTTAGGCTCAGTATTTATGTTCCTTACGCTCATCATTGCAATACCGTCGGCGGTCAAGGCGTTTAACTACATTACTACCCTGTGGAGAGGCAACATCGTCTTCACGCCCGCCATGTTGTTTTCGATCGGATTGGTTTCTTTGTTCGTAACGGGTGGTTTGACGGGAATCATCCTCGGGAATAGCGCGCTCGATATTCAGTTGCATGATACCTATTTTGTGGTTGCCCACTTCCACATCGTGATGGGTGCGGCCTCGGCTTTTGGCTTCTTTGCGGGTGTTTACCACTGGTTCCCAAAGATGTTTGGGCGAATGATGAACCAAACACAGGGTCAAATTCACTTTTGGCTTACGTTCGTGGGTATTTATTTGATATTCTTCCCAATGCACTACATCGGTATCGCAGGATTTCCGCGCAGATACTACCAGTTTACAAGCTTCGACTTCACAAAGTCATCGTTTGCTGACCTGAATATGTTCATCAGTATCGCCGCAGCTCTTACCTTCGCTGGCCAATTCATTTTCCTTTGGAACGTGTTCTATAGCATATTTAAAGGTAAGAAAGCACCTTTGAACCCTTGGAGATCGAGCACTTTGGAGTGGACTACACCAGTCAATCCTGGACATGGCAACTGGGTAGGAGAAATACCAGCCGTTTACCGTTGGCCTTATGACTACAGCAAGCCTGGTGCGACGGAGGACTTTATACCACAAAATGTGCCGTATTCTCAGACTACTGAGTCTAACTTCCCGCACGAAACGGCATTAATCGCCGAAGAAAAAAATATGTTGCCATATAGCCCGAATGACCAGTTTAGAACTGAAGCCCATTAACAAAACGGGCAAATTCTATCGTAGCTTTGTCGTTTTCACAATCCTCTCAGTCTATCTTCTGATATTGGCTGGGGGGATTGTACGAAGTACGGGCTCAGGAATGGGTTGCCCCGACTGGCCTAAGTGCTTTGGAATGTGGATACCTCCGACCGATGCGTCCCAACTTCCAGCCGATTACCAAACAATATTTGGTGCCAAGTTGAAGGGTGAGGTCGAGTTCAACGCCGTCAAAACTTGGATCGAATACGCGAACAGGTTGCTGGGTGCGCTAACTGGCTTATTCATCTTGGTGGCCACAATTGCTTCGGTTCGCTACCTAAGAAAAGATGCGGTCGTATTTTATTGCACCCTGTCGTCGCTGTTACTAACTGGCTTTCAGGGATGGTTAGGGTCTAAGGTGGTTTCGAGTGAGCTTTCTCCCAGTATGGTAACGCTGCACATGCTGCTGGCAATCGTGATCGTGTTTGTGCTTCTATACGCAATGGCGCGGTCGTATGCAGGAGTCGTCAGAGACCAAGAAACGCCAAACAAACCGCTTCTTAACCGCCTTGTGGTGCTAATCGTCGGACTAACGCTCACGCAAATTTTACTCGGCACACAGGTACGCGAGGCCATGGATGAGGTCATAATGAAAATGGGATACAACACCCGCGACGCGTGGGTGAGCCAATTGGGATTGAAATTCTATATCCACCGCTCCTTCTCGGCACTTATATTATTGCTGCACCTTGGTTTAGGCTACATAGTGCTGAAAAACCACCCAGCTGGATCGTTAATCTACAAGATGACCATGGCCATTATAGGCTCGGTAGTTGTTGAAATCGCAACGGGAATAACGCTGGCATACCTGGGCGTTCCTGCACTTGCTCAACCAATACACCTCACGTTGGCGGTAGTTGCGGTGGGTCTTCAATTCGTTTTGTTGCTGGCCATTAATTCGGATCGGGTGTTTAAGCATTCAGTTCGCCACCAGCTTCAAGACGTTCTAAATTAGGTTCTATGATCTCAGTAAGCCAAAGTCACCCTAACACATTTGCGGAGAAGGCAAAAGCCTACTACGACCTCACCAAGTTTAGGTTGTCGGCCACGGTTGCCTTCTCGGGCGGCTTTGGTTACTGCCTGGGCGTTGAACACCTAAACTGGCTGTACTTAGCACTGTTTTTGGTAGCTACGCTTTGCACGACCTTCTCGGCCAACGTAATAAACCAGGTAATCGAAATTGAGTTAGATAAACTTATGAAAAGAACGGCCAACCGCCCACTGCCAAGCGGACGGCTGACGGTGAAGGAGGCAGTAGGCTTTGCAATTGTTAGTGGTCTTATTGCCTGCATCATTCTTTTCGGTGTTTTCAATTACCGAGCTGGGTTGCTTGCCATTTTATCGGCGGTGCTTTATGGGTTTGTCTATACGCCGCTCAAACGCGTTGGCCCAATCGCGGTTTTTGTGGGTGCGTTGCCTGGCGCGTTCCCGCCCATGATCGGGTGGGTGGCTGCCACCAACCATTTCGGCTTAGAGCCAGGTATTCTTTTTGCCATTCAGTTCTTTTGGCAGTTCCCTCACTTCTGGGCCATTGCCTGGGTACTCGACGAAGACTACAAGAAAGCTGGTTTCAGACTGTTGCCGTCGAAAGGGCAAAAAGATATGAACACTGCCTTCCAGATTATGATTTATACTTTGTGTCTACTGCCAGTAGGTTGGTTGCCGTATAAACTTGGGATGACGGGCATAAACTCGGCCTTTGTGGCAACGTTGTTTGGGGTCTTGTTTTTGGCGCAGACATTCCACCTCATGCGAACCTGCACCGACAAAACCGCCCTTCAGCTCATGTTTGGGTCGTTTTTATATTTGCCAGTAGTACAGATTGCGTTTTTGTTAGATAAACTATAAAAAAATGGCCGAAAACTTAAAATTATCCCCCATTCTGGTCGATCAAGAACCAGAGGAAACCCTTTCGATGGACCCAAAGAAGTTCATTATGTGGCTCTTTATTGTAAGTATAATCATGCTTTTCGCCTCCCAAACCAGTGCCTATTTAGTGCGCCGGGCAGAGGGGAATTGGCTGGAGTTTAGCTTACCTAAAATCTTTTATTATAGCACAGCAGTGCTCATGTTGAGTAGCGTTAGCATGCACTGGGCGCTGATCTCAGCAAAAAAAGATAATTTTAATGCACTCAAAATAGCAATTTCTGTTACTTTTGCACTTGGATTATCGTTCCTTTGGATGCAGTTCAAGGGATGGGGCGAGTTGGTGTACGAAATGCGCATCTTTTTTGTGGGCAATCCCGCGAGTTCGTTTTTCTACGTGTTCACGGGCTTGCACGGTTTCCACCTTATTTCGGGTTTGTGCGTGCTGGCGGTGGCCTTTGTGTCAGTTTTTCAGATGAAAATTCACGCTAAATCCCTCCGAAGAATCGAAATCTGCGCCACATATTGGCACTTTTTAGATATTCTCTGGATATACTTGTTCGCATTTTTAATTTATTTTAGGTAAAAAAATACCAGTAACCTTTTAACAATACCAAATGGAAGCAACAGCGAATGCGACTGCCACGCTCGAATCGAACTTGTGGGGCGGAGGCGTAGAACCCATGAAGGCCAGCTACGGAAAGCTGATGATGTGGTTTTTCTTGATTTCAGATACATTCACGTTTTCGGCGTTGCTCGTTACCTACGGAATGATTCGTTTTAGCTTCCCTGGCTACGACGGCCCAACGGCAGACTTTGTGTCGTCGCCGCTATATTGGCCAATCCCAGAAAAAATATTCGATGCGCTTCCGCTTTTGCACGGGGTGACAGCACCGCTCATATTTGTGGGAATCATGACGTTTATTCTCATTTTTAGTTCTGTGACGATGGTATTGGCAGTAGAAGCAGGCCACCGCATGGACAAAGCCGATGTAGAGAAATATATGCTTTGGACAATCTTGGGCGGCGCAGCCTTTTTGGGTTGCCAAGCTTGGGAGTGGACGCACTTTATCCACGGAACCGACGAAGGATCGGTTTTTAAGCAAATTGTGGATGGCAAGTGGGTCGAAAAAACAATATTTGGCGCAAACTTAACGGAAAATCAATACGGTCCAGCGGCATTTGCTGACTTGTTTTTTTTCATAACAGGGTTTCATGGTACGCACGTTTTTAGCGGGGTAATCCTCAATATTTTGATCTTTTTCCGGTCATCAACTGGCTTTTATGACCGCCGTGGCTCATATGAAATGGTTGAAAAAGTAGGACTGTACTGGCACTTTGTGGACTTGGTGTGGGTGTTTGTCTTTACTTTCTTCTACTTAGTCTAATTATTCTCATTCACATTTAACCAATAACAAGGTCATGGCCAACGCTAAAGAATACGATAAAGAGGCTGGGGCAGCCCACCGGAAAGTAATCTGGAACACATTCTTGATACTGCTCGCAATTACTGTTGCTGAGTTCACAATTGCCTTTTCGATCGAAAACGAAGGAACGGGACGATTTATAAGAATATCAATTTTTATTATCATGACAATCGTGAAGGCGGGCTACATAATTGGTGAGTTTATGCACCTGCGTCACGAAGCTAAGTCATTGTTTTGGACTATTCTTTTGCCAATCGTATTCGTGGCTTGGCTTTTGGGCGCACTCATGTGGGAGGGCGGTTCAATCTTTGCCTCACACCACCCATAGCAGATGCGAAAATACTCTCAAGCTGGCGCACTATTCGTATTGGTAGTGTTGCCAGTTTTGGTTTTTGTGTTCTTGAAAGTCTTTGGGCGCAACCATTTTGAAGTTCCGCGCTACAACCCCGTGGTTGATGCCGCAGGAAATGCCGTCAAAGCAGGAAAAGATACCGTTTTCAGGGCAGTTGAAGCCTGCGAGATGTACAACGAAAGGGGGCAAAAAGTAGGCGTTCCTGCAAGCAAGAGCATATCCGTCATCGTTTTTTTGGGCGATACCTGCGACGTGAACTGCCAAAAACGCCAGAAACAACTCCTACGCGTTCAGGAAATGTTTACGAATAGCCCCGAAGTAAAGCTATTTTCCATCACAGACTCCGCGTCAAAAAGCAGCACAGGCGATATATTCCTCAAAGCAAAGGTCAGTCCTGCGAAATGGTTCAATTTGCGAGCTGGACCAAAACGAGTCGAGCGCTTCAAATCAGAAGAAATTTTCTTAAAAAACCCGCGTTATGCCAAAACCTTCGAGTTCGAAAAATCGTTTGTATTGATAGACAAAGAGCGGTATGTGAGGGGTTTTTACGACGGTGCAAACCCAGAGGATGTGGATAGGCTTACCGTTGAAATAAAAATACTATTAGATAATTACAAAGAATAAGCATGGAAGGATTGGCATTACCGAAGGACAAAAAATTTTCTGTTTGGATAAATATATTGGCATTGGCCATACCAGCGGTGGTGGCAATACTACTGAACCCGCGCGTTGGAAAGGTAGATTTGGGCACTTGGACAAAAGTACTTCCCCACGTAAATGCAGTCATAAATAGCCTTACTTCAATATCACTTTTGGCTGGGTTTTATTTCATAAAGCAAAGAAATATTGTAGCTCACCGCCGTATGATGTCACTATCTTTTTTGATGGGCGCGTTGTTTTTGGTTAGTTATGTGCTGTATCATTTATCGAACGAATCTACACCCTTCGGCGGCGAGGGTACGGTCAGAGTAGTGTACTACTTCTTGCTTGTATCACACATTAGCCTATCAATTGGCGTAGTCTGGTTTGTGCTGAAAGCCATTTATTTTGCACTGAGCGGCCAGTTTGCCGCCCACCGTCGGATGACCCGCTGGGCGTTTCCGATCTGGTTGTACGTGAGTACAACTGGCGTAATCGTTTACCTGCTTATCTCGCCTTACTACAAATAGTGCTTAAACAAGCGTAAGAATGAAAAAGCTACTCGTAATTTTGTGCCTGGCGACCGTCTTTGTGACACTCGGCGGAGACTTAGCCGCCCAGTGTGCCATGTGCAAGGGTTCGGTACAAAGCACCCTCACAAACGGGCGCAGCAACTACGTGTCGGCCCTAAACTTCGGTATTGCCTACCTGTTTGTGTTTCCCTATGCCATTGTGGGTATAATCGGCTACATGTGGTACCGAAACAGCAAAAAAGCCATGCTCGAGCGCATCGCTGTTCGCGCGCGGGTGCAGCGTGCTATGGGAGAGTAGAATCAGTTGCTCCACAAACGGGCTGAGTATTTTGCCTTTCGGCACGATGACATGAACAAAGTGAAACGTTTTAGACGCTGGTTGAAGGCTCCCTTTGTGAGGCTGATGGGTCACGGAAAAAGGCTGCTGCTCAATGCAATCACCCCGCCCTTAGAACGCCCCGCCGACCCGCGCCAGATCCCAGTAATTATTAACAACTTCAATCGGATTGACTGCTTGAAGCAACTCATCAGCTGGTTGGAGTCGGTCGGGATGACGAATATTTATATCCTCGACAACGACTCTACCTACCCTCCGCTGCTCGAGTACTACAAAACCTGCCCCCACGAAGTTATTTATCTCAACAAAAATGTTGGTTACATGGCGCTCTGGCAAACGGACGTATTTGATCGCTTCAAAAATGATTTTTACGTTTACACCGACCCAGACGTGCTGCCCGTGGCCGAGTGTCCGCCCGATTTTATCGACTTTTTTATAGCCGTTTTATCGAGCCGTGCCGATGTGAAAAAAGTAGGCTTTAGCCTTAAAATCGATGATTTGCCAGCCCACAACGCCAGAAAAAACGAACTGATCGAGATAGAAAGCAAATACTGGCAAAAACAAGTTGCCCCAGGGGTCTATGACGCGCCAATTGACACTACCTTTGCGCTGTACAGACCCCGCGCCAAAGGCGACCACCGCGCAAAAGCACTCCGCACGGGGCCGCCTTACACGGCGCGGCACCTGCCGTGGTATTTCGACCCAGCGGACTTGCCCGAAGAAGAGATTTTTTACCAGGGTGTAGCCTCTGACAGCAACAGTTTTCAGTCATCTTAGAGAAGCCAAATTGGTGTTTCAAAATATTAAAGCGTTAGGAGCGCATCGGCGGGCATGATACAATACTTTTTGGCCAAGGAGGCACCCAGTTGCGAGAAACCCGTTTTTTCGATTATCGTACCCACGTGGAACAACCTGGAAATGGTGAAACTCTGTGTGGCGAGCGTGCTAAAAAACTCGGCTTACAACCACCAAATTGTTTTGCACGTAAACCACGGCGCGGACGGAACCCGTGAATGGGCGGCAGAAGCTGGCTTAGATTATACCTTTTCTGATCAGAATGTAGGAATTTGCTTGGCGTGCAACGCCGCCTATTCGTTGGCCAAAGCCGACTACATTGTGTATTTGAACGACGATATGTACGTTTGTCCTGAATGGGACTTACACCTGCTCGACGCCATAAAAGAGTACGGTCGAGAGGATTTTTACTTTTCGGGAACGATCATCGAAAGAGAAAATTCTGGCTATAATTGCGTGTCGGCACCGCACAATTATGGCACAAACCCAGCTGATTTTCAGGAAGAACGACTGCTGAAAGAATACAAAAAGTGTATGATTGCCGACTGGCAAGGGGCAAACTACCCGCCATCGGTGATGCACCGCAGAATGTGGGATTTAATCGGCGGTTTTAGCGTTGATTTTAGCCCAGGAATGTACTCTGACCCCGACATTTCGATGAAACTCTGGCAGGTGGGCGTTCGTAATTTTAAGGGAGTGGGAAGCAGTTTGGCGTACCATTTTATGGGCAAAAGCACCGAGCGAGTCGTGAAAAACGATGGACGCAAACAGTTTATCAGAAAGTGGGGATTGTCGGCACACGCTTTTTTTATGCTCTACACCAAATTGTTGAACCATGAAAATGGACTGGCCTACCAAGGGGTTTTGAGCGACCCGCCCGCCACGCTCGCGCATTCGTTTCAACGGTTCTTGGCACGCCTAAAAATGTGGTAATAGTAGTATAAAACCAAGTCGGTTGGCCTAATAATCAACGTATTGGCATTAAGAAATTGTAAAAATTTAATATTCATCGAAATTATCCGTAATTTTGCGGCTTAATTCATCAAGCATTATGCAATCCATCAGAAACATTGCGATCATCGCACACGTTGACCACGGCAAAACGACACTCGTGGACAAGATCATCCACGCATCAAAATTATTTCGTGACAACCAGGAATTCGACGACTTAATACTCGACAACAACGACTTAGAGCGCGAACGCGGAATTACCATTACGTCCAAAAACGTATCGGTCCGCTACAAGGACGTAAAGATAAATGTAATTGATACCCCAGGCCACGCCGACTTTGGCGGCGAGGTGGAGCGCGTGCTCAAAATGGCCGACGGCGTTTTGTTGCTCGTCGATGCCTTCGAAGGCCCCATGCCCCAGACTCGTTTCGTGCTCACGAAGGCCGTTCAGTTGGGTTTGAAGCCGATTGTGGTTATAAACAAAGTGGATAAAGAAAACTGCCGCCCAGAGGAAGTACAAGAAGCCGTTTTTGATTTGATGTTCAACATCGGTGCCACCGAAGACCAGCTCGACTTTAGAACTGTTTATGGGTCGTCGAAGCAAGGTTGGATGGGGCCAGATTGGCAAAAGCCAACGGGCGACATCGTCTTTTTGCTCGACACCATCATTGAGGCCATCCAGCCCGCACCACTTACCGAGGGCAGTCCCCAGATGCAAATTACATCGCTCGACTACAACTCGTTTGTGGGCCGCATCGCCATTGGGCGCGTGGTGCGCGGAACGCTCCGCGAGGGAGCATCGATGGGGCTTTGCAAGGCCGACGACACTGTGAAGCGCGTCAGAATTAAAGAACTGCAAACGTTTGAAGGACTCGGACGGGTGAAAACATCCGAGGTGTCGGCGGGAGATATTTGCGCCGTAACGGGTTTGGAAGACTTTGAAATCGGAGACACGCTCACCGAGTTCGACAACCCAGAGGCCATCAAGCGTATTTCGGTCGATGAGCCAACGATGAGTATGCTCTTCACGATTAACAATTCTCCTTTCTTTGGTAAAGACGGTAAGTTCGTAACCTCGCGCCACCTGCGCGACCGTTTGATGAAGGAAACCGAGAAAAACTTGGCACTCAGAATCCAAGAAACTGACCGCGAAGACTCTTTTTTAGTCTTCGGACGTGGTATTTTGCACCTCTCGGTACTGATAGAAACCATGCGCCGCGAGGGGTATGAGCTGCAGGTGGGTCAGCCACAGGTGTTGTTCAAGGAAATTGACAACGAAATGTGTGAGCCAGTGGAGACACTGGTCGTGGACGTTCCCGAATCGACGGCGGGCAAGGTGATAGAGCTGGCCACCCAGCGCAAAGGAGACCTGCTCATAATGGAACCCAAAGGTGATTTGCAACACTTAGAGTTCGAGATACCATCGCGCGGGTTGATCGGTCTACGCTCAAACGTGCTCACAGCCACCCAAGGCGAGGCCGTGATGAGCCACCGTTTCAAGGCTTATATGCCCTTCAAGGGCCCAATCCCTGAGCGTACCAATGGTTCAATAATTTCAAAAGGAACGGGTTCGGCGGTGCCGTATTCGTTGGATAAACTCCAAGACCGGGGCCGTTTCTTCGTCGATCCAGGCGAAGAAATCTACGGTGGCATGGTGGTGGGCGAGCATAACCGCCCCAACGATATTGTGGTGAACCTGCAAGATTCTAAAAAATTGACCAACATGCGGGCATCTGGCACCGACGACAACGTGCGGGTGGCCCCAAAGATCAATTTTTCGCTCGAAGAGTGTATGGAGTACATTCAAAAAGACGAGTACTTGGAGATTACGCCAAAATCGATCCGGATGCGTAAGATTCACTTAGACGAAAACGACCGCAAGCGTGCCGAAAGCAAAAACTTCTCGATGGCGTAGCTTTTTTTGAATTAGCTAAAACAACAAAATCCCTGGGCGTTTCATTGAGATAAAACTCGATGAAATGCCCAGGGATTTTTGCTGGCGAGTGGAACTGACTTTGGTAATAATGTTGAATTAGTGAATAAATATCACTCACTCATTGCGCGGGCGTGCTCACCAAAATTTAACATTCAGAACTCAGAATTATCACTTAATCGGAACGTAGTCTTTAAACAAACCCAACGGTGCTGCTTCTATTTTCTGCCTAAAACTGGCCCATTGCCCGCTGAAAAAGCCATTTACTCGGTCGATGGCCTGCTTGGTGAGCAGCTCGGCGTGGTCGGCGAGGGTAGTTTCGGTGGTAGTAGGGGCGGTCGTTTTGCCAGCCACATACATTCGGGCCTCTTGCAATTTGCTGGTGGCCGTCAGCGAAAACGGACGACCATAGCCCTGTTTTTCCGATGTTTTACCCATAATAAACTCCCGTTGCACTTTGAGCGAATCTTGCATCGACTTCACGCTTTTGCGCAGCGTTTCAAAATCGTTGCCCTCTTTGTCTTTGAGCTGGCCGCTTAGTTTGTCGGTTAGTTCTTGGGCCTCGCTCAGGCGGTCGGTGGCCTCAGTGAGCCGAACCACCGAAGTGTTCAAACGCGCTTGTAGGCTACGTTTGGCCGTTTCGGCGGCCGTATCAAATGCCAAACGGGGGTCGGCCTTGACCGTCAGGAAGGTTGAGTCGCTGCCTCCCGCAAACTTAAACACCAATTTGTAAATGCCAGGCAGCACCGCGCCACCCTGCGGCTCGGGGTCGTTTTTCTTGGGCTTTGCACTGCCAACCTGCCGCGTTCCTTTTTCTGATAAGTTCCATACCAGCCGCTGTGCGCCCAACGTAGAGTCTGGTAGCTGGGTGAGCGCGCGGATTTGTTTGCCCATTTCGTTAAAAATAGCCACAAAAACGGTGTCTTTTTTGGTTGTCTTGCTCACAGCAGGCGTTTTGCTGATGCTGTCGGCGGGCGGCGGCGAAGTGGCCATTTTGGTTTTGCTTTTAGCCTTTGCGGGCGCAGCACCAACCGATAGCGCAGGCACTGGAGCGGCGGGTTTGCCCAAGAAATAGTCTATAATGCCACCCACGGGGCGGTTTTCGGCCTCGTAAAGGTCGTCGGTTGTGTTCATGTAGCCAGGGGCTTCTTTGTACGATGCCAGGTAGGTTGGGGTTGGCTCGAAGACCGTTATTTTTTGGTTAATGGCTTTGCCAGCCGAAGCTGCCAAGGCGCGCAGCGGGCGAATGTTGTCTAAAACGTACAACGCACGGCCAAAAGTAGCGATCACCAAGTCGGCCTCGCGTTCTTGAATGGCCAAGTCCATCGTCGAAACCGACGGGATACCGTGCTTCCACTGCGCCCAATTCTGGCCGTTGTCGATGCTCACAAACAAACCGTGTTCGGTGCCACAAAACTGCAAATTGGGTTGGGTGGGATCTTGCAAAAAACAGAGTGCGTAGCCGTTCACTTTTTTGTCGTCCACGAGGCGCGTCCAGGTTTGGCCGTAGTCGGTGGTTCTAAAAACGTAGGGCGCAAAGTCAGTTCCCGCACGGTAGTGGTTGGCCACCACGAATGCCTCGCCAGCGTTGTGGCGCGAGGCGGTGATCTGCGGAATCCAAGCCTCTTTGGGCAGACCCGCTATGTTGGGTGTCAGGTTGCTCCACGTCTGGCCACCGTCGCGGGTTAGTTGCACGTTTCCGTCGTCGGTGCCTACCCACAAAACTCCCTTTTCCTTGGTACTCGGCGCAATCGTCAAAATGGTGTTGTGGTTCTCGGCCGATGTCACATCGAGCGTCAAACCACCGCTCTGGTCTTGCTTTTGCTGGAGCGGATTGTTGAGCGTTAGGTCGCCCGAGAGCACGCGCCACGTCTGGCCTTTGTCGGTGGACTGGTGCACAAACTGGCTGCCGTAATAAATCGTGGCTTTGTCGAAAGGATCCTGGGCAATTGCGGCATTCCAGTTGAAGCGCAGGCGGGCTTTGAGGTCGGGGTGAGTGGGTTTAATAAACACGTTGCGCCCCGTTTGGCGGTCGTAGCGCGCCAGATTCCCTCCCTGCGACATGGCGTAGCCGAAGCGGGCATCGTCGGGGTCGGGCATTACGTCAAATCCGTCGCCGTAGAGCACCACGTTAGAGTAGTAGTTTCGCAGGCCGTTGTCGGTAAAAGTATAAGCTGGGCTGGCCCACGAGCCATTGTCTTGCAAACCACCGTACACGTTGTAGGGCAGTTCGTTATCAACATTTACGTGGTAGTACTGCCCCACGGGAATATCGTCGGCAAAAACCCACGTATGGCCACGGTCTCGGCTGACGGTTACGCCGCCATCGTTGCCGTTGTAGATCAGGTTTGGGTCATTTGGGTTTATCCACAGCGCGTGGTGGTCGGCGTGTACCTGTTGGAGGGTGGCAATGGTTTTAAACGACTTGCCGCCGTCGTCGCTCACCGTAATGGGTTGGTAGATGGCATACAATCGATTTTCGTTCGTAGGATCACAAAATATTTCGTTGAAATAGAACGGACGGTTGCTTACTTCTTCGGGTTTTTCGTTGATTTTTTCCCACTTTTCGCCGCCGTCATCGGAGCGGTAAAGGGCATTTTTAGCAGATTCTACCAGGGCATACACGCGGTTGGGATTGGAGCGCGAAATGGCCAAGCCGCAGCGACCTACCGCATCGGGGAGGTTGTTGGCCTGGCCGAGTTTCTTCCAAGTTTTGCCGCCGTCGTAGGTCATATACAAACCCGAACCCTCGCCGCCCGAGGTAAAATCCCAGGCAGTGCGGCGGTGTTGCCACATATTAACAATTATTTTCAAGGGATTAGCGGGATCCATGACCATCTCGCCCACGCCCGATTTTTCGTTGGTAAAAAGTATTTTCTCCCAGTTTTTGCCCCCGTCGGTGGTCTTGAAAACGCCCCGCTCGGCGTGGTCGCCGAAAGGAGAGCCAATTGCACCCGCATAAACCACGTCAGAGTTGAGCGGGTCGATCAGAATGCGGTGGATGTTCAGTGTTTTTTCTAAACCGACGCACTTCCAGGTTTTGCCCGCGTCGTTCGACTTGTAAATTCCTTGGCCAATGTTAAGCGAATTGCGGGGGTTACCCTCGCCAGTGCCCACCCACACCACACTCGGGTTGGACTGTTGCACGGCCACCGAGCCAATGTTTAGGGTCGGCTGGTCGTCGAAAATAGGCGACCACGACGAGCCACCGTTTTCTGATTTCCATACGCCGCCCGAGGCCGCACCCGCATAGACTACGTTTGGGTTAGACACCACCGCGTCGATGCAGGTAATGCGCCCGCTCATCACCGCTGGCCCGATGCTGCGCACCTTCATGTTTTTAAACGATTCGACGGGCAACACCTGCGCCCTGACAACGCAGCAAAAAAGCAAATAGCTGATTAGTAGACAATAGACATTTTTTTTCATAAAAGAAGGGTTAGTTTTAAATTAATTTTGTGGTGGATTACGAAAAGAGCTTGTGGAATTTAGTGGAATTTGGACTCTATCTGCCACAACCAGAGCCGATTGAAAAGCCAAATTATTGTTACGTTATGAGAGTTCCATTAGTTGTCTTTGAGATATATGTTATAAGTTGGGTTCGATGATTGCTTTCTAAACAAATCAATAAAGTACCCTACTTGCAAGAAGTCTCGCCCCGTTTCGTCGTTTATTTTGTAGTCGAACTGGTGCAAATATCCAACTTGTAGGGTTGTCGTTTTTGAGGGTTTATAATTGAAAGCAACCAATAGTCGGTTTCTTTCAAAGTAAGGTTCTTTGTCCGTAAAAAACAGTTCGTTGCTCACGCTAATTTGAAACGGTTTGTAGGCATCTATCTCTTTGCCAAATGGATAAGACAAACCCACTCGATACCTGAAACGATTGCGGTAGCCATTGCTCGTAAATCTAAACTCTGCTCGGTATCGCTGCTCTATTTTGAGTTTTCCTACCGATTGGAAAACAATTATTTGTGGCCAAACCCTAAACTCATCGTTGTTTTTGGGCAATACAAAATTACCGCCTTCTCTGTACGTTTGGTAGCTACCCGCACCGAGCGACAAGGTAGCATTTTTGTGGGCCTTATAATTAAAACCTGCTTTGTATTCGTAGTAGTGAAAGTTGCGGTAAAACTTCAAAGAGCGCAATTGCGCCTCCCCAAATATGCTCCATTTATCGTTGGCAGTGTATTTTAGGTTTAAAATATTCCAGCTACCCAAGTCAAAGTTTTGCGCAATCGATGCGTTTGTAGCTGTAAAGTAAAGCACAATTGCTAAAACTGATCGGTTCATTGGAGTTGTTGGGGAGTGGCAATATATTCGTTAATCTCGGTTCGCCTGCCCTCGTACTGCTTTAAAGTCAAGCAGCGACCTTTTGTCATTGTCAATTTGAAAGATTTTTGGCTCATTATGGCCCCTGCCAGCACCACTGAAACAAAAAAAACGGACAAACCAGCCCCAAAATCGCTGCGAAAATGGGTAAAATCTAAGGATAAAAACTTCATACTCGGCTACGGTGGAGTGTTTTAATCTACAATAATAGCGGATTAGTTAGACAAAGCAAGCGCGTGAGCTATGCAAGCAACTCAGAAGGTTTGGTTTTGGCCAATGTG